>NZ_VLKF01000001.1:902364-1203153 GCF_007994135.1 Modestobacter roseus
CCGCCGCGGTCGAGGGGGCGGACGCCGTCCTGGCGCCGTGGACCGGGGATGCACACCCCGACCACGAGGCGGTCGGCCGGGCGGCGGTGGCCGCGGGGCGCGCGCTCGGCGTGCCGGTGTGGCAGTACCCGGTCTGGACGTGGCACTGGGCCACCCCGGACGACGCCCGGGTGCCCTGGCACGCGGCGCACCGGGTCGACCTGCCAGAGGGGGTGCGGGCGGCGAAGCGGGCCGCGGTGGCCCGGTTCACCACCCAGGTCCGGCCGCTGGGCCCGGACCCGGCCGACCGGGTGGTGCTGCCACCGGAGGTGCTGGCCCACTTCGACCGCGACTGCGAGGTGCTCTTCCGGTGACCCTGCCCCCGTCCTTCTTCGACGCCATGTACGCCGCGGCCGAGGACCCCTGGTCCATGCGCGCCCGGTGGTACGAGCGGCGCAAGTACGCCCTGACGACGGCGGTGCTGCCGCGCGAGCGCTACGCCGAGGGGTTGGAGGTCGGCTGCTCGGTGGGGGAGCTGACCGCCCGGCTGGCCGACCGGTGCGACCGGCTCACCGGGTGGGACGCCAGCGCCGCGGCGGTCGAACGGGCAACCCGCCGGGTCGCCGGCGCCGGCTCTGTGCGGATCGAGCAGGCCACCGTCCCGGACCACCCGCTCCCGCAGGTCGACCTGCTGGTGCTCTCCGAGGTCCTCTACTACCTCGACCAGCCCGACCTGCAGCGGTTCCTGGCCCAGGTGCCCGGCGCCGTCCGCCCCGGCGGCACCGTGCTCGCCGTGCACTGGCGCCACCCCGTGGCGGAGTACCCGCAGACCGGCGACGCGGTGCACGAGGCGCTGCGCGCGGCGCTGCCCTGGCCGCGGGTGGCCGCGCACGAGGAGCCGGACCTGCTGCTGGACTGCTGGGTGGTGGCCGGCGCCGACGACGTCCGCGCGGCCTCGGTGGCGGCCGCCGAACAGCTGTGGTGAGCGGGGTCGACCTGCTCGGGGTGGTGGTGCCGGCGCGGGACGAGGAGGAGCTGCTGCCCGGGTGCCTGGCGGCCCTCGCGGCCGCGGCCGCCCACCCGGAGCTGTCCGGGGTGGCCGTCCGCGTGCTGGTGGTGACCGACGGGTGCACGGACGGCACCGCCGCCGTCGGCCACGCCGCCGGGGTCACCGTCGTGCCCGGAGCCGGTCGGGGGGTGGGCGCGGCCCGGGACCTGGGGGCGCGGACCGTGCTGCACGCCGCGCGGCAGGAGGGGGTGCCGGCCGGACGGGTGTGGCTGGCCTGCACCGACGCCGACAGCCGGGTGCCCGCCGACTGGCTGGTCGTGCACCGGGCGGCCGCCGCGGCAGGGGTGGACGCGCTCGCCGGCACGGTGACCGTCGAGGACTGGTCCGGTTTCCCGCCCGGCGCCGAGGCGGAGTTCACCGCCGCCTACACCGCGTGGCGGGGTGCCCCGGACGCGGTCCACCCGCACGTGCACGGCGCGAACCTCGGCGTCCGCGGGGACGCCTACCTCGCCGCCGGTGGCTTCCCGCCGCTGCTGGTCGGGGAGGACCACGGCCTGGTCGACGCGCTCGTCGCCGGGGGAGCGGTGGTGCTGCGCAGCCCGGCGGCCCCGGTGCGCACGTCGTCCCGGCGGGTGGCCCGGGCGCGGCTGGGCTTCGGCGCGGACCTGGACCGGCTCGCCTGCCGGCTGGGAGCCGACTGACCCGCTACCCTGTCGAACAGGTGTTCGACGGTCGCGGGGAAGACGGCCGTCGGGCGGGTGCCGGGTGCCGGGTGCCGGGTGCGCGGGGGCGCGGGGTGGTGAGGGGTGTCACGGAGTGTCCGATCGGGCTGCCGGCTGCACGGTGCTGCACGTCGACATGGACGCCTTCTTCGCCAGCGTCGAGGTGCGCCGGCACCCCGAGCTGGCCGGCACGCCGGTGATCGTCGGCGGCGCCGGCAACCGCGGGGTGGTCACCTCGGCCACCTACGAGGCCCGGGCCTACGGGGTGCACAGCGCCATGCCGACGTCACGTGCCCTGCGGCTCTGCCCGACCGCCACCGTGCTGCCCGGTGACCTGGCGCTCTACGCCGAGGTCTCCCGCTCGGTCATGGCGCTGTTCCGCAGCGTCACCCCGCTGGTCGAGCCGCTGAGCCTGGACGAGGCGTTCCTCGACGTCTCCGGCGCCGGTCGCCGGCTGGGCGGGCCGGTGCAGATCGGCGAGTACATCCGGGGCCGGGTCTTCGACGAGCAGGGGATCACCTGCTCGGTCGGGGTGGCCGGGAGCAAGTTCGTGGCCAAGCTGGCCTCCACCCGGTCCAAGCCCGACGGGCTGCTGGTGGTGCCGCCGGCCGAGGTCATGGACTTCCTGCACCCGCTGCCGGTCGGGGCGCTGTGGGGTGTGGGCGCGAAGACCGAGGAGGTGCTGCTGCGCCTGGGGCTGAAGACGGTGGGCGACCTGGCGCACGTGCCGGCCCGCACCCTGCAGCGGGCGGTGGGTCAGGCGGCCGGCAGCCACCTGCACGAGCTGGCCTGGGGGCGCGACCCGCGCCGGGTGGTGCCCGACGAGCCCGACCGGTCCACCGGGGCCGAGGAGACCTTCGGCACCGACGTCGACGACCCCGCGGTGGTGCACCGGGAACTGCTGCACCTGGCCGAGCGGACCGCGGGGCGGCTGCGCTCCACCGGCCACCTGGCCCGCACGGTCACCCTCAAGGTCCGCTTCGCCGACTTCACCACGATCACCCGGTCGCGCACCTTGAAGGTCCCGACCGACGTGGGCCAGGAGCTGTACGACACCGCCCGCACGCTCTTCGACGCCCTCGGGCTGGACCGGGCCCGGATCCGGCTGGTGGGCGTGCGGGCCGAGGGGCTGGTGGAGGCCGAGGGAACCGCCCGCCAGCTGGAGCTCGGTGCCCGGGAGCACGGCCGCCGGGACGCCGAGCTGGCCGCCGACCGGGCCGCCCGGCGCTTCGGGGCCGGTGCCGTCCGCCCGGCCACCCTGCTCGGTCGCACCCGGCCGCCCGGTGAGCGCCCGGCCACCTCCCGGACGGCGCCGGGGGAGGGGCCGCGACCGGGGCCGCGACAGGGACCGGGGACCCCTCGCTGACCGTCCCGAGCGGCCTCCGGGGGCATGATCACCGCACTCCCGGGTGTGTCGGGAGCCGCTCGCCTTTCGCACCCCGCAAACGGCTCGTATCCTCGGTGCCACCACCGGCGGACTGTCGTCGTTGGGTTGTGTACTGCGCACCTGGAGGTCGACGTGCCGCTCTCCGAGCACGAGCAGCGTCTGCTGGAGCAGATCGAGCGCGCCCTCGTCGACGACGATCCGAAGTTCGCCTCGACCGTCCGCACCGGTGACCGCCGGCAGAAGGCCCGCCGCAAGGTGCAGTTGGGTGCTCTGCTGGTCGTCGTCGGACTGGGCGTGATGGTCAGCGGCGTGGCCCTGAACAACGTCGTCGTCGGCGTGCTGGGGTCCTTGATCGCGTTCGGTGGAGCCGCACTCGGCGTGCTGAACTACAAGGCCGCCACCGGCGCCGTCGAGGCCGGCCCGGCCCCGACCGGTCCCGGGGCGCCACGGCCAGCCGCGGCAAGCCCGGGAAGCCCGGCAAGGCCGCGCGCCAGCCGCTGAAGAACCGGCTCGAGGAGCGCTTCCGCCGCCGCTACGACCAGTAGCCGCAGCGACCCCGTCCACCAGCGCAGCCGCCGTCCCCCGGGACGGCGGCTGCGCTGACTCCGGCGACGGTCAGCCGGCGGCCGAGGGTGCCGTGGTCGAGGGTGCCGTGGTCGGCAGTGCGGTGTCGAACAGCGCGCTGACCGACTCCCCGTCGTGGATGCGCTGCACCGCCTGGGCCAGCGCCGGGGCGACCGACAGGACGGTCAGCTTCTCCGAAGCACCCACCGGCACCGTGTTGGTGCAGACGATCTCGAGCACGTCCGGCTGCGCGCCGATCCGATCGAGCGCCCCGGCGGTGAACAGCCCGTGCGTGCAGGCCACCCGGATCGACCGGGCGCCGGCGTCCCGCAGCCGGTCGATCAGCTCCAGCACGGTGCTGCCCTTGGCGATCTCGTCGTCCAGCACGATGACGTCGCGGTCGGCCACCTCGCCGATGACCGCGCTGATGCTCACCCGGTCGTCGGCGTACCGCTGCTTGGCGCCCGCAGCGACCGGCACGCCCAGGCGGCGCGCGAACGCCGCCGCCTCCTTGGCGTTGCCCAGGTCCGGGGAGACCACCGTGGTGCGGGACAGGTCCAGGGACCGGAAGTGGTCGGCCAGCTCCCGCAGCGCGTGCAGGTGGTCGACCGGCACGCTGAAGAACCCGTGCACCTGCGGGGAGTGCAGCGTCATCGCCAGCACCCGGCTCGCGCCGGCGGCGACCAGCAGGTCGGCGATCAGCCGGCCGCCGATGGAGATCCGGGGCGCGTCCTTCTTGTCCGACCGGGCGTAGGCGTAGTGCGGCATGACCACGGTGATCCGGGCCGCCGACGCCCCGCGGGCGGCGTCGATCATCAGCAGCAGCTCGACCAGGTTCTCCTGCACCGGGGTCACCAGCGGCTGCACCAGGAAGACGTCGCGCTCCCGGCAGTTGGCCTGCAGCTGCACCTCGAGGCAGTCGTTGGCGAACCGGGTCAGCCGCACCGGCTGCAGCGGCACGCCCAGCTGGGCGCACATCTCCTCGGCCAGCTCGGGGTGGGCACTGCCGGCGAAGACGGCGATCTCGCGCACGAGGCACTCCGGGGGTCGGGTGGGCCGGCGTGCTCGCCGACGCGACGACCGTAACCAGCGAGCGCCGGCCCGTCAGGCCGAGCGTGGGCGGCGCGGCACGCGCCCGGCCACCCAGCGGCCGGCGTCGGCCAGGGTGGAGGCCGGCCACAGCGCCGCCGCCACCTGCTGCCGCCGCCCCACGCTGCGCAGCAGCGCCCGCCGCACGGTGGCCAGCGCCGCGCGCAGCTCCGGGTCGGCCGGCCCGGCCGCGGGGGGGCCGTAGACGGCCCGTTCCTCGGCCTCGGTGAGCTCCCGCAGCGCCTCGACCACCCGCGGCGCCTCGATCGGGCCGGTCGAGGCGCCGCCGGGGCCGGTCACCCGCCCGGTGACCTGCCGGGCCAGCTGCCGGGTCGTGGCGCTGCCGCTCACCGGCACCCCGAGGTCGGTGGCGGTGGCCAGCAGCTCCTCCCACAACGCCGCCGGCCGGCCGTCGGCCAGCCGGGCCAGCCGCCGGCGGTGCCGGGCCACCCCCGGGAGCGCGGCCAGCGCCACCACCAGCAGCAGGCCGGCCACCCCGGCCAGCCACGGCCCCCGCGCGGTCGCCGTCGCGGGGGTCGCCAGGGGCACGTACTGGTCGTCCCGGTCCAGCTGGGCGGTCGGCCCGGCCGGCGCCGGCACCGGTGCGCTCGGCGCCGCCGGTGCGGCCGCCTGCGCGGCGGGAGCGTCGGCGCGCGGCGCCCACGGCAGCTCCGCGGCGCGCTCGGCGGCGATCGGCGTGGGGTCGAAGGGGATCCAGCCCTGCCCGGGGAAGTAGACCTCCACCCAGGCGTGCGCGTCGTCGCTGGTGACCAGCCGGCTGCCGTCGGGACGGTCGGTGCCCCGGGTGTAGCCCAGCACGACCCGGGAGGGCACCCCGGCGGCGCGCACCAGCACGGCCATCGCCCCGGCGTACTGCTCGCAGTAGCCGCGCTTGCGCTCCAGGAAGTCGGCGAGGTCGTCGCCGGACGTGCCCGGCTGGGTGGACAGGCTGTAGACGAACCCGTTGGACCGGTCGGTCAGGTGGTCGAGGACCGCCCGCACCCGTTCGTAGGGCGACTGCTCCGGGCCGGTCAGCTGCTCGACCAGGTCGGTGACGGCCGGCGCGAGCGGGGGCAGCTCGAGGTAGCGGTCGATGCCGTCGCTGCCGGGCTCGGCCGGCGGAGCCGCCGCCAGGTCCGCCACGCTCGGCTCGGGCCGGTCGGCGGTGACCCGGTAGGCCAGGTCGGCGGTGGTGGTGCCGCGGCCGAAGACCGTGCGGCCGGCGCGGTCGAACCGCCAGTCGCCGTCGTCGCTGCCGGCCACGTCCACCTCCTGCGGGGAGTAGGGCAGCGGCAGGAACTGGTCGTCGTGGCCGACGCTGGTGATCTGGGCGGTCACCCGCTCCCGGGCCACCCCGCTCGGCAGGGGCGCGAGCGAGTCGTCGCCGGCGATGGAGCGCTGACCGTCGGCGTTGCTCCGCTCCCAGCCGTCGGCGGTGAAGCGGTCGAGCACCACCGAGCGCAGGTAGCCCAGGTCGCCGTCGGCGCGCACGCTGAGCAGGTCGATCGGGGACGGCCGGTTCAGCTGCCCGCGCATCTCGGCCACCGGGTCCAGTGCGGTGCCGGTGCCCTGCCCACCGGTGCCCCAGCGGGCGGCCAGCGAGCCCTCCCCGAGGGTGGGGACGACGGCCGCCAGCAGCACCCCGAGCACCAGCGCCAGCGCGCCGGTGCGCAGCGCCGGCAGGGTGCCGGTGCCCAGCGGTGCGCCGCTGCCCGCCCGCGCGCCGGTGGTCAGCCGGGCGCGCTGGTCGGCCCACAGCAGCAGCGCGAAGCCGGTGGCCGGACCGAGGAACGCGACGAGCGCGACGTCACCGGTGATCGTGCTGACCGGCACGCAGTAGAGGACCAGCAGCCCGAGGCCGCCCAGGGCGGGCTGGCGGGCCGGTACGGCGAGCAGGTCGACGGCGACGGCGACCAGCGCCACGAAGACGGCGGTGAGCGCCACCAGCCCGGTCAGCGGCAGCGCCGGCGTCGCCTGCTCGCGGATCTCCTCCGTGCCGTCGGCGAGCAGGCCGCCCAGCTCCGCCACGCTGCCCGGGGTCGGCAGCACCCCGGCCCACGCCTCGCCCGGCGCGAACACGACCGTGAGGGCGGCGAGCACCAGGGCCAGCTGGCCGACGGGCACCAGCGGCCGCACCCGGCGGGCCACGGAGCCCGGCAGCCGCGCCGCCCCGGCGCGCAGCGCCACCCCACCGAGCCCCACCGCGGCGACGACGAACAGCACCGGGAGCAGCCACCCCGGGGTGGCGAACACCGGCGCCAGCGCCAGGCTCCCCAGCGCCACGGCGGCGGTCGCGGCCAGGGCGGTCCCGACGGACTCGGGCGGCGGTGTCGGTTCGGGTGGCGGTGTGGGTTCGGGTGGCGGTGTGGGTCTGGGTGGCGCGGTGCGTCCGGGCCGCGCGGTGGACGCAGGGTGGCTCATGCCGGCACCCGCGCGGCCGGGTCGCCGAGGGTCTCCCACAGCTGCTCGACACCGGCATCGGCCCGGGCCAGCGCGATTCGCCAGCCGGCCGCGGCGAGGAGGTCGGCGGCCTGCTGCTGCTGGGCGACCACCTGGGCGCGGGCCGCCGGTGCGAGCGGCCGCCGTCCGCGCACCGCGCCGGCGTCCAGCCAGCTCTCCGGGTCGACCAGCACGGCCAGGTCGGTGCCCGGCCCGGAGCGCGCCCGGGCCAGGGCCTGCACGTCGTCCGGGCCCAGGAGCCCCAGCAGGGCGACCACCGGACCGGCGTCCCCGCCCCGCCGCAGCTCCTGCAGCCCCGGCTCGAGGCCGCTGTGCCGGGAGGGGGCCAGCTCGGCGAGCGAGTCGAGCAGCTCGCCCGCCCCCAGGCCGCGGGCGCCGGTGGCCGGGCGCAGCTCACCGGCCTCGGTGACCACCCGCAGCCCCGCGCCGCGGCCGATCAGGTGGCTGCCGATGCTCGCCGCCGCCTCGATCAGCCACTCCAGGGTGTCCGTGGGGGGCGCCGTGTCACCGGCCGGCCCGGCCGCCGTCCCGCCGAGCAGGTGACCGGTCGAGCGGCAGTCCAGCAGCAGCGTCGCCGACGCCCGCCAGGGCCGCTCCTCCAGCCGCACCATCAGCTCACCGGTGCGTGCGGTGGCCCGCCAGTGCACCATCCGCAGGTCGTCGCCGTGGCGGTACTCGCGGGTGCTGACGTCGTCCTCCCCGTGGACGGCGATCGAGCGGCGGGCGCCCTCCCCACCGCTGCCGCCGACGCCGGCCAGCGGCCCCGCGCCGGACAGCGGGCGCACCCGGGGGACGACGACCAGGGCGGCGGTGTCGGCGCCGGCGGCGGTGCGCAGCACCAGGCCGAAGGGGTCGACCAGGCGCAGCCGCAGCGGGCCGAGGGCGAACCGGCCCCGCCGGCCGCCGTGCACCCGGTACCGCAGCGCGGCGGTGACCCCGGCGGCCAGGCGCTCGACGACGAACTGCGGCCGGGCGCCCAGCTCGGCGGGCACCTGCTCGGCGAGCAGCCACAGGCCGCCGGGGCGCCGGTCGGTGTTGGTGACCTCCAGCAGCACGGAGGCGTCGTCGCCGCGGGGCACCCGGCCGGGGGTGACCGAGCGGCGGGAGGCCAGCCGGAAACGCTGCCGGGCCACCCCGACCGCGGAGAGCACCGGGAGGGCGAGGACGAACAGCGCCAGCTGGAGCAGCGTCCGCTCGCCGAGGAGCGCGCCCAGCAGCGCCAGGGTGACCCCGGCGGCGACCAGGCAGCGGCCGCGCAGGGTCAGGGAGGAGACGGCGTCGCCGATCCGGGTGCGTGCCACCGGGTGACCTCGGGGGGTGTCGGGCTCAGCGGCCGCGGGCCGGGACGGTGGCGAGCAGGTCGGTGACCACCCGCTGGGTGTCCCGGCGGGCCATCGCGGCGTCCTGGCTGAGCAGCAGCCGGTGGGCGAGCACCGGCACCGCCATCGCCTGGACGTCGTCGGGGAGCACGTGGTCGCGCCCGGCCAGCGCGGCGGTGGCCCGGGCGGCGCGCAGCAGCTGCAGACCGGCCCGGGGGGAGGCGCCCAGCCGCAGGTCGGGGGAGCGGCGGGTGGCCTCCACCAGCGCCACGACGTAGCGGCGCAGCGGTTCGGCGACGTGCAGCCGGCCGACGGCGGCGACCAGGGCGCGGACGCCCGCGGCGTCGATGACCGGGGTGAGGTCGCCCAGCGGGTCGGTGCTGGACCGCTCGTCGAGCATGGCCAGCTCCGCGTCCCGGTCCGGGTAGCCCATCGAGACGCGGGCGGTGAACCGGTCGCGCTGGGCCTCGGGGAGGGGGTAGGTGCCCTCCATCTCCAGCGGGTTCTGGGTGGCCACCACCATGAACGGCCGGGCCAGCTCGTAGGTGACCCCGTCGACGGTGACCTGCCGCTCCTCCATGCACTCCAGCAGGGCCGACTGGGTCTTGGGCGAGGCACGGTTGATCTCGTCGGCGACCACGACGTTGGCGAAGACGGCCCCGGGCTTGAACTCGAAGGCGCGGCTCTCCTGGTCGTAGACGGCCACGCCGGTGACGTCGCTGGGCAGCAGGTCCGGGGTGAACTGGATCCGGCGCACGGTGCCGTCGATGGACCGGGCCAGCGCCTTGGCCAGCGTCGTCTTGCCCACGCCGGGGACGTCCTCGATGAGCAGGTGGCCCTCGGCCAGCAGCACGGCCAGGGCCAGCCGGACGACGTCGGGCTTGCCCTCCACCACCCGGCTGATCGAGGCGGCCAGCTGCGCGCCGGCGGCCGCCACGTCCAGGTCGAGGTCGGCGTCGCCGGGAGCGGGTCCCCGGGCCCCCCGGTGGTCGTCGTGGGATCCAGCTCCCGGGTGCCCTCGGTCACCCGGCCCACGGTACGTGCGAAGCGCCGCCGAGGGGTGCCCAGCTCGCGGGCGGGCGTCGGCGGCCAGCGAGGCGGGGAGCCCGGGTGGTCGGGGGAGCCCGGTGGGGGTCGGTGGAGCGGAGGGGCCGACACGGCACGAAGTGGTGTCCAGTGGGGGCCAGTGGGTTAATGTGTCGCCGGATGGGGAGGCCGGGACCACGGATGGGATCCGGCAGAGCCACAGGAGGACAGATGCGGGGGGTGATCCGGTGTTCGTCGGCAGCTACCCCCTGCGCCTCGACGAGAAGGGCCGGCTCGCCCTCCCCGTGCGCTACCGCGAGCTGGTGGCCGGCGGCATGGTGATCAAGAAGGGCCAGGAGCGCTGCGTCTACGGCCTCACCATGGCCCGGGTCGCCGAGCAGAGCGCCGCCCTCAAGGCCATGGCCCCCTCCGACACGAACGCGGCCCGCATGCACGCGCGCATGAGCTTCGGCTCGATGGTCGAGGTGGAGGCGGACAAGACCGGCCGCATCACCCTCCCGGCCAGCCTCCGCGAGTACGCCGGCCTGGACCGCGACGTCGTCGTCGTCGGCGTCGACACCCGGTTCGAGATCTGGGACAGCACGACCTGGGACGCCTACGTGGCCGAGCAGGAGGCCGTCTTCGCCGCCATGGAGAGCGAGGGGATGCCGACCCTCTCCTGAGCCCGTCAGCACCCCACCGGCCCCCACCCCCGACCGCACCACCCGCCCGCACCACAGACCTGCACCACCCACCGGGCCGAGCCGACTTCCCCGCGGCTCGACCCACCGGGTCACGAGCCGGCTTCCCCCCGGCTCGGGCCACCGGACAGCGAGCCGACTTCCCCCCGGCTCGACGTCCTGCACCACCCGTGCACAGCACGACCGCACCGCACCACCCGTGCACAGCACGACCGCACCGCACCACCCGCGCAGGCACCACCCGCCCGAGCCGCCCCGGCAGGGCTCCACCTGGTACCGCTTCCCCGGCGCCAGGCGAGCCCTGCGGGGCGGCGGGCCCGGGTGGACGCCCACCGCGTGCCCACCAGGGCCCCACTCCGCTCCACCGCCCCCACTGCGCCCCACCCCACCCAGCCACCACCAGACCCACCGTGACCCCGAGCGCCGGAGAGGAGCCGTCGATGAGCACCGCCCCCGGCGACTCCACCGGCGACTCCACCGGCGACCCCGCCGCGGTCGGCCCGGCCGTGCACGTGCCGGTGCTCCTGGACCGGGTCACCGAGCTGCTCGGCCCGGCCCTGCAGGGCCCCGGCGCGGTGCTGGTCGACTGCACCCTCGGGCTGGCCGGCCACTCCCTGGCCCTGCTGCGCGCCCACCCCGAGCTGCGCCTGATCGGCCTGGACCGCGACCCCGACGCCCGCGCCGAGGCCGCCGCCCGGATCGCGGCCGCCGGCTGCGCCGAGCGCGCCACGCTCGTCCCCGCCGTCTTCGACGAGCTGCCCGACGTGCTCGCCGACCGCGGGGTCGCCGAGGTGCAGGGCGTGCTGTTCGACCTCGGCGTCTCCTCGCTCCAGCTGGACCGCCCCACCCGCGGCTTCAGCTACTCCACCGACGCCCCGCTGGACATGCGGATGGACCCCACCGGGCCCCGCACCGCGGCCGACGTGGTCAACACCTACAGCCGGGGCGAGCTCACCCGGGTGCTGCGGGTCTACGGCGAGGAGCGGTTCGCCGGCCGGATCTCGTCCGCCATCGAGCGCGAGCGGGCGCGCGAGCCGTTCACCGGCACCGCCCGGCTGGCCGAGCTGGTCCGCGACGCCATCCCGGCCGCGACCCGGCGGACCGGTGGCCACCCGGCCAAGCGGACCTTCCAGGCGCTGCGCATCGAGGTCAACGACGAGCTCGGCGTCCTCACCCGTGCCCTCCCCGCCGCCATCGACGCCCTCGCCGTCGGCGGCCGGGTCGCCGTCATCAGCTTCCACTCCCTCGAGGACCGCATCGTGAAGCAGACCCTCGCCGCCGAGGCGGTCGACCGCACCCCGCCCGGCATGCCGGTGCCCATGCCCGAGCACGCCCCGGTGCTCCGGCTGGTCACCCGGGGCGGCGAGGCCCCCGGGGCCGAGGAGGTCGCGGCGAACCCGCGGGCCGCCTCCGCCCGGGTGCGCGCCGCCGAGCGGGTCCGGAGGGCCGGGTGAGCGCCCCCGCCCGGACGACGTCCGGCCGCGCCGGCGCGCCCCGCGCCCGCACCGCGACCACCGGGCCGGTGCAGGTGCCGCGCACCGCGCCCTCCCGGCGCAGCGGTCCGGTGCCGCGGCCGCAGCTTCGGCTGGTGCCCGGGGACGCCGGGGCCTCCCGGCCCGTCCCGCGACCGGCACGCCGCACGGTCCGCCGGCGCGCGCCCTTCGTGCTCCTCGTCGTCGGCCTGCTGGTGGCCACCACGCTGGGCCTGCTGCTGCTGAACACCGCCATCGCCGTCGACTCCCTGGAGGCCACCCGCCAGCGGACGGCGAACGCCGAGCAGGCCCAGGAGGTCGCTCGACTGGAGCAGCGGGTGGTCGCTGCCGACAGTGCAGCCGAGCTGGCCCGCGCGGCCACCGAGGAGGGCCTGGTCCCGCCCGGTTCCGCCGGCCACCTCGTGCTCTCCCCCGACGGCACCTCCGTGCTCGTCGGGACCGCCGTCCCCGCACCCGCCCCCGAACCCGCCTCGCCGGGGGACACGACCACCACCGAGGACACCGTCTCCCCGCAGGACGCGAGCCCACCCCCGAACGACACCGCCCCGCAGAACGCCCAGACCCCCGGGAACTGATCCGTGCCACCAGCAGGACCCCCGCCCCCGTTCCGCCCCGGCACGGCCCGGCGGACCCCGTCGCGACCCAGCGGCCCGGCCGGCCGGGCCGGCGGGCTGCGACCCCGGCGGGAGGGCGGCCGCCGGCAGCCGCTGGGGATGGCCCAGCGCGAGCAGCGCAACCGGTGGGGCCTGGCCTTCCTGGTGACCCTGCTGGTGGTCGTGGTGGCCAAGCTCGTCGTGCTGCAGGGCGTCGACGGCGCGCCCTACGCCCAGGCGGCGGAGAACGACCGGATGAAGGTCTTCCCGATCGCCGCCGTCCGCGGGCAGATCACCGACCGGGACGGCCAGCTGCTGGCGTACTCCGTGGACGCCGAGCGGGTGACCGCCGACCCCTCGCTGGTCGAGGACCCGGCCCGCACCGCCCTGGCGCTGACCACGCTGCTGGACGTCCCGGCCGCGGAGCTCACCGCGAAGCTGTCGGAGGACAGCCGCTACGTGGTCCTCGCCGAGCAGGTCTCCACCGAGGTGACCGACCGGATCCGCGCACTGGACGAGCGGCAGGGCCTCTTCTTCGAGGACGACCCGGTGCGGCTCTACCCGGCCGGCGCGGTCGGCGGCCAGGTGGTCGGCTTCATCGGGCGGGACGGCGACGGGCTGGCCGGCATCGAGCAGCGCTACGAGGACGTGCTGTCGGGCACCGACGGCGAGGAGCGGGTCGAGGTCGACGGCCGGGGCAACCCGATCCCCTCGGGCATCGACGACACCGTGCCCGCCGTCGACGGCAGCACCGTCCAGCTCACCCTCGACGAGGACCTGCAGTTCGTCGTCCAGCAGCGGCTGGACGCCGCCTGCGCCGACGGCTTCACCACCACCGCCTCGGCCGTGGTGCTGGAGGTGGCCACCGGCGAGGTCGCGGCGATGGCCGGCTGCCCCGGGTACGACCCCGGCTCCTACAACACCACCGACCCCGACCTGCTGGGCAACCCGGTGGTCTCGGAGGTGTACGAGCCCGGCTCGGTGATGAAGGCGGTCACCCTGGCCGCCGCCATCGAGGAGGGCAAGGCCACCAAGGACTCGGTGCTGAACGTCGACGGCCACATCCAGGCCGGGGACGTCGTCGTCACCGACGCGCACGACCACGAACCGATCGACTTCACCGTGACCGGCATCCTGGCCAAGTCCAGCAACGTCGGCTCGATCATGCTGGCCCGGGAGATCGGCGACAGCACCTTCGAGCGCTACCTGCGGGCCTTCGGCCTCGGGTCGACCACCGGCATCGAGCTGCCCGGCGAGAGCGCCGGCATCCTCCAGGACTCCGCGGACTGGACGGCCAGCCGGGCGGCGAACGTGCCGATCGGGCAGGGCATCTCGGTGACCACGCTGCAGATGGCGTCGGTCTACCAGACGCTGGCCAACGGCGGGGTGCGCGTCCCGCCGCGGCTGGTCGACTCGGTGACCGCCCCGGACGGCACGGTCACCCAGGCGCCCCGGCCCGAGTCCACCCGGGTGGTCAGCGAGGGCACCGCCGACCAGCTCAGCCACATGCTCGAGGCGGTTGTCGGCCCCGGGGGCACCGCGCCCAAGGGCGTCGTCGACGGGTTCCGGGTCGCGGGGAAGACCGGCACCGCCCAGCGGGCCAACCCCGAGTGCGGCTGCTACACCGGGGGTGGCTACTTCACCACCTTCGTCGGCTACGCCCCGGCCGACGACCCGCAGTACGTCGTGGCCGTGGACCTGGAGCGCCCGACCAGCGACGCCGAGGGCGGCCAGGTCGCCGCGCCGGTCTTCGCCGACGTGATGCGGTACGCCCTCACCGCCGGCGGCGTGGTGCCCTCGGGCACGGCGCGCCCGGACTTCACCCTCACGGTCCCCTGACCGGCCGACGTCCGGCGGGCCAGCCACTGACCAGCGGGGACGGCGCGCGACACGGACCGGGGTGGGCGGCCGGGTCGCGGCGGCCCGCGCCGGTAGATTGGCCTGTCGTGACCCCGACCGTCCCCGGCTCGGTGCCCCGGCCCGCGGGACCCGCCCGCTCCGCCTCGCCGAGCTCGCCGACCTCGTCGGGCAGCCGGTCCAGGGCGACCCCGGCACCGCCGTCACCGGGGTGACCCACGCCTCCGGCGAGGTCCGCCCCGGCGACCTGTACGCGGCGCTGCCCGGGGCACGCACCCACGGCGCCCGGTTCGCCGCCGACGCCGCGGCCCGGGGCGCGGTCGCCGTCCTCACCGACCCCGCCGGGCCGACGCCGCCCGGGCGACCGGGCTGGCGGTCTGCCTGGCCGACCACCCCCGGGCGGTGCTGGGCCCGGTCGCCGGCCGGGTCTACGGGCGGCCCAGCGAGCAGCTCACCGTGCTGGGCATCACCGGCACCAACGGCAAGACGACGACGGCGTACCTGGTCGAGGCGGGGCTGTCCGCGGCCGGCTGGACCAGCGGGCTGATCGGCACGGTGCAGACCCGCACCCGCGGCACCGGCCCGGACGGCGAGCCCCGGACCACCACGCTGCCCAGCGCCCGGACCACGCCCGAGGCGCCCGACCTGCACGCGCTGCTGGCGACGATGGTCGAGTCCGGCGTGCGCGCGGTGGTCATGGAGGTCTCCAGCCACGCGCTCTCGCTGGACCGGGTCGGCGGGGTGGGCTTCGCCGCCGCCGGCTTCACCAACCTGTCCCGCGACCACCTGGACCACCACGGCGACATGGAGAGCTACTTCGCCGCCAAGGCGCTGCTGTTCGACGGGCGCGCGGCGGTGGAGGTGGTCGACGTGGACGACGAGCACGGGCGGCGGCTGGTCCGGCCGGGCACCGTCACCGTCGCCACCCGGGGCGCCGACACCCGCGCCACGGCCGACTGGTCGGCCACCGACGTCACCGCGCTGCCCACCGGGGGGTCGGAGTTCACCGTGCACGGGCCCGGCGGCCGCTCGTGGCCCGCCCGGCTGCGCCTGCCGGGGGAGTTCAACGTGGCCAACGCCGTCCTCGCCGTCGCGCTGCTGGACGCCGTCGGCGTCCCGGTGGAGGCCGCGGTCGCGGGCCTCGCCGAGACCGTGGTGCCCGGCCGGATGGAACCGGTGGACGCCGGTCAGCAGTTCGTCGCCGTCGTCGACTACGCGCACACCCCGGACGCGGTGACCACCGCCCTGGACGCGCTGCGGGCGGCGACCCCGGGCCGGTTGCTGACCGTGCTGGGCTGCGGCGGTGACCGG
Organism: Modestobacter roseus; assembly: GCF_007994135.1. NCBI lineage: Bacteria > Bacillati > Actinomycetota > Actinomycetes > Geodermatophilales > Geodermatophilaceae > Modestobacter > Modestobacter roseus. The sequence continues at coordinate 917,875 of NZ_VLKF01000001.1, forward strand.
GACCCCGGCAAGCGACCGGCGATGGGCGCCGCCGCGGCCGCGGGCAGCGACGTGCTGGTGATCACCGACGACAACCCGCGCTCGGAGGACCCGGCCGCGATCCGCGCCGCCGTCCGCGCCGGCGCCGACGACGTCCCGGCCGGTCGGCGGGCCGAGGTGCTGGAGGTCGGCGACCGCCGCGCGGCGCTGGCCGCCGCGGTCGAGCTGGCCCGCCCGGGTGACACGCTGCTGGTGGCCGGCAAGGGCCACGAGACCGGTCAGGAGGTGGCAGGGCAGGTGCACACGTTCGACGACCGCGCCGTGCTGCGCGAGGTGCTGAGCGCGCGGGCGGGCGCATGATCGCGCTCACCCTGGCCGAGGTCGCCGCCGCCGTCGGCGGCCGGCTGTCCGGCGACGGCTCGGCCACCGTCACCGGCGCCGTGGTCGCCGACTCGCGCCGGCTCGCCGCCGGGGACCTCTTCGTCGCGCTGCCGGGCGAGCGGGTGGACGGCGCCGACTACCTCCCGGCCGCGGCCGCCGCCGGCGCCGCGGGGGCGCTGGCCACCCGCGCCGACGCCGCGCTGCCCACCGTCGTGGTCGCCGACCCGGTCCAGGCGCTGGGCCGGCTGGCCGCGGAGGTGCACCGCCGGCTGGTCGCCGGCGGCCTGGTCACGGTGGGGATCACCGGCTCCTCGGGCAAGACCTCCACCAAGGACCTGCTCGGCCAGGTGCTCGCCGCCAGCGGCCCGACGGTCAGCCCGGAGGGTTCGTTCAACAACGACATCGGGCTGCCGCTGACCGTGCTCACCGCGGACGCCGCCACCCGCTTCCTGGTCCTGGAGATGGGCGCGCGGGGGCCCGGGCACATCGCCCGGCTCTGCGCCGTCGCCCGCCCGCGCATCGGGGTGGTGCTCAACGTCGGCTCCGCGCACCTGGGCGAGTTCGGCAGCGCGGAGGTGATCGCCGAGAGCAAGGGCGAGCTGGTCGAGGCGCTGCCGGCCGAGGGCACCGCGGTGCTCAACGCCGACGACGCCCGGGTGGCCGGCATGGCGCCGCGCACCGCCGCGACCGTGCTGCGGACCGGACTGGCCGGGGACGCCGACGTGCGGGCCGCCGACGTGGAGCTCGACGAGCAGGCCCGCGCCCGCTTCACCCTGCTCGCCGCGGGGGAGCAGCACTCCGTGGCGCTGCAGGTCGTCGGTGTGCACCAGGTCGCCAACGCGCTCTCCGCCGCCGGGGCCGCGCTGGCCGCCGGGATGACCCCGGCGGCGGTCGCCGCCGCGCTGTCGGCCGCGGGCACGCGCAGCCGCTGGCGGATGGAGGTCACCCGCCGCGCCGACGGGGTCACCGTCGTGAACGACGCCTACAACGCCAACCCGGAGTCGATGCGCGCCGCGCTGGCCGCTCTCACCCGGCTGCCCGCGCGTCGTCGTGTCGCGGTGCTCGGCGCGATGGGGGAGCTGGGGCCCGGATCGGACGCCGAGCACACCCGGCTCGGCCGGGACGTGGTGCGCGGCGGCGTGGACCTGCTCGTCTCCGTGGGGGACGACGCCATCGGGCTGCACACCGGCGCCCTCGCCGAACGGACGGCGGACGGGACGGCGGCAGCCGACACACAGGAGGAAGTGGTGCACGTGCCCGACCGGGAGACGGCCCGGCGGTTGCTGGCCGAGGTGCTCGCCCCGGGTGACGTGGTGCTGGTCAAGGCCTCCCGCGCCTACGGCCTGGAGCAGCTCGCCGCCGACGTCCTCACCGACGTCCCCGCCGAGCCAGGGGCGGGCGCGTGAAGTCCGTCCTGGTCGCGGCCGCCTTCGGGCTGATCATCTCGATCCTGCTGACCCCGCTGGCGATCAAGGCGTTCCGCCGGCACGGGTTCGGTCAGGAGATCCGGGACGACGGCCCGGAGAGCCACCTGGCGAAGAAGGGCACCCCGACCATGGGGGGCACCGTGATGGTGCTGGCCACCGTCGGCGGCTACCTGATCGCCCACCTGTTCCTCGTCCAGCAGCCCGGGCGCGGGGTGACCGCCACGGGGCTGCTGCTGCTGTTCCTGCTCATCGGGCTGGGCACGGTCGGCTTCCTCGACGACTACCTGAAGATCCGCTACCGGCGCAGCCTGGGGCTGAACAAGACCGCCAAGCTGGTCGGCCAGCTGGTCATCGGGGTCGCCTTCGCCGTCCTCGCGCTGATGGCCGACGGCGACGACGGGACGGCGGTGGCGACGACCGCGGTCTCCTTCGTCCGCGACATCGCGCCGCTGACCCTGCCGGTGTTCCTGTTCGTCGCCTTCGCCTACCTGTTCATCGCCGGCTTCTCCAACGCGGTGAACCTCACCGACGGGCTGGACGGCCTGGCGGCCGGCTGCTCGGCGATGGTGTTCGCCAGCTACGTGATCATCTCGTTCTGGCAGTTCGGCCACGACTGCGCGGCAGAGCTGGTCGACGGCTGCTACACGGTGCGCGACCCGCTGGACGTCACCCTCGTCGCCGCCGCGGCGATGGGCGCCTGCCTGGGCTTCCTGTGGTGGAACACCTCGCCGGCCCGGATCTTCATGGGCGACACCGGCTCGCTGGCGCTGGGTGGCCTGATGGCCGGGCTGGCGATCGTCACCCGCACCGAGCTGCTGCTGGTGGTGCTGGGCGGGCTGTTCGTCGCGGTCACGCTGTCGGTGGTCATCCAGGTCGGCTTCTTCCGGGCCACCCGCCGCCGGGTCTTCCGGATGGCGCCGCTGCACCACCACTTCGAGCTGGCCGGGTGGGCGGAGAACACGGTCATCGTGCGGTTCTGGCTGGTCACCGGGATGGCGGTGGCGTTCGGGCTGGGGCTGTTCTACGCCGACTGGCTCTCCTTCGCCGGACTGTGAAGGCTGGGCCGGTGACCTCCCCCTCCGCCCCCGTCCCCGACCGCGTCCTGGTCGCCGGGCTCGGCGTCTCCGGTGCCGCGGCCGCCCGGGTGCTGCTGGCCCGCGGCGCCCAGGTCGCGCTGACCGACGCCGCCGAACCCGCGGTGGTGGCCGAGCTGGTCGGTGCCGGGGCGCGCTGGCTGGGGCCGCTCGCCGAGCCGCCGGAGGACGTCGACCTGGTGGTCACCTCGCCGGGGTGGCGCCCGGACAACCCGCTGCTGCGGGCCGCCGCGGCGCGCGGGCTGGAGGTGGTGGGGGAGCCGGAGCTCGCCTGGCGGCTGCGGCTGCCGGGCCCCGACGGCGAGCCCGCGCCCTGGTACGCGGTCACCGGCACGAACGGGAAGACCACCACCGTCACCATGCTCGAGGCGGTGCTGCAGGCCGGCGGTCGTCGGGCGATCGCCGCCGGCAACGTCGGCCGCCCGCTGGTCGAGGTGGTCACCGCCACCGACGCCGACGGCACCCCCTCCTACGACGCGCTGGCGGTGGAGCTGTCCAGCTTCCAGCTGCACTGGTCGTCCTCGATCGCGCCGGCCGGGGCCTGCGTGCTCAACGTCGCCGACGACCACGTCGACTGGCACGGCTCGCCGGAGGCCTACCGCGACGCCAAGGCCCGGCTGCTGCTGCACGCCCCGGTCGCGGTCGCCGATGCCGGTGACCCGGTCGCCGCGGCGCTGGTCGCCCGGCACCGCCGCCCGGTCACCGTCACCCTCGACGAGCCCGCCCGCGGTCAGCTCGGCGTCCGCTCCGGCGCGCTGGTCGACCGGGCCTTCGCCACCGCCCCGGCCGGCGAGGTGCTCGCCGAGCTGGAGACCCTGCAGGTCCGCGGGCCGCACAACACGGTGAATGCACTCGCCGCGGCCGCGCTGGCCCGGGTGGCCGGCATCGCGCCGGCCGACGTCGGCCGTGGCCTGGCCGGCTTCCGCGGCGGCGCGCACCGCAACGTGCTCGTGGGCACGGTGGACGGCGTGGACTTCGTGGACGACAGCAAGGCGACCAACCCGCACGCCGCCGCCGCGTCGCTGGCCGCCTACCCGCGGGTGGTCTGGATCGCCGGCGGCCTGCTGAAGGGCGCCGACGTCGACCCGCTGGTCGCCGCGGTCGCCCCGCGGCTGGCCGGGGTGGTCCTGCTGGGCCGCGACCGCGAGCTGCTGGCCCGGTCTCTCGCGCGACACGCCCCCGCGGTCCCGCGAACCGTGGTCCCCAGCGGCGACGATGGGGCCATGGTGAGTGGTGGGGGTCCTGTGACGTACGGGGACCAGGTGATGCGCGAGGTGGTGGCGGCCGCGGTGCGGCTGGCCGGCCCCGGCGACACCGTGCTGCTCGCGCCCGCCGCCGCATCGATGGACGTGTTCACCGACTACGCGCACCGGGGCCGCGCCTTCGCCGACGCGGTCCGCGCCCTGGGTTGAGGTAGTGCGCCCGTGAGCTGCCGATGACCGCGACCGCCCGCGAGCGCCGTCCCCGCACCGAGCCCACCGGCCGGCGGGACGGCGACCGCCCGCACGCCGACCGCCCGCACGCCGACCGCCCGGTGGGCGGGCTCCGCTGGCGGCTGCGCGGGCCGGCCTGGCTCGAGGGCCCGATGACCAGCTCGCACCTCGTGCTCGGCTCGGCCGGCATGCTGCTGGCCATCGGCCTGGTCATGGTGTTCTCCGCCTCCGCGATCGAGGCGGCCACCTCCGGCCAGCCGGCGTGGCTGCCCGGGGTGCGGCAGCTGGTCTTCGCGCTGATCGGCCTCGCCGGGATGCTGGTGGCCATGCGGCTGCCGGTCGGTCGCATGCGGCAGTGGGCCGGGCGCGGCATGCTCGTGGTGTTCGCCCTCCTCCTGCTCGTGCTCGTGCCGGGCATCGGGCTCAAGCTGAACGGCTCGCGGGCCTGGTTCGACCTGGGCTTCACCAACTTCCAGCCCTCGGAGCTGGCCAAGCTGGTCTTCGCGCTCTGGGGCGCGCACGTCATCGCCCTGCGCGAGCGCTACCTGACCACCCGTTCGCTCGTGGTCCCGGTCATCCCGGTGTTCCTGCTGATGTGCCTGCTGCTGCTCGCCGAGCCGGACATGGGCGCCGTGGTCAGCCTCGGGCTGGTCGTCGCCGGGCTGATGTGGGCCGGCGGGCTGTCCCGCCGCTACATCGCCGGCGCGGTCGGGGTCGTCGCCGCGCTGGTCGCGGTGATGGTCGCGGTGGCGCCGTACCGGATGGCCCGGGTCACCTCGTTCCTCGACCCGTTCGCCGACCCGCTCGGCGACGGCATGCAGGCCATCCGGGGCTTCTACGCGCTGGCCACCGGCGGCGTGTGGGGCGTCGGGCTGGGCAACAGCGCGATGAAGTGGAACCTGCTGCCGCACGCGGAGTCGGACTACATCTTCGCCATCATCGGCGAGGAGCTGGGCTTCCTCGGCTGCCTGGTGGTGATCGGCCTCTACGGCATGCTCGCCTACGCCGGCTTCCGGATCGCCCGCCGCTCCACCGACCGGTTCGTCCAGCTGGCCAGCGTCGCGATCACCACCTGGCTGATCGGGCAGGCCACCATGAACATGGGCTACGTGGTCGGGCTGCTGCCGGTCACCGGCGTGACCCTCCCGTTGATCTCGGCCGGCGGCACCTCGCTCGTGCTCACCCTCTTCGTCATCGGCCTGCTGGCCCGCTTCGCCCGGTCGGAACCGGCCGCGATCGTCCACCAGCGGGCCACCCGGCGCGGGCGCCTCGCCCGGCTGCTGCTGCCGGTCCCGGCCGCCCCGGTCGACCCGCTGCCGGCCCGTCGTCGCCGGCCGGCGCGGTCGGCGCAGGGGCGCGGGCCGGCACCGGAGGCGGACCGGCCGCGCCCGGGCCGCACGGTCACCCGGGTCCCCGGGCTGCGCACCCAGGAGCAGGAGGCGGTGCGCGGCACTGCCCGGGAGCGCGGCACCGCCCGGGAGCGCGGCACCGCCCGGGAGCGCGGCACCGCCCGGGAGCCACGCCGGGCCGCCCCGCTGCCGTGGGACGCCCCGGGCGCGCGCCCCGAGGGGGTCCAGCGGCAGACTGGGCGCGGCCGGCAGCCTGCCGGTGACCGCCCGACCGACCGCGGCCGCACCCCGGCCGTGCCCGCTCCCGCCGACCTCCGCGACCACCGTGCCGCCGCGGCTGCTCCCGGCGCGCGGGGCCGGTCGGTCCCGCGGTCCCGCCCGAGAACGGAACGGCCGACCCGCCCGCAGTGACAGGACGCCCGCAGTGACCCAGCCCCACCCCGCCCCCGGTGCCGCCGGGGTGCCCTCCGGTGCGCGCCCCGGCCCCCACGTGGTGCTCGCCGGCGGCGGCACCGGCGGCCACATCGAACCGATGCTGGCCCTCGCCGACGCGCTCACCCGGCGCACCGGCTCGACCGGCGGCGACGCACCCGACCTCGCGCCGCGGGTCACCTGCCTGGGCACCGCCCGCGGCATGGAGACCCGGTTGGTGCCCGCCCGCGGCTACGACCTGCGGCTCATCCCCCCGGTGCCGCTGCCCCGCAAGCCCACCGTCGACCTGCTCCGGGTGCCCGGTCGGGTGCGCCGTGCCGTGGGGGAGACCCGCGCACTGCTCACCGAGCTGGGCGCCGACGTCGTCGTCGGGTTCGGCGGGTACGTCGCGCTGCCGGCCTACCTGGCCGCCCGGCGGGCCGGGATCCCGGTCGTGGTGCACGAGCAGAACGCGCTGCCGGGGCTGGCGAACCGGATCGGGGCGCGGCTGGCCGCGCGGGTCGCGGTCACCGTCCCCGGCACCCCGCTGCGCGGTGCGGTGCACGTCGGGATGCCGCTGCGCACCTCGATCAGCGGGCTGGACCGGGCCGCGCGGCGCGCCGAGGCGCGGGCTGCCTTCGGGCTGGACGCCGACCGCCCCACCCTGCTCGTCTTCGGCGGCTCGCAGGGCGCGGCTTCGCTCAACCGGGCCGCGGTGTCCGCCGCCGACGCGCTCACCGCCGCGGGGGTGCAGGTGCTGCACGCCCGGGGGCCGAAGAACACCGATGTCGCGGTGCCCGCCCGCCCGGCCGGTGCCGCGCCCTACGTCGTCGTCGACTACCTGGACCGGATGGACCTCGCCTACTCGGCGGCCGACCTGGCGCTGTGCCGGTCGGGTGCGGTGACGGTCGCCGAGCTGTCCGCCGTCGGGCTGCCCGCGGCGTTCGTGCCGCTGCCGATCGGCAACGGCGAGCAGCGGCTGAACGCGCTGCCGGTGGTCGAGGCCGGTGGCGGTCTGCTCGTGGCCGACGCCGACCTGACGCCGGGGTGGATCGCCGCGGAGCTGGTCCCGCTGCTCACCGATCCGGCGCGGCTGGCGGCCCTGGCCGGGCGGGCCGCCGCGGCCGGCGCCCGCGACGCGGACGAGAGACTGGCGGACCTGGTGCTCGGAGTGGTGCGGCCATGAGCGCCGCGACGACGACGACGGGCGAGCGAGCATCGCAGGGAGCGCCAGCGACCGAGGAGCGGAACGAGTTCGGAGTGGAGCCATGAGTGCTGCGGACGTCGCTGCCTGGCGGGAGCCGATCCCGGCGCTGGCCGACCTGGGCGCCGTGCACTTCGTCGGCATCGGCGGTGCCGGGATGAGCGGGATCGCCCGGATCATGCTGGCTCGGGGGCTGGAGGTCTCCGGCAGCGACCGCCGCGACTCCCCGGCGCTGCGCGCGCTCGCGGCACTGGGGGCCCGGGTCGAGGTCGGCCACCACGCGGCCCACCTGGGGGACGCGGCGACCGTCGTCGTCTCCACCGCCATCCGGCCCGACAACCCCGAGCTGGTCGCCGCCCGCGAACGCGGCCTGCGGGTGGTGCCCCGTGCCGTGGCGCTGGCCGCGGTGATGACCGGCCGGCGCAGCGTCGCGGTCGCCGGCACGCACGGCAAGACGTCGACGACGTCCATGCTGACCGTGGCGGTGCAGGCCTGCGGCGTCGACGCCTCCTTCGCCATCGGCGGCACGCTCAACGAGTCCGGGTCCAACGCGCACGCGGGGGAGGGGGACGTCTTCGTCGCCGAGGCCGACGAGAGCGACCGCTCGTTCCTGCTGCTGGCCCCCCGGGCGGCGATCGTGACCAACGTGGAGGCCGACCACCTGGACAACTACGGCGACCTGGCCGCCGTCGAGACGGCCTTCGACACCTTCGTCCGCACCGTGCCCGCCGACGGGTTCCTGGTGCTGTGCGCCGACGACCCGGGCGCCGCCCGGCTCGCGAGGGTGGCGGGTGGGTCGGCAGGCGGCGCCTCGGCCCGGGTGCGCACCTACGGCCAGGGCGAGGACGCCGACCTCCGGCTCACCGACCTGCGGGTGGGGCCCGACGGCACCCGGTACACCGCCGTCCTGGACGGCCGGGTGCTCGGCGAGGTGCACCTGCAGCTGCCCGGTGAGCACATGGCCCTCAACAGCGCGGCCGCGCTGCTGGCCGGGCTCGAGCTGGGGCTGCCCGCCGCCGGGCTGATCGGCGGGCTGGGCCGGTTCGGCGGCGTGCACCGCCGGTTCGAGCTCAAGGGCACCGTCGCCGGCGTGCGGGTCTACGACGACTACGCCCACCACCCCACCGAGGTGGCCGCCCAGCTGCGCGCGGCCCGCGCGGTGACCGGCTCCGGCCGGCTGCTGGTGCTGTTCCAGCCGCACCTGTACAGCCGTACCGCGGAGTTCGCCGTCGGCTTCGGGACGGCCTTGGGGCTGGCCGACGAGGTGGTCGTGATGGACATCTACGGCGCCCGCGAGGACCCGGTGCCCGGGGTGACCGGCGCCCTGGTGGCGCAGGCGGTGCCGCTGCCGGCCGGCCGGGTGGCGTTCGAGCCGTCGTGGTCGGCGGCGGCGCCGGCGATGGCCGAACGCGCCCGCCCCGGCGACCTGGTGGTCACCATGGGCGCCGGCGACGTCTCCATGGTCGGGCCGGAGATCCTGGCCGCGATCGCCGGGCCGGAGCCGGGGACCGAGGAGACCGCCGCGCCGGTGGCCCCCCGGTGAACCGGGCGGGGTCGACCACGCGGGACCGGGTCCGGTCGGGCCGGCGCGGGGCGGCCCCGGGGCGGACGTCGTCAGCGGGGCGGGGGCGTCCCCGGTCACGCCGTTGCGCCCCCGGCGCCGGTCGCGCCGGCCGGCCCGGCCGCGCCGCCGGCTGGCGGCCGGCCTGGCCGCGGCCGTCGGGCTGGTCGGCGTGCTCGCCTGGCTGCTGCTCGGCTCGCCCGTGCTGGCCGTGCAGGAGGTCCGGGTCGACGGCGTGGTCACCCTCTCGCCGGAGCAGGTGATCGACAGCGCCGGGATCGTCGAGGGCATCCCCCTGGTCCGCGCGGACACCGAGGGGGCCGCCGAGCGGGTCCGCCGGCTGCCCCCGGTCGCCTCCGTCGAGGTCACCCGGGGCTGGCCGGACACCGTCGTGGTCACCGTGGTCGAGCGCCGGCCGGTGGCCGTCGTCTCCGACGCCGGCCGCCGCCAGCTGATCGACGCCACGGGCGTCGTGTTCGACACCATCACCGGGCCGGCCCCCGACGGCGTCGTCCCGCTCGACGTCCGCGACCCCGGGCCCGACGACGACGCCACGACCGCCGCGCTCGGTGCGCTCACCGCGCTGCCGGGCGACGTGCGGGCGCAGGTCACCGCGGTGTCGGCGACCGGCCCCGACGACGTGACCCTCACCCTGACCGACGGCCGGTCCGTGCTGTGGGGGAGCGCCGACCGGACCGACCGCAAGGCCGAGGTCCTCGACGCGCTGCTGGACCAGATCGACACCGGCACCCTCGACCCCGCCGACACCCTGGACGTGAGCACGCCCGACGCCGTCGTCCTGCGCTGAACCGCGCACACCCGGCCGCGGCTTCGCCCGGGGGCGCGGCTGGACGGATCGGGGGCGGGACGTCCAACCCGGCGTGGCGCGCCGTCCGGGACGACACGCCCGGGCGGAGAAATGTCCAGCGAGTTCCCGGACTCGGCGCGCCGGTCGGTCCTCGAGGCGTCTGCACCACGGCGTGAGACTCGGCCAGCGCGGGTCGTCACAGCGCGTGAGGCAGATGTGACCGACGGGTCGACCGAGATTCGTGAGGTGGTGCCCGTGGGACACGCCGAGTCCGGAGGGGTGCTTGCTGGGCCCCGAGGGGGCACCTAACTTCGTCCCCAACGCCACAGTTGACATAACTATAAGGCTCTACATGAGGATGAGGGTTCAGTTGGGGAGCGCCGCATGACACCTCCGCACAACTACCTCGCGGTCATCAAGGTCGTCGGCATCGGCGGCGGCGGGGTGAACGCGGTCAACAGGATGATCGAGGTCGGCCTCAAGGGGGTCGAGTTCATCGCCATCAACACCGATGCGCAGGCGCTGCTGATGAGCGACGCGGACGTCAAGCTCGACGTCGGCCGCGAGCTCACCCGCGGGCTCGGCGCGGGCGCACAGCCCGACGTCGGCCGGCAGGCCGCCGAGGACCACCGCGAGGAGATCGAAGAGGTGCTCAAGGGCGCCGACATGGTCTTCGTGACGGCGGGGGAGGGTGGCGGCACGGGCACCGGCGGTGCCCCCGTCGTCGCCTCCATCGCCCGCAAGCTCGGTGCCCTGACCATCGGTGTGGTCACCCGCCCGTTCTCCTTCGAGGGGAAGCGGCGGGCGGTCCAGGCCGAGTCGGGGATCGAGGAGCTGCGCAACGAGTGCGACACGCTCATCGTCATCCCGAACGACCGGCTGCTGCAGCTGGGCGATCGGAACGTCAGCGTGATGGACGCCTTCCGCACCGCCGACCAGGTGCTGCTGTCCGGTGTCCAGGGGATCACCGACCTGATCACCACGCCCGGCCTGATCAACCTGGACTTCGCCGACGTCAAGTCGGTCATGTCCGGGGCGGGCTCGGCGCTGATGGGCATCGGCAGCGCGCGGGGCGACAACCGGGCGCTGCTGGCTGCCGAGCAGGCGATCGCCTCGCCGCTGCTGGAGGCCTCGATGGAGGGCGCCCACGGCGTCCTGCTGTCGATCTCCGGTGGCTCGGACCTCGGCCTGTTCGAGATCAACGAGGCGGCGTCGCTGGTCAGTGACGCCGCGCACCCCGATGCCAACATCATCTTCGGGGCGGTCATCGACGACGCCCTGGGTGACGAGGTGCGGGTCACCGTGATCGCGGCGGGCTTCGACGGTGGCAAGCCGGGCAACCGCAAGGACGCCACGGCGGTCTCCACCGCGCCGCCGCCCGCGCAGGCGGCGCCGCGGCCGGCGGTCCCGGCGCAGACCGGCCAGCCGGCAGCTCCGCCGGCCCAGGCGATCCCGCCGCAGGTGAGCACGCCGCCGGCCACCCCGGCGCCTGCCCCCTCGGCCGCCGCACCGCGGCCCGGGCAGCCGGGCGCCGCACCGGCCGGTGGCGGGATCACGGTCCCGCCGCTGCCGCCGATCCAGGGCTCGACGGGCAGCAAGAACCGCCCGCTGGCCACGGACGACTTCGAGGAGGAGCTCGACATCCCCGAGTTCCTCCGCAGCCAGTAGAAGGACCTGCGTGCCCCCCACCACTCGCGAGCTCGTGGCGGGCCCCTGCACACGGGCCGTTCCAGCCCGCTGCGGTGGCTCGCCCCGGGTCCCTGCAGTGAGGCCGTTCCATTGAGTCGCCATCCGGCCGCCCTGCCGGCGGTGCGCCCACGACGGGTGGTCACCGACCGGCGGGGCGGCCGTTCCGCGTCCCCGTGGGACTCCTTCAACCTCGGGGTCCACGTCGGTGACGACCCGGCCGACGTCGCGGCCAACCGGCAGCGGTTGGCCGGCGGCATCGGGGTGCCCGAGCGGCAGCTGGTCTGGATGACCCAGGTGCACGGCACCGGGGTCGCGATCGTCGAGGACGCCGCGGAGAACCCGGTGGCCGACGTCGACGCGCTGGTCACCGCCACGCCCGGCCTGGTGCTGTGCGTGCTGGTCGCCGACTGCGTGCCGGTGCTGCTGGCCGACCCGGTCGCCGGAGTGGTCGCCGCGGTGCACGCCGGGCGCGAGGGCGTGCGACGGGGCGTCATCCCGGCCACGCTGGCGGCGATGACCCGGCTGGGCGCCCACCCGGCCGACGTCGAGGCGCTGCTGGGCCCGGCCGTCTGCGGCGCCGACTACGAGGTGCCGGCGGCGATGCAGGCCGAGGTGGCCCGGGTCGCCCCGGCCAGCGCGGTGCGCACCCGCGCCGGCACCCCCGGGCTCGACCTGCGTGCCGGCATCGCCGGCGTGCTGCGGGACGCCGGCGTCGGCCAGGTCGTGCACGACCCGCGGTGCACGGTGGAGGACCGCACGCTGTTCTCCCACCGCCGGGACGGCGTCACCGGACGGCAGGCCGGCCTGGTCTGGCTGGACCCGACGCCGGGTCCGGGGTGACCACCGCCGACCGGCTGGCCGCCAACCTGGCCGCCGTCCGGCGGCGGATCGACGCCGCCGCCCGGGCCGCCGGGCGCGACCCGGCCGAGGTGCGGCTGCTCGCGGTGAGCAAGACCTGGCCCGCGGACGACGTCCGGGCGCTCGCCGCCCTGGGGCAGCGCGACTTCGCCGAGAACCGGGTGCAGGAGCTGCTGGGCAAGGCCGGGGGGCTCTCCGACGACCCCGCGGTGCCCGAGCTGCGCTGGCACCTGGTCGGGCAGCTGCAGCGGAACAAGGCGGCGGCGGTCGCCCGGCTGGGGGCGACCGTGCACTCGGTCGACCGCGCCCCGCTGGTCCAGGCGCTCGCCCGCGCGGCCGAACGGGCGGAGCGCACCCTCGACGTGCTCGTGCAGGTCGACCTCGGCGGGCCGGCGGGGGAGCTCGGCTCCCGCGGCGGCGCCGCCGTCCCCGAGGTGCCCGGGCTGGCCGACGCCGTGGCAGCCGAGCCGGCGCTGCGGCTGCGCGGCCTGATGGCGGTGGCGCCCCGGGGTGCCGACCCGGCGCCGGGCTTCGCCCGGCTGGCCGAACTCGCCCTCCGGGTCCGCGGTGACCACCCCGACGCCTTGGAGCTATCGGCAGGCATGAGCTCGGACCTGGAGGCTGCTGTGACAGCTGGGGCCACCGTGGTGCGTGTCGGTACCGCGTTGTTCGGCGCGCGCCCCCTAGCCTCCGATCGAGGTGTTGGCCCGGGACCCGTGCACGCTCCCGAGTCACACCAGCCCCACCCGTGACACGCAGGACCTGACGACACCACCGCACCAGCGCGCGAGACCAGAGGGAGACGCCGGATGGCCGGAGCCATGAGGAGGATGGGGGTCTACCTCGGCCTCGTCGAGGACGACGACACCCGCGGCGGGTACGACCGCTACGCCGCGCGGCAGGCCGACTACGACCACGACGGGCGGCGGTACGACCGTTACGCCGCTCGTGAAGAGCCCGGCTACGACGCCGAGCCGCGGTTCGCCGCCGACGAGTACCCCGCCGGGGACTACGGCTACGAGCCGGAGTACGCCGACGACTACACCGCCGACGAGCCCTTCGAGCCGGCTGCCGAGGTGGCGCCCGAGCCCGCGGTCTCCTTGGGCCGCCGTCCGGGCGCCCGGCGGCTGGACCTGGCCGGGCCGAGCGGTGCCACCAGCGTGTCGCGCCTGGGTGGCGGGCTCGCCGCGGGCGCCGGGCTCACCTCGACCGGGCCCTCGCTCGGCTCGGTCGGGTCGGGGCGCTCCGGTGGCATCTCGGCCGGCGGTGGTGGCGGCGCCGTGGGCGCTGCCGGGCTGGCCATGCGCGAGCCGGTGCTGGCCCCCGCGCCGGAACCGGCCCCCAAGCCCGACTCCTACCGGATCACCACCGTCCACCCCGCCTCCTACAACGAGGCGCGGACCATCGGTGAGCGGTTCCGGGACGGGATGCCGGTGATCATGAACCTCACCGACATGGAGCACGCCGACGCGAAGCGACTGGTGGACTTCGCCATCGGCCTGACGTTCGGCCTGCACGGTAGTATCGAGCGGGTCACGGCCAAGGTGTTCCTGCTCAGTCCGCAGGACGTCGACGTGACCGCGGAGGACAAGGCCCGGATCCGTGAGGGCGGGTTCTTCAACCAGTCCTGACCAGTCCACCGCGTGACCTCCGGCCACGCGATGCCCCGAACGAGCGAGGACCGTGCCACTTCTCCTGCAGATCGTCTCGTCGATCCTGCTCGTCTTCCTGATCCTGCTGTTCGCCCGGTTCGTCGTGGACTGGGTGATGGTGCTGGCCCGCAGCTGGCGCCCGCAGGGGGCCGTCGCCGCCGGGCTGGAGGTCGTGTACGCCGCGACCGACCCGCCGTTGAAGGCGGTGCGCAAGGTGATCCCGCCGTTGAACCTGGGGTCCATCCGTCTGGACCTCGGGTTTATGGTGCTGCTGATCGCGGTGATCGTGTTGCGCAGCGTGGTCGACAGCCTGGCCGTCTCCGCGCGATGACCTGTTCCACCGAGCCGGCGAGGGGCGCGGGCCGGCGGTCCGCCGCCGGTCCGTGCCCGTCCTCGTTCCTCCCGTCCGACCTGAGGTGAGCCGCATGCCACTGACTCCCGCCGACGTGCACAACGTCGTCTTCAAGAAGCCGCCGATCGGCAAGCGTGGCTACGACGAGGACGAGGTCGACGCCTTCCTCGACGTCGTCGAGGCCGAGCTGGCCCGCCTGATCGAGGAGAACAACGACCTGCGGGCCACCGGCGGGTCGGGCCGGGCCGAGGAGCGCGTCGAGTCGGCGCCGATGACGGTCACCGCGCCGCCGCCCCCGCCGCAGAGCTCCCCGCAGTCGCGGGAGGACGAGGCGATCCGGGCGTCCCGGATGCTCGCGCTCGCCACCGAGACGGCCGAGCGGCACGTCAACGAGGCGAAGGCGCAGGCCGACCAGATGGTGGGCAGCGCCAAGAGCACCAGCGACCGGATGCTGACCGAGGCCCGCACCAAGAGCGAGCAGATGGTCGGCGAGGCCAAGCAGCGCGCCGATGCCATGCTCGGTGACGCCCGTACCCGGGCCGACACGATGGAGCGCGAGGCCCGCGCCAAGGCCACCGCGCTGCAGCAGGACGCGGAGCGCAAGCACGTCGAGGCGATGGGCTCGCTGGAGGAGAAGCGCGCGAGCCTGGAGCGCAAGGTCGACGAGCTGCGCACCTTCGAGCGCGAGTACCGCACCCGGCTGCGCTCCTACCTCGAGTCGCACCTGCGCGACCTGGACAGCCGCGGCTCGGCCGAGCCGTCGTCCGCCAGCCGGCAGAACCAGCACGTCAGCGCCTGATCCACGGGCCACCCCGCCGTGACAGAGCCCCTCCGGACCCCGGTCCGGAGGGGCTCTGTCGTCAGGCGGGTCGTCCGGCGCGTCGCCCCGCGCGTCGACCCCGGCGCCGTGCCGCCCCGCCGCAGGCGTGTGCCGGCCGGCGCCGGATAGCATCCGGAGGTGGTTGTGGTCGCGGCGCTGCTGGTCCTGGTCGCGGTAGGTCTGCTCGTCGCCGGGGTCGTCCTGGGCGAGCCGGTGCTGCAGTGGAGCTCGTTCGGGGTGAGCGCGCTGGCGACCCTGCTGATCGCCGTCGGTGCGCTGCGCAACCGCGCCGGCAGGGAAAGCCCGGACGAGGTCCGGACGCCCTACCACCCGCAGGAGCCGGACGCCGAGCCCACCGACCTGCCGCCCACCGACCTGCCGCCCACCGACCTGCCGCCCACCGACCTGCCGCCGGCCGGCGGTGGGCGGCCCGGCAGCGCCCTGGCCGGGCTGGCTTCTCCCGGCGACGACGAGGTGGTGCGGCGGGTGGCCCCGCCGCCGGTGCCGCCCAGCTCGCCGATGCTGCCCCGGGTGGGTGGGGCGACCCGCTGGGAGGACTCGCCGGCTCCCGCCGCACAGCCGCCGGCAGCCGGGGAGCCGCCCGCGGAGGACGTCGAGTTCTCCGACCTGCTGCTGATCATGGACCTGACCGACGAGGTCCTCGTCATCGACGAGCACCCGCGGTACCACGTGGCGGGCTGCCCCCGGCTGGTCGGCGTCCCGACGATCCCGATCCCGATGCTGCAGGCGCGCACCGACGGCTTCACCCCGTGCGGCTGGTGCAGCCCGGACCGGACGATGGCGCAACGGGAGCGCGCCCGCCGAAGCTGACGCGGGGCCCCGTCGCAGGGCCTCGCGCCAGCTCGTCGCTCAGGCCCGGGCGATCCAGAACCGCGCGCCCGCCGGCCCCTCGAGGCCGTCGCCGGTGCCGGCGGTCTGCGCGTGCACCGCGGTGGCCAGCACCTCACCGGCCCACGTGCCGCCGGCCTCGGTCAGCGCCGCGGCCAGGGCGCCCTCGCCGGTCCACCACACCTGGATCCGGTCGCTCACCGC
Source organism: Modestobacter roseus (assembly GCF_007994135.1). Lineage (NCBI taxonomy): Bacteria > Bacillati > Actinomycetota > Actinomycetes > Geodermatophilales > Geodermatophilaceae > Modestobacter > Modestobacter roseus. The sequence goes on from NZ_VLKF01000001.1 coordinate 933,946, forward strand.
CAGCCCGCTGGCCTTGCGGGCCTCCTGCACCAGCCGGACCACCTCGCGCACCAGCCCGGCGCGCTCCAGTTCCGGCGTGAGGGTGAGGTCCAGGGCGACGGTGAGGCCACCGGCCGAGGCGACCGTCCACCCCTCCCGCGGGGTCTCGGTGACGATCAGGTCCCCGTCCTCGAGCGCCACCGGGGTGCCGTCCACCTCGACGGCGGCGTTCCCGGCCCGGTAGGCGGCGACCAGGTCGGCGGCGTCGGTGGCGGCGACCGCCGTGGCGACGGCCTGCACCTGCTTGCCCAGCCGGCGCCCCAGGGCGCGGAAGTCGATCTTCACGCTCACGTCGACGAGGTCGCCGCCGACCGCGGCCAGCTCCTCCAGCCCGGCGACGTTGAGCTCGTCGGCCACCTCGGCGACCAGGTCGCGGGGCAGCTGCGACCAGCCCGGGGCGGAGACGAGGGCGCGGGCCAGCGGCTGCCGGGTGCGCACCTTCGACGTCGTCCGTGCCGACCGGCCCAGCTCGACCAGCCGGCGCACCAGGGCGACCTGCTCGACCAGCGCGTCGTCGCGGGCGTCGGCGTCCACGGTCGGCCAGTCGGCCAGGTGCACGGAGTCGGTGGCACCCTCCGCGCCGGGCAGGACGGCGCTGCGCCACACCCGCTCGGTGAGGAACGGGGTGAACGGCGCCATCAGCCGGGTCAGGCCGTCGAGCACCTCGTGCAGCGTGCCCAGCGCGGCCGGGTCGCCGTCCCAGAACCGGCGACGGCTGCGCCGCACGTACCAGTTGGACAGGTCGTCGACGAAGGTCGCCAGCAGCCGTCCGGCGGTCTGGGTGTCGAACTGCTCCAGGGCGTCGGTGACCCCGGCGGTGACCGAGGCCAGCTCGGCGAGCGCCCAGCGGTCCAGCAGCGGCCGCTCCGCCCGCGGGGGAGCGGGGGTGGCGGCCGGGTCCCAGCCGTTGGTCTCGGCGTAGAGGGTGAAGAAGCTCGCGGTGTTCCAGTAGGTCAGCAGCACCTTGCGGACGACCTCGGACAGCGTCTCGTGGCCGACCCGGCGGGCCGACCACGGCGAGCCGCCGGCGAGCATGAACCAGCGGACGGCGTCGGCGCCGTGCCGGTCCATCAGCGGCATCGGCTCGAGGATGTTGCCCAGGTGCTTGCTCATCTTCCGGCCGTCCTCGGCCAGGATGTGCCCGAGGCACAGCACGTTCTCGTAGGAGCTCTGCTCGAACACCAGCGTGCCGACGGCCATCAGCGTGTAGAACCAGCCGCGGGTCTGGTCGATCGCCTCGGCGATGAACTGGGCCGGGTAGGCCGCCTCGAACTCCGCCTTGTTGCGGTGCGGTGCGCCCCACTGGGCGAAGGGCATCGACCCGGAGTCGTACCAGGCGTCGATGACCTGGCGGACCCGCCGGTAGGTGCCCTTCTCGCCGGGCACGGTGAAGGTCACGTCGTCGATGAACGGCCGGTGCGGGTCCAGGTCGGACAGGTCGGTGCCGGTCAGCTCCGAGAGCTCGGCCAGCGACCCGACGACCACCATCCGGGTCGGGTCGGCGTCGTTGCGCCAGATCGGCAGCGGCGTGCCCCAGTACCGGTCCCGGGACAGCGCCCAGTCGACGTTGTTGTTGAGCCAGTCGCCGTAGCGGCCCCACTGGATGCTCTCCGGGTGCCAGTGGGTGCGCTCGTTCTGCGCGAGCAGCTGGTCCTTGACCTGGCTGGTGCGGATGTACCAGGACGGCTGCGCGTAGTACATGAGCGGCGTGTGGCAGCGCCAGCAGTGCGGGTAGCTGTGCTCGTAGCGCAGCTCCCGGAACAGCACCCCGCGGTCGGACAGGTCCTGCACCAGCGTCGGGTCGGCGGCCTTGAAGAAGTGCCCGCCCACCAGCGGCACCTCGGCGGCGAAGTGACCGGTCGGGTCGATCGGGTTGACCACCGGCAGGCCGTAGCCGCGGCACACCGCGAAGTCCTCCGCGCCGAACGCGGGGGACTGGTGCACCAGCCCGGTGCCGTCGTCGGTGGTCACGTAGTCGGCCAGGACGACGTAGTGCGTGTCGCCCTCGGGGAACTCCACCAGCTCGAACGGACGCTGGTAGTGCACCCGCTCCCAGTCGCGCCCGGTGGTGCGGGCCAGCACCTCGACCGGGTTGTCCGGGCCGTCCTCGCCCAGCACCGCGGTGAGCAGCGGCTCGGCCACGACGAAGGTGCCGGCGCCGGTGCGGGCCACGACGTAGGTGACGTCGGGGTGCACGGCGACCGCGGTGTTGGACGGCAGCGTCCACGGCGTCGTCGTCCAGACCAGCAGGTCGGCCCTGCCGGCCCACTCGCCGTCGGTGACCGGCAGCCGGACGTAGACCGACGGGTCGGTCAGCGTCTCGTAGCCCTGGGCCACCTCGTGGTCGGACAGGCCGGTGCCGCAGCGCGGGCAGTACGGCGCGACCCGGTGGTCCTCGACCAGCAGGCCCTTGTCGAAGACCTGCTTCAGCGACCACCAGACGCTCTCGATGTAGCTGGCGTCCATCGTCCGGTACGCGGTCGACATGTCGACCCAGTAGCCCATCCGGTGGGTGAGCTCGGCGAACGCGTCGACGTGCCGCTCGACCGACTCCCGGCACTTGGCGTTGAACTCGGCGATGCCGAACCGCTCGATGTCCGGCTTGCCGGCGAAGCCCAGCTCCTGCTCGACGGCGATCTCCACCGGCAGGCCGTGGCAGTCCCAGCCGGCGCGACGCGGGACGTGGAAGCCCTGCATCGTCTTGAACCGCGGGAAGACGTCCTTGAACGCCCGCGCCTCGATGTGGTGCGTGCCGGGGCGGCCGTTCGCCGTCGGCGGGCCCTCGTAGAACACCCACTGCGGCTTGTCGGCGGAGCCCTCCAGGGAGCGGGCGAAGACCTTGTCGGCCTCCCACTGCTCGAGGACCTCGTGCTCGAGGGCCGGCAGGTCGACCTGGGGAGGAAGGGCCCGGAAGGGCCCGGAAGGCGCACTCACGTCACCAGTGTCTCAGTTCCCGGACACGGTCCACCGACAGCGGCTGCACGGACCCGCCTGCCCGGTACGGGAGACTGCCCCCATGGGGGCCCGCCGATGAACACGACGGTCACCGTTGCGCTCGCCATCGGCGCCCTGGTCGTGCTCGTCGCGGCGGTCGCCCTGCGGCTGGCCGACCGCATCGGCCTGCCCTCGCTGCTCATCTACCTGGCCCTCGGGGTGGTCATCGGCGAGAGCGGCCTGGGTGTCGAGTTCGAGGACGTCGGCCTCACCCAGACCCTCGGCGTCGCCGCCCTCGTGGTCATCCTCGCCGAGGGCGGGTTGACCACCCGGTGGTCCGACGTGCGCCGGGCGGTGGGCCCCGGCATCGCGCTGGCCACCGTCGGGGTGGTGGTCAGCATCGCCGTCGTCGCCTCGATCGCCGTCTGGCTGCTCGACTTCTCCTGGCTCTTCGCCCTGCTGGTCGGCGCCGTCGTCACCTCCACCGACGCGGCCGCCGTCTTCTCCACGCTGCGCCGGCTGCCACTGCCGCGGCGGATGGTCGCCGCCATCGAGCTGGAGTCCGGGCTGAACGACGCCCCGGTCATCCTGCTGGTGCTCGCCCTCAGCGAGCAGCTCACCGGCGGCGCGGGTGACGCCTGGTACCTCGTGCTCGCCGAGGTGCTGGGCGAGCTCGCCGGCGGGACGGCGATCGGGGTCGCGATCGGCTTCGGCGGCGCCTGGCTGCTGCGCCGGGCCGCGCTGCCCCTGGTGGGCTTCTACCCGCTGGCCACGCTGGCGCTGTGCGTGCTGGCCTTCGCCTCGGCCGACCTGGCGCACACGTCCGGCTTCGTCGCGGTCTACCTGTGCGGGCTGGTGCTGGGCAACGCGGCCCTGCCGCACCGCGCCGGCACCATCGGCTTCGCCGAGGGCATGGCCAGCCTCGCCCAGATCGGGCTGTTCGTGCTGCTCGGCCTGCTCGTCTCGCCCGCCCGGCTGCCCGATGCGCTGCTGCCCGCGCTGCTCATCGGTGGCGCGCTGCTGCTGGTCGCCCGCCCGCTGTCGGTGCTGCTCAGCCTGGTCTGGTTCCGCATGCCCTTCACCCAGCAGCTGTTCGTCTCCTGGGCGGGGCTGCGCGGCGCCGTGCCGATCGTGCTCGCGACCTTCCCGGTCGCCGCCGCGGTGCCCGGCGCCACGCGGGTGTTCGACACCGTCTTCGTGCTCGTCGTCGTCTTCACCGTCGTGCAGGGCTGGTCGCTGCCGGCGGTGGCCCGGTTGCTGCGCATCGCCACGCCGGTCACCCCGCGGGACATCGACGTGGAGTCCGCCCCGCTGGACGAGCTCGGGGCGGAGCTCATGCAGCTGCGGGTCCCGGAGACGTCCCGGTTGCACGGTGTCTACCTGCCCGAGCTGCGGCTGCCCGAGGACGCGGCGGTGGTGCTCGTCGTCCGCGAGGGCCGGCCGTTCGTCCCCGACACGACCACCCGGCTCATGCACGGCGACCAGGCTCTGCTGGTCTCCGCCCGGGCCTCCCGTCAGGAGGCCGAGCGGCGGCTGCGCGCGGTCAGCCGGGCCGGGCGGCTCGCCACCTGGCGCGGCGAGAGCGGCGAGGCGTCGCAATCGGACTGAGCACCTCGCGACCCTCCGGGCCGCACCGCAGCCAGGAGCCGTGCCCCTGTCGCGTGGAGCCGTTCCGCGCCCTGCCGTCGGGGAGCCGCCGGCCCCCGCGACGTCAGGCCGCAGCGGCCCTCCGGGCCGCACGTGTCCTCGTCGGGTTGCGGTGGAGCGGCCTGATCGGGAGGCCTCCGGCCCCGCGATCGGGGTCGCTCAGCCCTGCAGCTCCAGGGTCTTCGTCGTGTCGGCGCGGACCTCGGCCAGCAGCTCCGGCTCCTCGGACAGCTTCCGCCCGTAGGAGGGGATGGCCTCCTGCAGCACCGGGCGCCAGCCGTCGATGCGGTCGGGGAAGCAGCGCTCCAGCAGGGTGAGCATCGCCGAGGTGGCGGTGGAGGCGCCGGGGGAGGCGCCCAGCAGGCCGGCGATCGAGCCGTCCCCGCCGACGATGAGCTCGGTGCCGAACTGCAGCACCCCGCGGCCGGCCTCGTCCTGCTTGATGACCTGCACCCGCTGCCCGGCGGTGATCAGCTCCCAGTCGTCGGACTCCGCGGTGGGCACGAACTCCTCCAGCGCCCGGAACCGCGCCTTCTCCGACTGCAGCACCTGGCCGATGAGGTAGCGGGTCAGCGGGATGTTGGCCCAGCCGGCGCCGAGCATCGAGCCGAGGTTGCCGGCCCGCACCGAGCGCGGCAGGTCCCACATCGAGCCGGCCTTGAGGAACTTGGGGGAGAAGCCGGCGTAGGGGCCGAACAGCAGCGCCTGCTCGCCGTCGATGAGCCGCAGGTCCAGGTGCGGCACCGACATCGGCGGGGCGCCGACCTTGGCCTGGCCGTAGACCTTGGCCTGGTGCTGGGCGACCAGCTCGGGGTTGCGGGTGCGCAGGAACTGCCCGCTCACCGGGAACCCGCCGAAGCCGCGGATCTCCGGGATGCCGGCGCTCTGCAGCAGCGGCAGGGCGCCGCCACCGGCACCGACGAAGAGGAACCGGCTGCGCACGGTCCGCGTCCGGCCGGTCGTCAGGTCCTTGACCGTGGTGGCCCAGCGGCCGGCGGAGTCGCGACGCACCCGCTGCACCCGGTGCTGCAGGTGCAGCTGCACCCCGCGGTCGACCGCGGACTCGGTCAGCAGCCGGGTGAGCGCGCCGAAGTTCACGTCGGTGCCGGCCAGCGAGCGGGTCGCGGCGACGGTCTCGCGGGGGGAACGCTGCTGCATCATCAGCGGCACCCAGGAGTCCAGCTCGGCCGGGTCGTCGGAGAACTCGAGCCCGGCGAACAGGGGCTGCGGCGCCAGCGCCTCGTACCGGTTGCGCATGTACCGGTGGCCGTCGTCGCCGGTCACGAAGCTGATGTGCGGCACCGAGGTGATGAAGGTCTTCGGCGAGTCGGTCAGCCCGGCGCGGACCAGGTGCGACCAGAACTGGCGGGAGACCTGGAACTGCTCGTTGATGCCGACGGCCTTGGCCGGGTCGACGGTGCCGTCCGGGCGCGCCGGGGTGTAGTTCAGCTCGCACAGCGCCGAGTGGCCGGTGCCGGCGTTGTTCCACGGCCCGGAGCTCTCCCCGGCCACCTCGCTGCCGGCCTCGAAGACCTCGACGGTCCAGTCGGGGGCGACGATGCCCAGCAGTGCGGCGAGCGTGGCGCTCATGATGCCGCCGCCGACGAGGACGACGTCGGGGTTCGCGGAACCGTCCGTGCTCAAGGTCTTCTCCCGTGCTGGTCCGTGCCGTGCAGATGCAGATGGGGGCCGTGCAGACTCGTGCGTGGTGCTCCATCGTCGTCCGCCGGCCCGGGGTCGACGTCCCGCAGGGGGTGTCCACCTCGAACTGAGGGCGAGAGATGCGTCACACGGCGGGCCGGAACGTGGTCGGTGCGGGTCCGGCCGCCCCGTCAGCCTGACAGACGGGTCCGCGTCGCCGGAGGGCGCCGGGACGCCGCTATCGTGGTCGAGGACGTGGCCGCCCGGCCGCGACCGGGAGGCGGCGACGGTGTCCGAGCAGACCGACCGGCCGACGGCCGAGCAGGGCGCGGAGTCGGCCTCGCAGCCCTCCGGTGCCACGCCGTCCTCGGGCGACGACGTGCCCCGGCGGTCCCGGGCCCGACTGCTGCTGGGTCTGGCCGCTGCGGTCTTCGCCCTCGACCTGGCCACCAAGCTGATCGTGGTCGCGACCCTGTCCGACCGGGAGCCGCTGCGGCTGCTCGGTGGGGCGCTCTACCTGACCGAGGCGCGCAACACGGGCGCGGCGTTCTCCTTCGCCGAGGGCGCCACGGTGGTCTTCACGCTGATCGCCGTCGCGGTGGTGGTCGTCATCGTGCGGTTCGCCCGGCGGATGTACTCGACCGCGTGGGCGGTCGCGCTCGCACTGGTGCTCGGCGGTGCGCTGGGCAACCTGGTCGACCGGGTCTTCCGCGACCCGGGCTTCCTCCGCGGCGGCGTCGTCGACTTCCTCTCGCTCTTCGACCCCTACGGCCAGGTGTGGCCGATCTTCAACGTGGCCGACTCGGCGATCGTCTGCGGCGGGGTGCTCGGCGCGCTGCTGGCCTTCCGCGGCGTGGAGTTCGACGGCCGCCGCGGCGGTGACGACAGCGGGGACCGGCCCGCGGAACGCACCGACGGCACCCCCGGCTGAGCGTGCTGCCGCCGGACCGTCGGCGGCACCGGTCACAATGGACCGCGTGACCAGCAGCCCCTCCCCGGCGCCCCGGGGCGAGATCCGCGCGCTGCCGGTGCCCGACGGGCTCGAGGGTCAGCGGGTCGACCAGGCGATGTCCCGGCTGTTCGGGGTGTCCCGCGCGGTCGCCGCCGACCTCGCCGACGGCGGCTCCGTGCTGGTCGACGGGCGGGCCCGCGGCAAGGGCGACCGGCTCGTCGCGGGCAGCTGGCTGGAGGTGGAGCTGCCGCCGCCGCCGGGTGAGCCGGTGGCTCCCCGGCCGGTCGAGGGGCTCGCCGTCGTGCACGACGACGACGACGTGGTGGTGGTCGACAAGCCGGTCGGCGTCGCCGCGCACGGCAGCCCCGGCTGGGACGGGCCCACCGTGACCGGTGGCCTGGCGGCCGCCGGCTACCGGATCAGCACCAGCGGCGCCGCCGAGCGGCAGGGCATCGTGCACCGGCTGGACGCCGCGACCACCGGGCTGATGGTGGTGGCCAAGAGCGAGCGGGCCTACACGCTGCTCAAGGCCGCGTTCAAGGAGCGCACGGTCGACAAGGGCTACACCGCCCTGGTGCAGGGCCACCCCGACCCGTCCAAGGGCACCATCGACGCCCCGATCGACCGGCACCCCAAGCACGACTGGCGCTTCGCCGTCGTCAGCGGGGGCCGCCCGTCGGTCACCCACTACGAGGTGGTGGAGGCATTCCCCGCCGCGAGCCTCGTCGACATCCACCTGGAGACCGGTCGCACCCACCAGATCCGGGTGCACTTCTCCGCGCTCCGCCACCCCTGCGTCGGGGACATGACCTACGGCGCCGACCCGACCCTCGCCGCCCGGCTGGGGATCTCCCGGCAGTGGCTGCACGCGCGGCGGCTCGGCTTCGCCCACCCGGCCGACGGCCACTGGGTCGAGTTCACCAGCGACTACCCGGCCGACCTCGCCGGCGCCCTGGCGGTGCTGCGTGCGGAGAACTGAGCGGTGCCGCGTGCCGAGGACCGAGCTGCCCCGCTCGTGACCACGGTGCCCGACCTCCCCGACGCCTTCGCCGACCTGGGGCCGGCGCAGCTGGCGGCGGCGATGATCGCCGTCTACCTGGTGGTGGGGGAGCCCTTCGTGGGCTGGGTCCTGCACCGGAGGTTCGAGAGCCGGCTGCGCACCGACCCGGCCGCCCGCCGGTCCTTCTACCGGCGGCTGCTGGTGCTGGAGTGGGGGCTGGCGGCGGTCGCCGTGGTGGTGTGGCTGGCCGCGCCGGACGTCGGTGCCGCCGGGGTGGGGCTGGTGTGGCCGCAGCGCTGGCCGGGCCCGGTCTCCTGGATCGCGGTGCTGGCGCTGGCGGTGCTGGTCGTGGTCTCGGTGCGGGCGCTGCGCTCGGGTGCGCTGGTCGGGCCACCGCCGGAGGTGGTGCGGCCGCACGTCCCCGGCAGCCCCCGGCACGCCGAGCCGACCGGCCAGCCGGCCGGGCAGTCGACGGTGGCCCTGCTGCCGCGCAGCCGGTCCGAGCGGCGCCTCTTCGCGCTCGTCGGTGTCACCGCCGGGGTGTGCGAGGAGTGGCTGTACCGGGGGTTCTTCCTCGCCGTCGTGGCCGCGGCGCTGCCCGGGCTGCCGTTCGGCCTGCTCGTGCTGGTCGCCGCGGTCGCCTTCGGCCTGGCGCACGCCTACCAGGGGGTCTCGGGGGTGGTCACCACCGGCGTGCTCGGCGGCGTGCTGGCCGCGGTCTACCTGGAGACCGGATCGCTGCTGCTGCCGGTCCTGCTGCACGCCCTGATCGACCTGCGGTTCCTGCTCGTGCCGGCGTCGGCGCTGCCGCCCGGCCCGGCGGTGGCGGCCCGGTGAGCCGGCCCACCGCCTCGGTGGCCACCCCGGCCGACCTCCCGGAGATCGGCGAGCTCCGGCACCGGGTGTTCGTGCTCGAGCAGGGGGTGCCGGCCGAGCTCGAGCGCGACGCCGCCGACGCCACCGCGGTCCACGCGCTCAGCCGCGACGGCTCGGGCCGGGTGGTGGCCACCGGCCGCCTGCTGCTCGACGCCGCCGGACCCGGCCGCGCGGTGATCGGGCGGATGGCCGCCGACGCCGGCGTGCGCGGTAGGGGGCACGGGGCAGCGGTGCTGGCTGCGCTGCACCGGGCGGCCGCCGAGCGGGGCCAGGCGGAGGTCGAGCTGCACGCTCAGGTCGCCGCGCGCCGGTTCTACGCGCGGGCGGGTTACGTCCCCGTCGGCGCGGAGTACCTGGAGGCCGGCATCGTGCACGTGACCATGCGCCGGGCGCTCGTCCCGGAGGACCCGGGGCCGGTGTGACGGAGTGGTCCGGATCGCGGAGACACGAACCTGTCGGTGGTGTCCGGTAGACCTCGGCAGGTGGGAGGATCGAGCGCACCGGACGCCGTCCTCCCCGAGCACCACCGCACCACGCAGAACGGCCTTCCCCGCCGGTCACCCAGAACGACCCGCCGTCGCCGTCCAGCCCCGCTGGCCGGCGCACAGCGCGACCCGTGAGGAGCACTCCACAGCATGAGCAGCACCCCGTCGTCCGGGAACTTCGTGCACCTGCACGTGCACACCGAGTACTCGATGCTCGACGGGGCCGCGAAGCTCGGTGAGGTGACCACGGCCGCCGCCGAGGAGGGCATGCCGGCGCTGGCGATGACCGATCACGGCAACGTGTTCGGCGCCTACGACTTCTACAAGCAGGCGAAGTCCGCCGGGGTGAAGCCGATCATCGGCATGGAGGGCTACTACACGCCCGGCTCCCGGTTCGACCGTGCTCCCTTCGACTTCGGCGACAAGCTGATCGACGAGGAGGGCGACGGCGGGTCCAACCGCGGCAAGGCCGCGTACACGCACATGACGCTGCTCGCCCGCACGACCGAGGGCATGCACAACCTGTTCCGGATCTCCTCGCTGGCCAGCCTGGAGGGTCAGTACCGCAAGCCGCGCTTCGACCGCGACCTGCTGGAGAAGTACGGCACGGGCCTGATCGCCACCACCGGCTGCCCCTCCGGTGAGGTCAACATGTGGCTGCGCGCCGGCAAGGTCGACCGCGCCCGGCAGGCCGCGGCCGACTTCCAGGACATCTTCGGGCGGGAGAACTTCTACGCCGAGGTGATGGACCACGGGCTGTCCATCGAGAAGAAGACCAAGCCCGCGCTGCTGGAGATCGCCAAGGACCTCGGCATCCCGCTGCTGGGCACCAACGACCTGCACTACACCCGCCGCGAGGACTCCCAGGCGCACGACGCCCTGCTGTGCATCCAGACCGGGTCGCGGCTCAACGAGCCCAACCGCTTCAAGTTCAACGGCGACGGCTACTACCTGAAGTCCGCAGCCGAGATGCGCGCGCTCTTCAAGGACATGCCCGAGGCGTGTGACAACACGCTGCTGGTCGCCGAGCAGTGCGAGGTCAGCTTCACCGAGGGTGCCGACCTCATGCCCCGCTTCCCGCTGCCGGAGGGGGAGGACGAGACCTCCTGGTTCGTCAAGGAGGTCGAGGCCGGGCTGCACAAGCGCTACCCCGGTGGCATCCCCGACCACGTGCGCAAGCAGGCCGACTACGAGGTCGGGATCATCACCCAGATGGGCTTCCCGGGGTACTTCCTCGTGGTCGCCGACTTCATCAACTGGGCCAAGGACAACGGCATCCGGGTCGGCCCCGGCCGTGGCTCGGCCGCCGGCTCCATGGCCGCCTACGCGATGGGCATCACCGACCTCGACCCGCTGCAGCACGGGCTGATCTTCGAGCGGTTCCTCAACCCCGAGCGCGTCTCGATGCCCGACGTCGACATCGACTTCGACGACCGCCGCCGCGGCGAGGTCATCCAGTACGTCTCGCAGAAGTACGGCGAGGAGCGGGTCAGCCAGATCGTCACCTACGGCACCATCAAGGCCAAGGCCGCGATCAAGGACGCCGCCCGCGTGCTCGACCGGCCCTACTCGGTGGGCGACGAGCTGACCAAGCTGATGCCGCCGGGCGTCATGGGCAAGGACATCCCGCTGTCGGGGATCTTCGACCCCAAGCACGACCGGTACAAGGAGGCCGGGGAGTTCCGGGCCCGCTACGAGTCCGACCCGGGCGCGGCCGAGGTCGTCGACCAGGCACGCAAGCTCGAGGGCCTGAAGCGGCAGTGGGGCGTGCACGCGGCCGGGGTGATCATCGGCCGCTACCCGCTGATCGACAGCATCCCGATCATGCGCCGGGAGGCCGACGGCGCGATCATCACGCAGTTCGACTACCCGACCTGCGAGACGCTCGGCCTGCTCAAGATGGACTTCCTGGGCCTGCGCAACCTCACCGTCATCGACGACGCGCTGCGCAACATCGTGATCAACGGCAAGGAACCGGTCGACCTCGACGAGATCAGCAAGGACCTCACCGACCCGGCGACCTACGCCCTGCTGTCCCGCGGCGACACCCTCGGCGTCTTCCAGTTCGACGGCGGCCCGATGCGCTCGCTGCTGCGGCTCATGCGCCCGGACAACTTCGAGGACATCTCCGCCGTCGGTGCGCTCTACCGGCCCGGCCCGATGGGTGCGAACTCGCACACCAACTACGCGCTGCGCAAGAACGGCCAGCAGGAGATCACCCCGATCCACCCGGAGCTGGCCGAGCCGCTCGCGGAGATCCTGGGGCAGACCTACGGCCTGATCGTGTACCAGGAGCAGGTCATGGCGATCGCGCAGAAGGTCGCCGGGTACTCCCTCGGCAAGGCCGACCTGCTGCGCCGCGCGATGGGCAAGAAGAAGAAGTCCGTGCTGGACGCCGAGTACGTCGGCTTCGAGGCCGGGATGAAGGCCAACGGCTTCTCCGCCGCCGCGGTCAAGACGCTCTGGGACATCCTGGTCCCGTTCGCCGACTACGCCTTCAACAAGGCGCACTCGGCCGCCTACGGGCTGGTCTCCTACTGGACCGCCTACCTCAAGGCCAACTACCCGGCCGAGTACATGGCCGGCCTGCTGACCAGCGTCGGCGACGACAAGGACCGCCGCCCGGTCTACCTGGCCGAGTGCCGCCGGATGGGCATCAAGGTGCTCCCGCCGGACGTCAACGAGTCCTCGTGGGACTTCACCGCCGTCGGCAACGACATCCGGTTCGGGCTGGCCTCGGTGCGCAACGTGGGCACCAACGTGGTCGAGTCGATCGTCCGAGCGCGCGAGGAGAAGGGCGCGTTCAAGGACTTCGCCGACTTCATGCGCAAGATCGACACCGTCGCCTGCAACAAGAAGGTGATCGAGTCCCTGGCCAAGGCCGGCGGGTTCGACTCCCTGGGCCACTCCCGCCAGGGCATCGCCGCGATCCACGCCCAGGCCGTCGACTCCGCGATGAGCCTCAAGCGCAAGGAGGCCGAGGGGCAGTTCGACCTGTTCGGCAGCTTCGGCGAGGGGGACGGCGACGTCGCCGACCCGCTGAGCGCCGCGCTGGACATCCCGATCCCCACCGCCGACTGGTCGAAGGCCGAGCGGCTGGTGTTCGAGCGGGACATGCTCGGCCTCTACGTCTCCGACCACCCGCTGCACGGGGTGGAGCACGTGCTCACCTCGCACGCCGACACCCCCATCGCCGAGATCGTCGGCGGCGGGGTGGAGGACGGCGCGAACGTCACCATCGCCGGCATCCTCACCGCGGTCGGGCCCCGGACGAACAAGCAGGGCGCGCCGTGGGCCATCGCGACGCTGGAGGACCTCGAGTCCGGCATCGAGGTGCTGTTCTTCCCGAAGACCTGGCAGCAGGTGTCGGACAAGGTGGTCCGCGACCAGATCGTGGTGGTGAAGGGGCGGATCAGCCGCCGCGACGACACCCCGTCGCTGTTCGGCTCCGAGGTCAGCATCCCCGAGCTCACCGAGGGTCCGCGCGGTCCGGTGCTGGTCTCCATGCCGGCCGCCCGGTGCACCCCGCCGGTGGTCGAGCGGCTGCGCGAGGTGCTGGGCAGCCACCCCGGCACCACCGAGGTGCAGCTGAAGCTGCTCAACGGTGGCCGGGAGACGGTGCTGCGCCTGGACCAGGGGCTGCGGGTGCGTCCCAGCACCGCGCTGATGGGCGACATCAAGGCGTTGCTGGGCCCGACCAGCGTCGCGATCCTCTGAGGAGGGACCCCGGTGCCCCCCGGCACTCGCCAGTCCGTGGCGGGACCCTGCGCGAGCGTCGAGGACCTCGGGTGAGGATGGTGGGGTGAGCGCTTCCACCCCGCCGTCGTCGTGGGCACCACCGGCCGGATCGGGCGCCTGGCTCCCGGCCCGCCGGTCCGGGGTGCCCGGCCTCCGGGACAGCCGAGCCGACCTGCCCGCCGCGCTCATCGCGGCCGGCGTGCTGACGCTCGCTGGGCTGCTCGTCGGCGGCGCGTGGCTGTGGCTCGCCCCGCGGGCGGACTTCCGGGTCACCGAGACCGACGTGGTGCCGGTCGGCGCGGCGCCGTCCAACGAGCTGTTCGTGGCCGACGACGGCGTCCTCGTGCTGCTGCTCGCCGGCCTCGGGCTGGTCGCCGGGGTCGCCGGCTGGCTGTGGCGGCGCCGGCGTGGCGCGATGCTCCTCGCCGGCTTGTCCACCGGCGCCCTGGCCGCCGGCGTCGTCGCCTGGCAGCTGGGGGAGTGGCTGGCCCCCGGGCCGACCGAGGAGGAGCTGGGCCGGGTGGGCGCGACGGTGACCACCGGCCTGGACCTGGGCGCAACGGCGGCGCTGGCCGTCGGGCCGTTCGTCGCCGTGCTCGCCTACCTGGTCGCCACCGCGCTCACCGCGCGCGACGACCTGGGCCGCGACGAACCGGTGGCGCAGCTCCCGCCGGAGGGCCGGCTGCCGCTGCCCCCGGTCCCGCCGCCGCGCCCGCGGAGCTGACCGGCCGGACCGGCCCCGGGGGCTCGGTCAGTTGGGGGTCAGCGGACCGGCGAACTGGGCCAGCGGCACGGGCACCGCGCCCAGCGTGCGCAGCAGGGTCAGCTCGCGGCGGAGCAACCGGGACTCCAGGGTCAGCCGGCGCCGGGTCGCTGACTCCGCGAGCAGCGCCTGCCGGTCCTCGGTGGTCAGCAGCGCTGCGGAGGCGACCAGCCAGGACAGCCCGCGCGCGTCGTCGCTGACCTCGCGCAGCGCCGACGCGGTCGGGTCGGCCTCCGCGCCGTCCTCCCCGTCCTCCCCGTCGCCGGTCAGCGCGGCGAGCACGTCCTCCGGCAGCGCGCCGACGCCGCCGCTCTGCCGCACCGCGACGTCGGCGACGTAGCGGGCGAACAGCTCCCGGACGTTGCCGGCCAGCAGCTCCAGCGAGCCACGCACCACGTCGGTGACGACGTCGTCACCGGGGCCGTCCGCGGCGTCCTTGCCCGGCCCAGGGCCGGTCAGGGCCGGCGGGTGTCCCTCGCCGGCGGCCTCGGAGTCGCCGGCCGCCTCCTCGGCGGCCTCCTCCTCGACCAGCCACTCGACCTCGGCGCGCAGGTAGGGCGGCTCGCCGCTGTCCGGGTCGGGGAGCAGCACGTCGAGCAGCCGGAAGCGCTCGCCGCCCACGGCGACCACCCGGTAGCCGCCGTCGGGCCGGGGGGAGATGAGCCGGAGCACCGCCGTGCAGCCGACGTCGAACAGCGCCTCGGCCGGCGCCACCTGCTCGACCTCCCAGCCCTGCCGGATGGCGACCACCCCGAACCGGCGCTCGGGCCCCTCGGGCAGCGCCCCCAGCTCCGCGATCAGCCGGCGGTACCGCGGCTCGAAGATCTGCAGTGGCAGCACCACACCGGGGAACAACGGGGTCCCCAACGGGAACAGCGGGATCACCGCACGGCCCGGCACGCTCTCGCCCACGCCGGGGAGCCTAGGGGCAGGCGCGCCCGGTCACCCGTCGTCCTCCCCGGCACGCGCCGGAGCCCCGCGCCCCGCCGACTACGCTTGACGAGCCGTATACCGCTGCCCGGAGGTGCTCTGTGCTCGCCCGCATCGACCTGCGTGGGTCCGCTCTGCCGGGTCCGCGCGAGCTCGCGCACCTGCTGCCGCGCGCCGCCACCGACATCGACTCGGTCCTGGCGGTCGTGCGCCCGATCTGCGAGGACGTCCGGCTGCGCGGCGCCCAGGCGGTCCGGGAGATCACCGCCCGGCTCGACGGCGTCGACGCGGCCGACTTCGCCGTCCCGCAGGCGGCCCTCGACGAGGCGCTGGCCACGATCGACCCCACGCTCCGCGCCGCGCTGGAGGAGTCGATCGCCCGGGTCCGCCGGGTGCACGCCGACCAGCGACGCACCGACGTCACCACCCAGGTCGTCCGCGGGGGCACGGTCACCGAACGCTGGGTGCCGGTCCGCCGGGTGGGGCTGTACGTCCCCGGCGGGCTCGCCCCGCTGCTGAGCTCGGTGGTGATGAACGTCGTCCCCGCGCAGATCGCCGGGGTCGAGTCGATCGCCGTGGCCACCCCGCCGCAGCGCGACAACGGCGGCCTGCCCGACCCGGGGGTGCTCGCCGCCTGCGCGCTGCTGGGCGTCACCGAGGTCTACGCCGTCGGCGGGGCGCAGGCGATCGCCGTGTTCGGCTACGGCGCGGGCGGCTGCGCGCCGGTCGACATGGTCACCGGGCCCGGGAACGTCTACACGACGGCGGCCAAGCGGCTGCTGCGTGGGCTGATCGGCATCGACTCCGAGGCCGGCCCGACCGAGGTCGCCGTGCTGGCCGACGACACCGCCGACCCGGTGCACGTCGCCGCCGACCTGATCAGCCAGGCCGAGCACGACCCGCTGGCCGGTGCGGTGCTGGTCACCACGAGCGAGCAGCTCGCCGACGCGGTCGTCGACCTGCTGCCCGGGCAGGTGGCGGCCACCAAGCACAGCGACCGGATCACCACCGCCCTGGGCGGGAGCCAGTCCGGCGTCGTCCTGGTCGACGACCTCGACGCCGGGCTCGCCGTGGTCGACGCCTACGCCGCCGAGCACCTGGAGATCCAGACCCGGGACGCCCGCGCCGTCGCGATGCGGGTCCGCAACGCGGGCGCGGTCTTCGTCGGCCCGTGGGCGCCGGTGTCGCTGGGCGACTACGCCGCCGGCTCGAACCACGTGCTGCCCACCGGCGGCTGCGCGCGGCACTCCAGCGGGCTCAGCGTGCAGACCTTCCTGCGCGGCGTGCACCTGGTCGAGTACGACGAGCAGGCGCTGGCCGAGGTGGCCGGGCACATCGACGCCCTGGCGAACGCCGAGGACCTGCCGGCGCACGCGGCCGCCGTCCGGGCGCGCGGCCGATGACGTCCCTGGAGGACCTGCCGCTGCGCCCCGAACTCCGCGGCCGCACGCCCTACGGGGCGCCGCAGCTGGCCGTTCGGCACGCGCTGAACACGAACGAGAACCCGTACCCGCTCCCCCCTCCGCTGCTGGCCGACCTGGCCACCGCGCTCGCCGACGCCGCCCCCGGGCTCAACCGCTACCCCGACCGCGACGCCACCGCGCTGCGGGCCGACCTCGCCACCTACCTGACCCGCACCAGCGGCGTCCCGGTCGAGCCGGCGCAGGTCTGGGCGGCCAACGGCTCCAACGAGGTGCTCCAGCAGCTGCTGCAGACCTTCGGCGGCAGCGGCCGGACGGCGCTGGGGTTCACCCCCTCGTACTCGATGCACCCGATCATCAGCGCCGGCACCGCGACCCGCTGGGTCGACGGCCACCGGCGGGCCGACTTCACCATCGACCCGGTCCGGGCCGCCGCGCAGGTGCGGGAAGTGGCCGCCGACGTCGTCTTCGTGACCAGCCCGAACAACCCCACGGGCACAGCGGTCGACCTGGACACCATCGCGGCGCTCTACGACGCGACGCCCGGGGTGCTCGTCGTCGACGAGGCGTACACCGAGTTCGCCCGCGCTGGCACCCCGTCGGCGCTCACCCTGCTGGCCGGCCGGCCGCGGCTGGTGGTCAGCCGCACGATGAGCAAGGCGTTCGGGATGGCCGGGCTGCGGCTGGGCTACCTGGCGGCCGACCCCGCAGTGGTCGACGCCGTCCAGCTGGTCCGGCTGCCGTACCACCTGAGCTCGCTCACCCAGGCCGCCGCCCGGACGGCGCTGGCGCACACCGACGCCCTGCTGGCCACCGTCGACGCGGTGAAGGCCGAGCGCGACCGGATCGTCGCCGCCCTGCCCGGCCTGGGGCTGACCAGCGTGCCCAGCGACGCGAACTTCGTGCTCTTCGGCCGCTTCGCCGACGCCCACGCCGCCTGGCAGGCGCTGCTGGACCGGGACGTGCTGGTTCGCGACGTCGGGCTGCCCGGCTGGCTGCGGGTCACCGCCGGCACCCCCGAGGAGACCGACGCGTTCCTCACCGCGCTGGGTGAGATCGCCGCCGACCACCGCACCACTGAGGGAGACTCGAGCTCATGAGCCGCACTGCACGCGTCGAGCGGGCCACCAGCGAGACCAAGCTCGTCGTCGAGCTGGACCTGGACGGCACCGGCACCTCCGACATCGCCACCGGGGTCGGGTTCTACGACCACATGCTCACCGCGCTGTCCAAGCACAGCGGCATCGACCTGACCGTCCGGGCCGACGGCGACCTGCACATCGACGCCCACCACACCGTCGAGGACGTCGCGATCGCGCTGGGGCAGGCCTTCGCCGAGGCGCTCGGGGACAAGCGGGGGATCACCCGCTACGGCGACGCGACCATCCCGATGGACGAGGTGCTGGTGCAGGCCGCGGTCGACCTGTCCGGCCGGCCGTACTTCGTGCACGCCGAGCCGGAGACCATGACGCCGATGATCGGGCCGGACTACCCGACGTCGCTGACGAAGCACGTGCTGGAGTCCTTCGCGTTCAACGCGCGGATCACCCTGCACGTGCGGGTGCTCTACGCCGGCCGGGACGCCCACCACATCGTCGAGGGGCAGTTCAAGGCGCTGGCCCGCGCGCTGCGCACGGCCGTCGCCCTCGACCCGCGGGTCAGCGACGTCCCCTCGACCAAGGGCGCCCTGTAACGCCGATGAACTTCGGCATCATGCTCATGGTCCTCGGCGGCTTCCTGCTCGGCGGTGCCTACAGCATCTTCAAGGCCGACTCCGACACCGACGGGCGGACCGGGGTGCAGGTGGCGTTCGCCGTGATCCTGCTGGTCGCCGCCCTGCTGTCGACGGCGGCGGGCGTCCTCCGCCTGGTCTGAGCGGACGGGAATGACGGCGGGCCGCCGGCGGCTGGTGGGTAGCGTGGCTGCTGTGAAGAAGGTCGTCGTGCTCGACTACGGGTCGGGCAACCTGCGCTCCGCCGAGCGGGCGCTGTCCCGGGTCGGTGCCGACGTCACGGTGACCGCCGACCCGCAGGCCGCGCTGGAGGCCGACGGGCTCGTCGTCCCCGGCGTCGGTGCATTCGCCGCCTGCATGGACGGGCTGCGCGCCGTCGACGGCCCGAAGGTGATCGGCCGCCGGCTGGCCGGCGGCCGGCCGGTGCTCGGCATCTGCGTGGGCATGCAGATCCTCTTCGAGCGCGGCGTCGAGCACGGTCAGGACGCCGACGGTTGCGGCGAGTGGCCCGGCGTGGTCGAGCCGCTGCAGGCGCCGGTGCTGCCGCACATGGGCTGGAACACCGTCCAGCCGCCGGAGGGGTCCACCCTCTTCGCCGGGCTGGCGGACCAGCGCTTCTACTTCGTCCACTCCTACGGCGTGCGCGAGTTCCCGCTCGCCGAGGCCGGGGTGACCGGGCGGCTCACCCCGCCGGCGGTGACCTGGGCCGAGCACGGCGACCGGTTCGTCGCCGGGGTGGAGAACGGCCCGCTGTCGGCGACCCAGTTCCACCCGGAGAAGAGCGGCGACGCCGGCGCCCAGCTGCTGACGAACTGGCTCGACACCCTCGACTGACTCGCGTGGCCGGGCGTGGGCCGGGCCACCCCTAGGGTGATCCGGCCCACGCCCGTCGGAGGCGTGGCCTGCCGGAGGTGTCCCGTGCGGTCCGCCCGCCTGCTCGGCCTGCTCGTCCTGACACTGCTGGGCGCCCTGGCCGCGCTCAGCATCGCCGTCCTGCAACCGCCGGACTCCGCACCGGCCGACGCCCCGGCCGAGGGGTTCAGCGCCGCGCGGGCGTTCGACCACGTCGAAACGGTCGCTGCCGAGACGCACGTGACCGGCAGCCCGGCGAACGACCGGGTGCGCCAGCACCTGGTCGAGACCCTCACCGAGCTGGGCCTGGATCCGCAGGTGCAGGACACGGTGGGCGCGAACCCGGGCGGGCCGGGGGAGCTCGAGGTCGCCCGGGTCCGCAACGTCGTCGGGGTCCTGCCCGGCACCGACCCCACCGGCCGGCTGTTCCTGGTCGCCCACTACGACTCGGTGGAGAACGGCCCCGGCGGCAACGACGACGCCGCCGGCGTCTCCACCGTGCTCGAGACCGCCCGGGCGCTCGCGGCCGGGCCGCAGCTGCGCAACGACGTCGTGGTGCTGCTGACCGACGCCGAGGAGGCCTGCCTCTGCGGTGCCGAGGCGTTCGTCCGGGACCACCCGCTGGCCGACGACGGCGGGGTGGTGCTCAACCTGGAGGCGCGGGGCACCGGCGGCCCACCGGTGATGTTCGAGACCGCCACCGGCAACGCGGCGCTGGCCGGGGTGTTCGCCGACGCGGCGGTGCACCCGGTGGCGACGAGCTTCGCCGTGGAGGTCTACCGGCTGCTGCCCAACGACACCGACTTCAGCCCGTTCCTGGACAGCGGCCGCTTCACCGGGCTGAACACCGCCTACATCGACGGGTCGGCGGCCTACCACACCCCGCTGGACACCCCGTCCCGGATGAACCGCGGCAGCCTGCAGGCGATGGGCGACAACACCCTGGCGCTCGCCCGCGAGCTCGGGGCCGCCGACCTCGACGAGCTCGCCGAGCCCGCGGCCGGGGACGCGACGTACTTCCCGGTGCTGGGTGGGCTGGTGCGGGTGCCCGGCTGGACGGTGTGGCCGGTCGCGCTGCTCGCCGTCGGGGCGGTCGGCGCGCTCGCCGTCGTCCTGCGGCGGCGTGGCGGCACCCCGCTGCGCCGCACGTCCGCTGGGTTCGCCCTGGCCGCCGTCCCGGTCGTCGCCGCGCCGCTGGCCGCGCAGGCGGTGTGGGCGCTGCTGGTCGCGGTCCGCCCCGGGTACGGCGGGATGACCGACCCGTGGCGGCCGGGCTGGTACCGGGTCGCCGTGGTCGTGCTGGTGCTCGCCGTGGTCCTGGGCTGGTACGCGTTGCTCCGCCGGCGGGTGGGGGCCGGGGCGCTGGCCACCGGTGGGCTGGGCTGGCTCGCCGTGCTGGGCGTCGTGCTGGCGGTCGTGGCCCCGGGCGGCTCCTACCTGGCCGCGGTCCCTGCGCTCGCGGCTGCGGTGGCCGTCGTGATCGCGGTGCCGGCCCGGCCGGGCTGGGTGTCTGCGGTGGCGGCGGCCGGCGCGGGCGCGGTGGCCGTGCTGGTGCTCGCGCCGACGATCGCGCTGTTCTTCCCGGCGCTGGGCCTGGCCACCGGTGCGGCGCCGGCGCTGTTCACCGTGCTGCTCGCGCTGGTACTGCTGCCGGTGTTCGAGCTGCTGTTCCCCGCCGCTCCGGCCCGCCGTCGGGTCACCGCGCTGGTGCCCGGGGTGGCGCTGGTCGTGGCCGGCGCGCTGCTGGTCACCGGACTGGTGGTCGACCGGTTCGACGCGGCCCACCCGGCGCCGACCCAGCTGATGTACGCCCTGGACGCCGACTCCGGCGACGCCTGGTGGATCAGCACCGAGGACGACCCGGTGCCCTGGACGGCGGAGTACGTGGCCGGCCCGGACGCCGATCCCGACCAGCTGACCGAGGCCTTCCCGGTGTTCTCCGGCGATGTCGCCACCGGTCCGGCCGAGGCCGCCGATCTGCCCGCGCCCGAGCTGACGGCGACGAGCGCGCCGGTGGACGGTGGCCGGGAGGTGACCGTGCAGGTGACCTCCCGGCGCGACGCGCGCCTGCTGGTGCTCGACGTCTCCGGCGCGCAGGTGAGCGGTGGCGAGGTGCTCGGGCGGAGCGTCCCGGAGTCCGTGCTGGGGGAGCAGCGGCTGACCGTGACGGTGCACGCACCGCCGGCCGGCGGCGCCACCGCCACGTTCCGGGTGGCCGGCGAGGGTCCGGTGACCGTGCGCGCGCTGGACGGCACCGACGGGCTGGCCGGGGTGCCGGGCTTCACCGGCCGGCCGGACGACGTGGGCATCGCCGGGACGCACACCTCGGACCTGCTGGTGGTGTCGACGTCCCAGGTCCTGTGACGCTCAGCTGCGCAGGTAGGACGCCCCGTTGACGTCGATGATCGTGCCGGTGGAGAACCGGGCCCCGGGGGAGGCGAGCCAGAGCACCGCGGAGGCGACCTCCTCGGGGCGGGCCACCCGGCCGTAGGGCGACTGCGCGCGCACGGCGTCGCCGCCCGGGCCGTCGAGCACCTCGCGGGCCATCTCGGTCTGCACGAAACCGGGGGCGACCGTGCCCACCGAGATCCCGTGCGGCGCGAGCGCCAGGGCCATCGACTGGCCGAAGGCGTTGAGCCCGGCCTTCGAGGCGCCGTAGGCGGGGGTGTTCGGCTCGCCGCGGAAGGCGCCCCGGCTGGAGACGTTGACCACCGCGCCGCCGCCGGCGGCGACCAGGTGGGGGAGGGCGCGGAAGGTGGCGTTGGCCGGGCCGAGCAGGTTCACCGCCAGCGTGCGCTGCCAGGCCTCCTGCCACTGGGCGTAGTCGACCTCCAGCGGCGGGTGGGCGGTGAAGACGGCGGCGTTGTTGACCAGCACGTGCAGTCCGCCCAGCGCCTCGGCGGCGTCGTCGACGGCGCGGCCGATCGCGTCGGGGTCGGCGACGTCGGCGGTGACCACGGTGTGCCCCTCACCGGGCAGCTCGTCGCGGACCGCCTCGGCCTGTGCGCGGGAGGTGTTGGCGTGCACCGCCACCCGGTCGCCCTGGGCGGCGAAGGCCAGCGCGATGGCGCGGCCGATGCCGCGGGAGGCGCCGGTCACCAGGACGGCGCGGGACTCGGTCTGCTCAGCCATGCGCGGAGTCAACCAGTCACGCCCCAGGCGCCCCGGTGCACGACCTCGTCCAGCCCCCGCCGGCCGCGCTTCAGCGAGGGTGACCGCTTGTCCTCGCCGCCGGCGTAGCCGACCGAGATGCAGCCGACCGGGCGGTGTGTCCCGGGCACCCCGAAGGCATCCCGGACGGCGGGCACCCGCTCGGGCGGGACGCCGAAGAACGCCGCGGCCAGCCCCTCGTCGACCGCGGTCAGCAGGATCAGCAGCGAGGCCATGCCGGTGTCGACGTCCCAGTAGGGCACCGGCCAGCGGGCCTCGTCGCGGTCGGTCCAGCCCTTGTCGGGCTCGGCATACCGGTCCAGGTAGGCGTCCTTGGACGAGAACGGCACGATCAGCAGCGGGGCGCGGCGCATCCGGGTGAGCCAGCCGTCGGGGGTGCCACCGTCGGTGGTGGCCGCCCAGAAGCGGTCGCGCTCGGCGGCCGATTCCAGCACCAGGAAGGCCCAGCCCTGGCTGAACCCGGCCGACGGGGCCCGGATCGCGTGTTCGAGCAGCCGGTCGCGCACCTCCGGCGGCACCGGGCGGTCGGGGTCGTAGTCACGCACCATCCGGCGCCGTCGCACCACCTCGCTGAACTCCACGGGGAGCACCCTGCCGCAGCGGTCCGACAGGACCGTCGGCGGCGTTCCCTAGGCTGGACCCGTGCCGAAGCTGGAGCTGCTCCCCGCCGTCGACGTCGCCGACGGCCTCGCCGTCCGTCTGGTCCAGGGGGAGGCCGGGAGCGAGACCTCCTACGGCGACCCGTTGGAGGCCGCGCTGGCCTGGCAGCGCGACGGCGCGGAGTGGGTGCACCTGGTCGACCTGGACGCCGCCTTCGGGCGCGGCTCCAACCGGGAGCTGCTGGCCCGGGTGGTCGGTGAGCTCGACGTCGACGTGGAGCTGTCCGGGGGCATCCGGGACGACGAGTCGCTGGCCGCGGCGCTGTCCACCGGCTGCCGGCGGGTGAACCTGGGCACCGCGGCGCTGGAGTCGCCGGAGTGGTGCGCCCGGGCTATCGCCGAGCACGGTGACCGGATCGCGGTGGGCCTCGACGTCCGCGGCACCCGGCTGGCCGCCCGCGGCTGGACCAAGGAGGGCGGCGAGCTGTACGAGACCCTCGCCCGGCTCGACGAGGAGGGCTGCGCCCGCTACGTCGTCACCGACATCACCAAGGACGGCACGCTGCGCGGCCCGAACCTGGACCTGCTGCGCGAGGTCTGCGCCGCCACCTCGCGCCCGGTGGTCGCCTCCGGTGGCGTGAGCTCGCTCGACGACATCCGGGCGCTGGCCGGGCTGACCGAGGTCGGCGTCGAGGGCGCGATCGTCGGCAAGGCGCTGTACGCCGGGGCGTTCACGCTGCCCGAGGCGCTCGCGGTCACCCGCGAGGTGGCCGGGTGAGCGCACGGCGCATCGGCTCCGGGGCGCCCTGGGAGGACGTCGTCGGCTACAGCCGCGTCGTCGTGCACGGCGACTCCGCCTGGGTGAGCGGGACGACGGCGACGATCGACGGCGTCGTCGCCCACCCCGGGGACGCCGGCGGGCAGACCCGCGTGGCGCTCACCGGTGTCCAGCGCGCGCTCGACGAGGCCGGCTTCGCCCTCGGCGACGTGGTCCGCACCCGCATGTACGTCACCGACATCAGCGAGTGGGAAGCCGTCGGTCGGGTGCACGGGGAGTTCTTCGGCGACGTCCGGCCGGCCACCGCGATGGTGCAGGTCGCCGCCCTGATCGACCCGGCGATGCTGGTGGAGATCGAGGCCGACGCAGTCCGGGGTGCAGCCGTGCGGGGTGCCGCGTGAGCCTCGCCGTGCGGGTGATCCCGTGCCTGGACGTCGACGCCGGCCGGGTGGTCAAGGGCGTCAACTTCGTCGACCTGGTCGACGCCGGCGACCCGGTGGAGATGGCCCGGGTCTACGACGCCGAGGGCGCCGACGAGCTGACCTTCCTCGACATCACCGCCAGCTCCGGTGACCGGGAGACCACCTACGACGTGGTCCGGCGCACCGCGGAGAGCGTGTTCATCCCGCTGACCGTCGGCGGGGGCGTGCGCAGCGTCGGCGACGTCGACAAGCTGCTGCGTGCCGGGGCGGACAAGGTCGCGGTGAACACCGCCGCCGTCGCCCGGCCGGAGCTGATCGCCGAGATCGCCGATCGGTTCGGCAACCAGGTGCTGGTGCTCTCGCTGGACGCCCGCCGCGTGCGCGACGGCGCGGTGACCGACTCCGGGTTCGAGATCACCACCCACGGCGGACGCCGGGGCACCGGCCGGGACGCCGTCGAGTGGGTCGTGCAGGCCGCGCAGCTCGGCGTCGGCGAGGTGCTGCTGAACTCGATGGACGCCGATGGCACCCGGGCCGGCTTCGACACCGACCTGATCGCCGCCGTGCGCCGGGAGGTGACCGTCCCGCTGATCGCCAGCGGGGGAGCGGGGGCGGTCGACCACTTCCCGCCCGCCGTCGCGGCGGGCGCCGATGCGGTGCTCGCGGCCAGCGTCTTCCACTTCGGGCAGCTCCGGGTGGGCGACGTCAAGGCCGGGCTGGCCGCCGCCGGGGTGCCGATCCGCCAGGAGACCGACCACCCGCTGCGCTGAGCACCCGCTGCGCTGAGCACCCGCTGCGCTGACCACCCGCTGCGCTGAGCACCCGCTGCGCTGAGCAGCTCGTCCACAGCCCTGCGGCATCGGTCGCGGGTGTAGGGCATCTCCGCTACGATCGAACACGTGTTCGAACAGCTGCTGCGGCTCTTCGAGGAGCGCGACGAGTCGCTCCTCGAAGCCGAGCTGCGCCGGCTGCTCGACGATGTCGACCCCGACGCCGACCACGTCAGCGAGGCGACCGGCAGTCGCGGTCGTCCACTGACCGCCGAATCCAGATCCGAAGCCGAGCCCGCGGAGGCCGCCGAGGCCGGAGCGGAGCCGGACAGCCCGCTGGAGGGGAACGCCGAGCGGCTCGACCGCCTGGTCACTGCAGGACGTGCCCATCTCGACCTGGCTCGGGGTGCGGCGCGGCAGCAGGCGTGCGCGGCCGCTGAGCAGGCTCGGGCACTGGCGGCCTTCGCGCGCACCCGGCCCTCCTCCCTCGACCGGTCGGACGCCGAGATCGGTGCGGCGGCCGCGCAGACGCGGGCGGGAAGGCACTCGGCGCTGGCGGCGGTCAGCGAGTGGGCGGTCGACGAGGTGATGGTCGCGCTCGGGCTGACCTCGGACGCGGCGACGACGCTGCTGGTCGACTCGCTGCTGTTGGTCGACCGGCTGCCGGGCACGCTGCAGGCTCTGTCCAGCGGCCGGATCAGCTGGGCGCACGCCCAGGTGATGACCGACCTGGTCGCGCCACTGCCCGCCGACGTCCGCGCCACTGCTGAGGAGCGCCTGCTGGCGAAGGTCGAGGGGCGCACCCGGACACAGCTGCGCGCCGCCGCTCGCCGGATGGTGCAGAAGCTGGACGCCGCCGGGGTGGCCCGGCGGGTCACCGAGGCCATCCGTGAGCGGCGGGTGACCGTTCACGCGGGCGACGACGGGATGGCCACCCTGAGCGCGACGCTGCCAGCTCCCGTCGCCCGGGCGGTCCAGGACGCGCTGGGTCGCTACGCGGACGCTGCCGCGTCCACCGGGGACGAGCGGACCCGCCAGCAACGGATGGTCGACTGCCTGGTCGACCTCGTCCTGCGTCCGGGCGAGCACGGACTGGCGCCGGTGCAGGCGCAGATCAGCCTGGTCGCCGCCGTGCAGACGCTGCTGGGCGGAGACGAGCCAGGAGAGGTCGACGGCGACCTGGTGCCGGCCGAGATGGTGCGCGAACTCGCTGTGGCGCTCGGGCTGATGCCGCGCGCGGAGTCGCCCGGTACCGAAAGGGAAGCCGAGCCAGCCGGGCCGATGGCGAGCGGTCAACCTCCGGCCGATGACAGCGCCGACCAGGAGCGCATCGCCGGCGACCGCACCGGTGACGAGTCCACCGGTGACGAGTCCACCGACGCCGAGTCCACCGACGCCGAGTCCACCGACGCCG
Source organism: Modestobacter roseus (assembly GCF_007994135.1). Classification (NCBI taxonomy): domain Bacteria; kingdom Bacillati; phylum Actinomycetota; class Actinomycetes; order Geodermatophilales; family Geodermatophilaceae; genus Modestobacter; species Modestobacter roseus. The sequence goes on from NZ_VLKF01000001.1 coordinate 960,110, forward strand.
AGTCCACCGACGCCGAGCCCACCGACGCCGAGTCCACCGACGCCGAGTCCACCGACGCCGAGCCCACCGACGCCGAGCCCACCGACGCCGAGCCCACCGACGCCGAGCCCACCGACGCCGAGCCCACCGACGCCGAGCCCACCGACGCCGAGCCCACCGACGCCGAGCCCACCGACGCCGAGCCCACCGACGCCGGCGGTGACACGGGTCCCCGAGACGATGGCCGCCGCGCCGCACTGGCCGACCTGCTCACCACCCGCACGGTGCGCGACACCGCGCTGGCGCACCGGCCGCAGGTCGCGCTGGTCGACGAGCTCAGCGGGCAGCTGGTCGCCCTCACCGACGCGTTCGCGGTTCGTGCCGGTCGGGCGCTGGGCCCGCCACCGGAGTCGCCCGGTTACTCACCTGGAGCCGAGCTCGACCGGTTCGTCCGGCTGCGTGACCGCCGGTGCCGGTTCCCGGGCTGCCGGGCCCGGCCGATCCGCTGCGACCTCGACCACACGGTGCCGTGGCCGCAAGGCCCGACGTCGCACGACAACCTCTGCAGCCTGTGTCGGCACCACCACCGGCTGAGCCACCAGGCGCCCGGCTGGGCCATGCGCGGGCTGGCCGACGGCGGGCTCGAGTGGACGACACCCTCGGGGCAGGTGGTCACCACCCATCCGACCCGCTGCGGCGCGGACGACTGGCTCGACCACCCGCCCCCTGTCGTAGCCCGGGCGGACGACGTGCCAGTCCCTGACGTCCCGCCCGGCGAGCCCCGACCCGGAAGCTCGGCACCGGACGGTCGGCGGGATGACCCGCCACCGTTCTGATCGGCGCGGCGCTGCTGTGCGCTCGTGTACCGACGACCTGTCGCGACGCGGCGTGGGGGCTGACGCGGCGTGGGAGCTCCGGTCGCGCCGGGTCACCACTGGTCCTGACGCAGGGGAGCGCAGGAGCCCCCACCATCGCAGAGGTCGAGGACCTGTACCGGGACGCATCACGGGACGAGCCGCTCTGCGAGCCCCCGCAGATCGCGACCATGTTCGCCGACCTCTACGCCGGACTCCGCGCGCGACCGGACCTGCTCGTGGCCTCCCGGCGCGACGAAGGGCGCCTGGTCGGGTTCGGCTACGGCCACCCGTGGTCCTGGCGCGAGCAGACCGACGCCTGGGCGCGGGAGCTGCACGACCGGCTCGGCGACGCGGCACCCCTGCTCGAGGGCACCTCGCCGTGTACCTGCTCGCCGTTGCGCCCACCCACCGCGGTCGCGGGCTGGGCGGGGCGCTGCTCGCCGCCCTGGTGGCTGCCGCCGGCCGCCCCGCCTGGCTGTCCACCCGAGACGAGCCCACCCCGCCTCGTGCGCTCTACGAGCGCCTCGGCTGGCGACCCGTGGGTCGTAGCCCCGACGCGCCGAACGGTCAGCCCGCTGTGGTCCTGCTGCTCGACGAGTCCCCGCGGCCGGTGGTGGAGTCCGCGGCGCGCGTCATCCCGACGTAGGGGGACCCGTCCGGGCCCGGTCTGGTGCGGTCGTCCCGCCGCCAGCCCCGGTGCGCATGGGAGTCGAGGGCCCGGCCGTTGCCGCGCCAGACCTCGAGCACGCCCAGGCGCGCGGGCCCGCTGGTCAGTCGGGTGGTGAACGCGTCGTGCAGCTGGGAGCCCAGCCCGCTGCCCCAGGCCCAGGGCAGCACGTCCCACATCGCCCGTCGCTCCGGCGCCGGAGTGAGCACGCCGTCGAGCTCAGTGCTCGCCCCGGCGTAGTAGGACCCTCGGGCCGTCTCATGCACCGCGGCCACGGCCGCCGCGTCGTCCGGGCCCGCCGAGCGCAAGCCAGTGATCACCGGGATCGCCCGGCGGCCGTGCTCAGTCGACGGTCAGGTCCACGCAGGCGACGTCCTCGCGCCCGCTGACCCAGAGCAGCACCTCGAGCGGAGCGCCCACCACGGTGGTCGTCGGGGTGCCCTTGCGTAGCCGCCGCTCGCTGCCCGGGGCGCCGTCGGTGACGTCGCTGCGCCGCACCATCAGCCCGCCGTCGGGTCGGGGGGCTTCCCGGCCGCGGGCCAGCAACGGCACGGCCTTCCACAGCTGGTCCTGCACCTCGCCGGGCAGCTCACGAGGCGACCAACCGGGCTGGGCGCGCCGCACGTCCTCGTGGTGGATCACCATCTCCGTGCTGTTCAGCAGCCGGTCGGCCACCGGCCAGGCCCCGGGGAGCCACGGCGGCGGCCCCGAGCGCACCGCGGCGACGAGCTCGGTCCAGTCTCGGCCGGTGCCGGCCCGGTCCTGCACGCGCTGGGTCCACGTCCGGAACGGCCCACCCAGGGCCAGCCCGGGCATCGAGTCCGGCCGGCGGTCACGTACGACGAGGTGGGCGGCGAGGTCGCGGGTGGTCCATCCGGCGCACCGCGTCGGCTGGTCGGGCCCGAGTTCGGCCAGCAGGTCCGCCAGCGCCGCTCGCTCCGACCGGGACACGGGCACGGCGGGGGTGGGCACGCGTCGAGGCTATGCCAGCTCTCCCTCGGGTGGAGCCCCAGCGAGACGCCTGTGTCCCCGAGACCGACGGCCCCGGAATCAGTCGAGCCCGGAAAGCGGTTAGGCCGGGTAAGCAACCCGGGTAGGCTGACCGCACCGCCCGCACCATCGACTGGAGGCACCGTGCCGCGCCGCAGAGACGCCGTGGTCCGCCGCGGCGTCCGTCACATCGGGCGCGCCGTCGCCGGGCAGCCGGGGATCTTCGTCCTCGCCTTCCTGGGCAGCAGCCTCTACGGCGGGATGACCGTCGCCAGCGCCTACGTGATCGGCGGGATCACCGACCGGGTGCTGCTGCCGGCCTTCGACGAGGGCGACACCACCGCCACCGCCCTCTCCCTGGCCGCTCTGGCGATCATCGTCGTCGCCCTGCTGAAGATCGTCGGCATCCTCGGCCGCCGGCTCTTCGCCGGCATCATGAGCTACCGGCTGCAGGCCGAGTACCGCCGCCGGGTCACCGGCCAGTACCTGCGGCTCCCGCTGTCCTGGCACCAGCGCCACCCCACCGGGCAGCTGCTGTCCAACGCCAACTCCGACGTCGAGGCCGCCTGGTTCTTCGTCGCCCCGCTGCCCTTCGCCTGCGGCGCCATCGTAATGATCGCGATCACCATCGCCGCGCTGGTGCTCACCGACCCGTTGCTGGCGGTCGTCGGGTTCGTCGTCTTTCCGCTGGTCTTCGTGATCAACGCCGTCTACAGCCAGGTGATGAGCCCTCGGATGGCCCGCGCCCAGCAGTTGCGCGCCGAGGTCAGCGAGATCGCCCACGAGAGCTTCGACGCCGCCCTGGTCGTGAAGACCCTCGGCCGGGAGGCCGACGAGACCACCCGCTTCGGCGCCCGGGCCGACGAGCTGCGCGACGGCCTGGTCGCCGTCGGCCGGGTCCGCGGCCTGTTCGACCCGCTGATGGAGGCCCTGCCCAACCTCGGCACCCTCGCCGTGCTGCTGGTCGGCGCCGAGCGGGTCGCCGCGGGCGCCACCGGCGCCGGCGACCTGGTCTCCATCGCGTACCTGTTCACCCTGCTGGCGCTGCCGATCCGCGCCATCGGCTGGGTGCTGGCCGACCTGCCGCGCGCGCTCGCCGGCTGGGACCGGGTCACCCCCGTGCTGGAGGCCACCGGCGAGATCGCGCACGGCCCGGACGCCGCCCCCGGCGGCGACCGGGGGGCCGCCGTCGGCCTGCACGAGGTCGGCTTCGGCTACGCCGACGCCGCCCGGCCCACCCTCGACGGCGTCACCTTCGACGTGCCGGCCGGTCGCACCCTCGCCGTCGTCGGTCCCACCGGCGCCGGCAAGTCCACCCTCGCCGGCCTGCTGGTGCGCCTGGTCGACCCCCAGCGCGGCGACGTCCTCCTCGACGACGTCGACCTGCGCACCCTGCGCGAGGGCGAGGTGAGCGACCAGGTGGCCTTCGTCGCCCAGTCGACCTTCCTCTTCGACGACACCGTGCGTGACAACATCACGCTCGGCGGCGACTTCACCGACGACCAGGTGCACGAGGCGCTGCGGATCGCCGCGGCCGAGGACTTCGTCGCCCGCCTCCCGCACGGCCTGGACACCCGGGTCGGCGAACGCGGCGCCAGCCTCTCCGGCGGCCAGCGGCAGCGCCTGGCGCTGGCCCGCGCCGTCGTCCGCCGGCCCCGGCTGCTCGTGCTCGACGACGCCACCAGCGCCGTCGACCCCGCGGTGGAGGCCCGCATCCTCGACGCGCTGCGCGCCGCCGACCGCCCGGCCACCGTCGTCGTCGTCGCCTACCGGCAGGCCACCATCGCCCTCGCCGACGAGGTCGTCTGGCTGGAGCGCGGGCGCCTGGTCGCCCGCGGCACCCACGCCGAGCTGCTCGCCCAGGTGCCCGGCTACGCCCGGCTGGTGCACGCCTACCAGCTGCCCGAGGCCGGCGCGGCCGACCGCGCGCCCGCGGGGGCCCAGGCATGAGCGAGCCCAGCGACGGCGACGTCCTGCTCGCCGCCGACCGCCGGCCGGAGAGCGCCACCGCCACCCTGCGCCGGGGCCTGCGGATGATGCCGGAGTTCCGCCAGGGCCTGCCGGTCACCTTCCTGCTCGCGCTGATCGCCACCGCCGGCCGCGTGGTCGTGCCCGTCGCCGTCCAGCAGGTGCTCGACCGCGGGCTGAACGGCCCCGGCGGCCCGGACATCCCGCTGGTGCGCGAGCTGGTCCTCGCGTCCGCCGTCGTCGTGGTGGTCACCGGCGTCGCCGTCTACCTGATGAACGTCCGGCTGTTCCGCACCACCGAGACCGCGCTGGCCGGGCTGCGGGTGCGCGCCTTCCGGCACGTGCACGACCTCTCGGTCCTGCACCAGCAGGGGCAGCGGCGCGGGTCGCTGGTCTCCCGGGTCACCAGCGACGTCGACCAGCTGTCGGTCTTCATGCAGTGGGGCGGGGTCCTCGGCCTGGTCAGCATCGGCCAGCTCGTCGTCGCCACCGTGGTCATGGCGATCTACTCCTGGCAGCTCACCCTCCTGGTGCTGGCCTGCTTCGTACCGCTGGCGATCGCGGTGAAGTGGTTCGCCAAGCGGCTGGCCGCGGTCTACGGCGTGGTCCGCGAACGGGTCGGCGACGTCCTCGCCGCCGTCGGCGAGTCCGTCGTCGGCGCGCCGACGGTCCGGGCCTACGGCATCCGGGCCCGGACGGCGGCCCGCATCGACCGCGCCATCGACCGGCACTACCGCGCCTCCATCGACGCCCAGAAGGTCACCGCCGGGGTCTACGTCAGCGGCGAGCTGGTCGCCGCGATCGCCAACGCGGCGGTCGTCGTCGTCGGGGTGCTGCTGGGCATCGCCGGGGACATCAGCGCCGGCACGCTGGTCGCCTTCCTCTTCCTGGTCACCCTCTTCGTGGCGCCGGTGCAGACCGCCAGCGAGGTGCTGAACGAGGCGCAGAACGCCGTCGCCGGGTTCCGCCGGGTGCTCGACGTGCTCGACACCGAGCCCGACGTGCGCGACCCGGCGGCCACCGACCCGGCCACGGGGCGCTCGCTGCCACCCGGCCCGCTGGACGTCCGGTTCGACCACGTCTCCTTCGCCTACGCCGCCGGCGGCGCCAAGGCCCTCGACGACGTCGACCTGACGATCACCGCGCGCACGCGGGTGGCGATCGTCGGGGAGACCGGCTCGGGCAAGACGACGTTCGCCAAGCTGGTCACCCGGCTGATGGACCCGACCGAGGGGCGTGTCCTCGTCGGCAACGGGCGGGACGGCGGGGCGACCGGCATGGTCCCGCTGGACGAGGTCGCGTTCGCATCGCTGCGCCAGCGGGTGGTGATGGTCCCGCAGGACGGGTTCCTCTTCGACGCCTCGGTCGCCGACAACGTCCGGTACGGCCGTCCCGGGATGACCGACGCGCAGGTCGCCGCCGCCTTCGACGACCTCGGGCTCGGCGACTGGGTGGCCGACCTGCCGGACGGCGTCGCCACCCCGGTCGGCCAGCGCGGCGAGTCGCTCAGCGCGGGGGAGCGGCAGCTGGTGGCCGTGGCCCGCGCCTACGTGGCCGATCCCGACCTGCTGGTGCTGGACGAGGCGACCAGCGCGGTCGACCCGGCCACCGAGATGCGGCTGACCCGGGCGCTGGACACGCTGACCGACGGCCGGACGACGCTCACCATCGCGCACCGGCTCTCCACGGCCGAGCGCGCCGACGAGGTGCTGGTCGTCGACTCCGGCCGGGTCGTGCAGCGCGGCACGCACGCCGAGCTCGTCGACGCCGACGGCGCCTACGGCCGGCTGCACGCCTCCTGGCGGCGCAGCTCCGGCCGGCAGCCGGGGGCCCCGCTGGAGGAGCCGGTCGGCTGACGGCGCGTCCGGGCCCGGCGGGACGCGGACGGCCCTACGGTGCGCGCGTGTCCGCTCCCGTTCGCCGCCCGCCCCTGCCGGCACTCCTCGCCGCGCCGCTGGCGGTGCTCACCGCGCTGACCACCGCCGCCTTCGCGCTGCTCGCCCTGGCGTTCTCCAACGGCCGGTTCGACGGCGGCGGCTGGCTGGTCGTCGCCGTCCCCGTGCTGCTGTCGGTGTGGCTGCTGACCGGGGCGCTGCTGCTCCTGCTGGGCCGGAGCTGGCTGGCGGTCTTCCTCCCCGCCGCCGCCCTCGTCGCGGTGCTCGGCTGGGTGCTGCTCGCCGACGGGCTGATCGCCGACTCCGACGGCCTCCTGCTGCTGGTCTGGGCGCTGCCGGCCGGTACGGCGGTGCTGGCCGCGCTGCCCGGCGTCCGGCGCTGGGTCGCCGCCCGGCGGGCAGCCGGTGACGTCCAGCCGGCTCCCAGCTGACCGTCAGGACGGCGTCCTAGCCTGCCGGCATGCCGTCGCCCCGACCGCAGACCCGGTCCCGTCAGGTCCCGCCCCGGCACCCGCTGGGCCGGGGGTCCCGCCTCGCGCACACGGCCCCCACCCGGCCGCAGGCCGCCCCGTTCGCCGCGGCGTTCGGCCTGCTCGTCGCGGTCGTCGACGGGTACCTGGGCTGGCTGCTCTGGGACGCCGACCCCGGCTGGGGCTGGTACCTGCTCGCGCCGGGGGCGCTGGCCGCCCTCGCCCTGCTCGGCGCGGTGCTGGTCTGGCGCGGCACCGGGGTGGGCCGCCTGCCGGGCTGGCTGGTGCTCGTCCTCGCCTGCCTCCTGCCGCTGGTCGGGCTCGTCCTGCTGGCCGGGTTCTTCGGCGTGCTCGGCGGCGGGTCGGCGGCGTGGACGACGCTGCTGCTGGCCGTCGGGCCGCTCGTCGGCCTGGTGCTCGCCGCGCAGCAGCCGGTGCGGGAGTGGGCCGGTGCGGGCCGTCGGCCGCCCGCGGTGGCGCGCGCCCGCTAGCGTCGTGGAGGTGAGCACCGACGCTGACGTGATCGTGGTGGGTGCGGGGCTGGCCGGGCTGGTCGCCACCGCGGAGCTGGCCGACGCCGGCAAGCGGGTGCTGCTGCTCGACCAGGAACCCGAGGCCTCCCTCGGCGGCCAGGCGCACTGGTCCTTCGGCGGCCTGTTCCTCGTCGACACCCCCGAGCAGCGCCGCCTGCGCGTGCACGACTCCCTGGAGCTGGCCCGCCAGGACTGGTTCGGCACCGCCGGCTTCGACCGCACCGAGGACCACTGGCCGCGGCAGTGGGCCGAGGCGTACCTGCAGTTCGCCGCGGGGGAGAAGCGCGCCTGGCTGCGTGCGCAGGGCGTGCGGTTCTTCCCGGTGGTCGGCTGGGCCGAGCGCGGCGGGTACACCGCCACCGGCCACGGCAACTCGGTGCCCCGCTTCCACATCACCTGGGGCACCGGCCCCGGCGTGGTCGCCCCCTTCGCGCGGCGGGTCGCCGACGGCGCCGCCCGCGGGCTGGTCGACGTCCGGTACCGGCACCGGGTCGACGGGCTGGTAGTCACCGACGGCGCGGTCACCGGCGTCCGGGGCGCGGTGCTCGAACCCAGCGACGTCGCCCGCGGGGTGGCCAGCTCGCGCGTCGAGGTCGGCGGGTTCGAGCTCGCCGCGCCGGCCGTCGTCGTCACCTCCGGGGGGATCGGGGCCAACCACGACCTGGTCCGGCGCAACTGGCCGGCCCGGCTCGGCCCGGCGCCGCGGCGGCTGCTCTCCGGCGTCCCCGCGCACGTCGACGGCCGGATGCTGGAGATCACCCAGGCCGCCGGCGGCAACGTGATCAACCCCGACCGGATGTGGCACTACACCGAGGGCATCACCAACCACTCGCCGGTCTGGGAGCGGCACGGCATCCGGATCCTGCCCGGCCCCTCCTCGCTCTGGCTGGACGCCACCGGCACCCGGCTGCCGGTGCCGCTGTTCCCCGGCTTCGACACCCTGGGCACGCTGGCGCACATCGGCACCACCGGCCACGAGCACACCTGGTTCCTGCTCACCCAGAAGATCGTGGAGAAGGAGTTCACCCTCTCCGGCTCCGAGCAGAACCCCGACCTCACCGACAAGGACCTGAAGCTGCTGCTGACCCGGGTGCGCAGCGGCGCAGCGGCCCCGGTGCAGGCGTTCCTGGACCGCGGCGAGGACTTCGTCGTCGCCCCCACGCTGCCGCAGCTGGTCGCCGGGATGAACCAGCTCACCGGCGACCGCCCGCACGTCGACCTCGCGACCGTCGAGCGGGAGGTCGTCGCCCGCGACCGGGAGATCGCCAACCGGTTCACCAAGGACGCCCAGGTCACCGCCGTCCGCCAGGCCCGCGGCTACCTCGGCGACAAGCTGATCCGGGTCGCGACGCCGCACCGGCTGCTCGACCCCGAGGCCGGCCCGCTGATCGCCGTCCGGCTCAACCTGCTCACCCGAAAGACCCTCGGCGGCCTGGAGACCGACCTCTCCGGCCGCGTGCTGCGTGGTGACGGCGAGCCGTTCCCCGGTCTGTACGCCGCCGGGGAGGTCGCCGGCTTCGGCGGCGGCGGGATGCACGGCTACCGCTCCCTGGAGGGCACCTTCCTGGGCGGCTGCCTGTTCTCCGGCCGGGTCGCCGGGCGGGCGCTGGCGGCTCAGCTGTGAGCCAGCCCGACTGGGACGCCGTCCCGCCCGGCCAGCCGCCCTACGGCGGACCCCCGCCCACCGGGCAGCCCTGGGCCGCACCGCCGGGGCAGCAGCACCCGTGGGGCCCTCCGCCGCAGTGGGGCCCGCCGCAGACCCCGCCGCAGACCCCGCCGCAGTGGGGACCGCCGCAGTGGGGACCGGCGCCGTGGGGCGCCCCGCCGCACCCGGGCCAGCAGGCGTACGCGGGCCAGCAGCCGTTCACCGCCTGGGGCGGGTACGCGCCGCCGTACGCCCGCGCGCCCCGGCGGCCGGGCGTGGTCGTTGGGGCGGCGGCGCTGGCCTTCGGCTCGGCGCTGCTCACCCTCGTCGGCACGGTCTACGCGATGGCGTTCAGCGCACTGCTGGCGGTCACCCGTGGGCCCTCCGCCGGGATCGGGCCGTGGATCGCCCTCGTGCAGCTGCTGGTCGTCGCGCTGTTCGTGGTCGGCGGGCTCACGGCGCTGTCCGGCGGGCGCCGGGAGTGGCTGTGGGCGGCAGCCGGCGGCCAGGTCTGCCTGTCGGTGTACTGGGTGGTGGTGCTCACCGGCACCTCCGCGCCGATCGGGGAGGCGGTGGTGGTGCTCCCGGTCGTCTACGGGGCGCTCGGCATCGCTGCTGCCGGGCTCACGGTCCTGCCCGACGCGGTGGCGTGGTCCCGGACGGCGGCCGCCGCACGCAGGGCCTGACCGGGCGGTTCCGGTCGGGTGGGACGATCAGCGGCATGTCCGCCCCCTCCCGATCCGAGCTCGACCCGGCGGTCGCCGGCCTGCTCCGCCGCGACCCCGCCGGCCTGGTCGCCGCCGTCGTCCAGCAGCACGACACCGCCGAGGTGCTCATGGTCGCCTGGATGGACGACGAGGCGCTGCACCGCACGCTGACCACCGGCCGGGCCACCTACTGGTCGCGCAGCCGGCAGGAGTACTGGGTCAAGGGCGAGACGTCGGGCCACCGGCAGTGGGTGCGCGACGTCCGGCTGGACTGCGACGGCGACGCGCTGCTGGTCCTCGTCGACCAGGAGGGGCCCGCGTGCCACACCGGCGAGCGCAGCTGCTTCCACCGCCCGCTGCGGGGTCACCAGGCGTCCGACCTCGCCGGGATCCGGCCGGAGGCCGGCGAGTGACGATGCGACTCGGTGAGACCACCCCCTCGGCGGCGGGTTTCGCCGCGGTGGGAACTCCCGTCGTGCCGGTCACCCGCCGGCTGCTGGCCGACAGCGAGACCGCCGTCGGCCTGTACCGCAAGCTCGCCCGCAACCGTCCCGGCACGGTGCTGCTGGAGTCGGCCGAGCAGGGCAAGCAGTGGTCGCGGTACAGCTTCGTCGGGGTGCGCAGCGCCGGCACGCTGACCGAGCGCGACGGCGCGACCGTGTGGGTGGGTGACCCGCTGCCCGGACTGACCGACGACCTGCCGGCCGACCCGCTGGCCGCGGTCCGCACGCTGGCCCGCCGGCTCCGCTCGCCGCGCGGTGCCACCGCCGACCAGCAGGGCCTGCCGCCGCTCACCGGTGGCCTGGTCGGCTACCTCGGCTACGACGTCGTCCGCCGGCTGGAGCGGCTGCCGAGCACGAGCACCGACGACCTCGGCATGCCCGAGCTCGCGCTCATGCTGGTCACCGACCTGGCCGTGCTCGACCACACCGACGGCACGGTGCTGCTCATCGCCAACGCGCTGGCCGCGGGTCCCGCGGCCTACGACGACGCCGTGGCCCGGCTCGACGCGATGGCCGCGGACCTGACCGATGCGGTGCCGCCGTCGGTGGCCACGCTCACCACCGCCGACGCCCCGCCGGTCACCAGCAACATGGCGCCGGGGGAGTACGAGGCCGGGGTCGAGCGGGTGCGGGAGCACGTCCGGGCCGGCGACGTGTTCCAGACGGTGCTCGCCCAGCGCTTCGAGCTGGCCACCGACGTCGACGCGCTGGACCTCTACCGGGTGCTGCGCGCCAGCAACCCCTCGCCGTACATGTACCTGCTGCGCTTCGCCGGCCGGGAGTCGCCGTTCGACGTCGTCGGCTCCTCGCCGGAGGCGCTGGTGACGGTGACGGGGGAGCGGGCCGTGGTGCACCCGCCGGCCGGCACCCGGCCCCGCGGTGCGACGCCGGAGGACGACCTGCGGCTGACCGAGGAGCTGCTCGCCGACCCCAAGGAGCGCGCCGAGCACGTCATGCTGGTCGACCTGGCCCGCAACGACCTCGGCCGGGTCTGCGTGCCGGGCTCGGTGGAGGTCGCGGACTTCATGCGCGTGGAGCGCTACAGCCACGTCATGCACCTGGTCTCCACCGTCGCCGGCCAGGTGTCGCCGGGCCGGGACGCGCTCGACGTCTTCGACGCGACGTTCCCCGCCGGCACGGTCTCCGGGGCGCCCAAGCCGCGGGCGATGGAGGTCATCGAGTCCCTGGAGCCGACCAGGCGCGCGCTCTACGCGGGCACGGTCGGCTACGTCGACGCCGGCGGCGACATGGACATGGCGATCGCCATCCGCACCGCGGTGCTGCACCAGGGGCGGGCCTACGTGCAGGCCGGCGCCGGGATCGTCGCCGACAGCGACCCGGCCACCGAGGAGGCGGAGACCCGGCACAAGGCGCGGGCGGTGCTCTCGGCGATCGCCACCGCGGAGGGGCTGCGGGAGCTCCCGTGAACGGCCCCGCCAGCAGTGCCTCGCGGGCTCGGCGGGAGCTGACCGTCGCGGTGCTGGGCAGCGCCCTGGCCGGCGGGCTGGCGCTGTCGACGGCGGGTCAGGGGTGGGCCGACGTCACGATCGTCCGCGAGCCGCCGCTGCCGCCGGTCGACGCGGTGCTCACCGGCTCCGACGCGGCCCCGCTGGTCGCCGCCTGCGGACTCCTGCTGCTCGCCGCCGCGGTGGCGGTGATCGCCGTCCGGGGCGCCGCCCGGGTCCTCGTCGGCGGGCTGGTGGCGCTCGCCGGGGGCGCGGTGGTCTGGTCGACCGCGCAGGCGGTGCGGGGCGGGCTGTCGGAGGTCTCCACCGAGCTGCCCGGAGTCGGCCGGGGCGGTGGTCCGGTGACCGTCGACGTGGCCGCCGGCTGGCCGGCGCTCGCCGTCGCCGCGGGGGTGCTCGCCGTGCTCGTCGGCCTGCTCGTGGCGCTGCGCGGTCGGAGCTGGCCGGGCATGGGCCGCAGGTACGAGCGGACGGCGCCCGGTGCGCCGCCGGCGCGGCAGGCCCGGCCGGCCACCGACGAGGACCGCCACCAGGCGGCCTGGAAGGCGCTGGACCGGGGCGAGGACCCGACAGTGTGACCCCCCGCGTCGGGGGGCGCTCGCCCGGCCCCCGGCCGGGGCGCCGGATCGCCGCCTCTACAGTGATCTCACCGACTCCCGGTGGTGGGAGTCGTTCCGGTGGCACATCATGAGGGGTTGCGAGGAGGGGTCATGAGCGTCCTCGACGACATCGTGGCGGGCGTTCGTGAGGACGTCGCCGCGCGGCAGGCCGCGGTGCCGCTCCCGGAGGTGCAGGCCGCCGCCCGTGACGCCCGCCCGGCGCTGGACGCCCTCGCGGCCCTGCGCGCCCCCGGGGTCGGGGTGATCGCGGAGGTCAAGCGGAAGAGTCCGTCGAAGGGCGAGCTGGCCGAGATCACCGACCCCGCCGCCCTGGCCGCCCAGTACGCCGCCGGGGGTGCCCGGGTGATCAGCGTGCTCACCGAGGGCCGCCGGTTCGGCGGCTCGCACGCCGACCTCACCGCGGTCCGCGCCGCCGTCGACGTCCCGGTGCTGAACAAGGACTTCGTGGTCAGCAGCTACCAGGTGCACGAGGCGCGCGCCGCCGGTGCCGACCTGGTGCTGCTGATCGTCGCCGCCCTCGAGCAGCCGGTGCTCACCGGCCTGCTGGAGCGGATCGAGTCCCTCGGCATGACGGCCCTGGTCGAGGTGCACAGCGAGGCCGAGGCCGACCGCGCCCTGGCCGCCGGGGCGTCGGTGATCGGGGTCAACGCCCGCGACCTGACCACCCTGTCGGTCGACCGCTCGACGTTCGAGCGGATCGCCCCCGGGCTGCCCAGCGAGGTGGTCAAGATCGCCGAGTCCGGCGTCCGTGGGCCGCACGACCTGATCAGCTACGCCGGCGCCGGCGCCGACGCGGTGCTCGTCGGCGAGGGGCTGGTCACCGCCGGCGACCCGCGACAGGCCGTCGCCGACCTGGTCACCGCCGGTTCGCACCCCGCCACCCCGCGCGCCACCCGCTGAACCGACACGGGGACCCCCGCCCGGTCACCGCGCACATCGTGTCAAGCTGGGCACGTGACCATCTCCGCGCACCCTCCGGCCCCTGACGTGAGCAGCCCCGCTCTCGACGCCAGTTCCCGAGATGGCATGGCGCGCCCGGAGTGGCCGGACGCGACCGGCCACTTCGGCCCCTACGGCGGCCGGTTCGTCCCCGAGGCGCTGATCGCCGCGCTCGACGAGCTGACCGAGGCCTACGAGGCGATGCGGGTCGACCCCGCGTTCCTCACCGAGTTCGCCGAGCTGCAGCGTGACTACACCGGCCGGCCCAGCCCGATCACCGCCGTCCCGAAGTTCGCCGAGCACTGCGGCGGCGCCACGGTGCTGCTCAAGCGCGAGGACCTCAACCACACCGGCTCCCACAAGATCAACAACGTGCTCGGCCAGGCGCTGCTGACCAAGCGGATCGGCAAGAGCCGGGTCATCGCCGAGACCGGTGCCGGCCAGCACGGGGTCGCCACCGCCACCGCGGCGGCGCTGATGGGGCTGTCCTGCACGATCTACATGGGCGAGGAGGACACCCGCCGCCAGGCGCTGAACGTGGCCCGGATGCGGCTGCTCGGCGCCGAGGTCGTGCCGGTCACCACCGGCTCGCGCACCCTGAAGGACGCCATCAACGAGGCGTTCCGCGACTGGGTCACCAACGTGGAGACCACCAACTACGTCTTCGGCACCGTCGCCGGCCCGCACCCGTTCCCCGCCATGGTCCGCGACTTCCAGCGGGTGATCGGCGACGAGTCGCGCGGTCAGCTGCTGGACCGGCTGGGTCGGCTGCCCGACGTGGTGCTCGCCTGCGTCGGTGGCGGCTCCAACGCGATCGGCATCTTCACCGCCTTCGTCCCCGACGAGGACGTGCGGCTGGTCGGCCTGGAGGCCGGGGGCGACGGCGTGGAGACCGGGCGGCACGCCTCCTCCATCACCGGGGGCGACCCCGGGGTGCTGCACGGCGCCCGCAGCTACCTGCTGCAGGACGCCAACGGCCAGACGATCGAGTCGCACTCGATCTCCGCCGGCCTGGACTACCCCGGCGTCGGGCCCGAGCACTCCTACCTGCACGACCTCGGGCGGGCGGAGTACCGGCCGGTCACCGACGCGCAGGCGATGGAGGCCTTCGCGCTGCTGTGCCGCACCGAGGGGATCATCCCGGCGATCGAGTCCGCGCACGCCCTGGCCGGCGCGATGCAGGTCGGCCGGGAACTGGGCCCGGACGCGGTGCTGCTGGTGAACCTCTCCGGCCGCGGGGACAAGGACGTCGAGACCGCGTCGGCGTGGTTCGGTCTGGGTGAGGAGACCGCGCCCACCGACTCCGACGAGCGAGCGGTCGAGGCCGGTCGCGGCGCCGAGCCCGGAGCCGGGATGGACACCGAGCAGCACACCACGGAGGGCGCGATCGCCAACGGCGCCGCCGTGCCCGGCCAGCAGGCGGGGGAGCAGGCATGAGCCTGCTCGCCACCCGGATCACCGCGGCCCGCGCCGAGTCCCGCGCCGCGCTGATCGCCTACCTCCCGGTCGGCTACCCCGACGTCGACGGCTCCATCGCGGCCATGGTGGCCGCGGTCGAGGGCGGTGCGGACATCGTCGAGATCGGCGTCCCGTACTCCGACCCGGGCATGGACGGCCCGGTCATCCAGCAGGCCGTGGACGTCGCCGTCCGGGCCGGGGTGGGCATGGCCGACGTGCTGCGCGCCACCCGGGCGGTGGCCGACGCCGGCGCCGTGCCGGTGGTGATGAGCTACTGGAACCCGATCGAGCGCTACGGCGTCGACCGGTTCGCCGACGACCTGGCCGCCGCCGGGGGAGCGGGGGCGATCACCCCCGACCTGATCCCCGACGAGGCCGGTCCCTGGATCGCCGCCACCGACCGCACCGGCCTGGACCGGGTGTTCCTGGTCGCCCCGTCGTCGACCGACGCGCGGCTGGCGTCCACCGCCGCGGCCGCCCGCGGGTTCGTCTACGCCGCCTCCACCATGGGCGTCACCGGCACCCGCGCGACCGTGGGCGACGCCGCCGAGCGGCTGGTCGCCCGCACCCGCGAGGTCGCCGAGCTGCCGGTGTGCGTGGGCCTCGGGGTCTCCGACGCCGACCAGGCCGCCGAGGTCGCCGCGTTCGCCGACGGAGTGATCGTGGGCTCGGCCTACGTCCGCCAGCTGCTCGAGGGCCGTGGCCCCGACGGCGTCCGGGCGCTGTCGGCGGAGCTGTCCGAGGGCGTGCGCCGCCGGCCGGTGGTGCTGTCGTGACCGGCGCCGGCGACGTGCTCGCCGCGATCCCCAGCCCGACCCAGGCCGTCTGGGAGATCGGGCCGTTCCCGCTGCGCGCCTACGCGCTGGCGATCATCGCCGGCATCGTGCTGGCCGTGCTGATCGCCGAGAAGCGCTGGGTCGCCCGCGGCGGCGCCCCCGGCGACGTGCTTGACATCGCCGTCTGGGCGGTGCCCTTCGGCATCATCGGCGGCCGGATCTACCACGTGCTCACCACGCCGGAGCCGTACTTCGGTGAAGGTGGCGACCCGATGCGTGCGTTCGCCATCTGGGAGGGCGGCCTGGGCATCTGGGGGGCCATCGCCCTCGGTGGCGTCGGCGCCTGGATCGCCTGCCGCCGGCGGGGCATCCCGCTGCCGGCCTACGCCGACGCCATCGCCCCGGGCATCGTCGTCGCCCAGGCGGTCGGCCGGCTGGGCAACTGGTTCAACAACGAGCTCTACGGCCGGGCCACCGACCTGCCGTGGGCGCTGACCATCCACCGCTGGGACGCCTCCGCCGGCCGCGCGCTGACCGGGCCCGACGGCGAGGCCCTGGTGCTGGGCACCTTCCACCCGACGTTCCTCTACGAGCTGCTGTGGAACCTCGGGGTCGCGGCGCTGGTGATCTGGGCCGACCGCCGCTTCCGGCTCTCCCACGGCCGGGCCTTCGCCCTGTACGTGGCGGCCTACTGCGCCGGCCGGCTGTGGATCGAGATGCTCCGGATCGACACCGCCGAGCAGTTCCTCGGGCTGCGGCTCAACGTCTTCACCTCGGTCATCGTCGGGCTGCTCGCGGTGGCCTACCTGGTCTGGCAGCGCGGCCGCCCGCGCGAGGTGATCACCCGGGGCCGGGACGCCGGCGCAGCTGCCGGCCCCGACGCCGGGGGCACCCCGACCGCCGGTGGGTCCGCTGCCGCGACCGGCACCCTCACCGGGGCCGCGGAGCCGGCGCCGGACGCCGGTACGGGGTCCACGGCGGCGCGGGCCGGTGGTGACGAGGCCCGGGGACCGGTGCCGGGCTGACCCGCCCACCAGGGGGTCCGGCGCCCCGCGGACGAGAGATGTGCGACATCAGATCGACATGTCCCGCAGGTGACGCTGCTGTGTACGCTCCTTGTCGGCCGCCCAGTGATCCTGGGCCGGCCGGCGACGTCGGAACCGGGCCAGCGCTGCCCCGCACACGACCTCCCCGCGGACACCCGCCCGCGGGACCGCGGGTCAGCAGGCCGTCCGGGCGAACCGAGTCCACCCGGCCTGCGCCGCCCCACCCGTCGGACCGCTCCGGTCCTCCGCTCACCGGACCAGACCGCACCGGATCCGACCGCACCGCCCCTCCCTGCACCACCCACCCGCTCTGACCACCCGGCGGGGTCCTCGCGACCCCCCGCACCGCGCCCGGGCCCGGCTCCGCCGGACGGGCGTCGCGGCCAGCCGACGACGGGAGTGACATGTCTGACCTCGCCGCCCCCAGCACCTCCGCCGGCACCTCTGCCGGGACGGCCCCGGTGGCCTTCTCGGCGCTCCCCGCCGCCACCGGTCTGTACGACCCCGCCCGCGAGCACGACGCCTGCGGCGTGGCCTTCGTGGCCGACGCCCGCGGTCGCCGGTCCCGCTCGATCGTGGCCGCCGGGCTCACCGCCCTGCACAACCTCGACCACCGCGGCGCCGCCGGGTCCGAGCCGAACTCCGGTGACGGCGCCGGCATCCTCACCCAGGTGCCCGACGCGCTGCTGCGCGCCAGCGTCGACTTCGACCTCCCGCCGCTGGGCGAGTACGCCGTGGGCATCGCCTTCCTGCCGGCCGACGAGGCCGAGCGGGCCACCGTCGTCGACGGGGTCGCGGCGCTCGCCGCGGAGGAGGGGCTGACCGTGCTGGGCTGGCGCGAGCTGCCGGTCGACCCCGACGGCGCCGACCTCGGCCCCACCGCCCGCCGGGTCATGCCCTGCTTCACCCAGCTGTTCGTCGCCGAGACGATCGGCGCGCGGGCCGACGCGCAGGCCTTCGGCGGCACCGCCGCCCCGCACGGGGTCACCCGGCTGGAGCGGCGCGCGTTCGTGCTGCGCAAGCGCATCGAGCGGGCCGCCCGGGACGCCGGCACCAGCTGCTACATCGCCTCGCTGTCGGCGCGCACCATCACCTACAAGGGGATGCTGACCACCGACCAGCTGCCGGCCTTCTTCCCCGACCTGCGCGACGAGCGCTACGAGTCGGCGATCGCCCTGGTGCACAGCCGGTTCTCCACCAACACGTTCCCGAGCTGGCCGCTGGCCCACCCGTTCCGCTTCATCGCGCACAACGGCGAGATCAACACGATCAAGGGCAACCGCAACCGGATGCGCGCCCGCGAGGCCAAGCTGGAGACCGGGCTGTTCGACGGCCCGGCCGGCCCGGCCAGCGAGCTCGGGCTGGAGCGGATCTTCCCGGTCACCGCCAGCGACTTCAGCGACTCGGCGACCTTCGACGAGGTGCTGGAGCTGCTGCACCTGTCCGGGCGCTCGCTGCCGCACGCGGTGCTGATGATGATCCCCGAGGCGTGGGAGAACCACGCCGAGATGGACGCGGCCCGCCGGGCGTTCTACCGCTTCCACTCCTCGATCATGGAGCCCTGGGACGGGCCCGCCTGCGTGGCGTTCACCGACGGCACGCTCATCGGCGCGGTGCTCGACCGCAACGGGCTGCGCCCGGGCCGCTGGTGGCGCACCAAGGACGACCTGGTCGTGCTGGCCAGCGAGGCCGGCGTGCTGGACATCCCGGCCTCGGAGGTCGTCGCCAAGGGCCGGCTGCAGCCCGGCCGGATGTTCCTGGTCGACACCGAGCAGGGGCGGATCGTCTCCGACGAGGAGGTCAAGGGCGAGCTGGCCACCGCCGAGCCGTACGACGACTGGCTGCACGCCGGCCTGGTGCACCTACCCCAGCTGCCCGAGCGCCGCCGCGCGCGGCCCAGCCACGAGTCGGTCGTCCGCCGTCAGCTGCTCTTCGGCTACACCGAGGAGGAGCTGCGCATCCTGGTGCAGCCGATGGCCGCCAGCGGCGCCGAGCCGATCGGCTCGATGGGCACCGACACCCCGATCGCCTCGCTGTCGGACCGCTCCCGCTCGCTGTTCGACTACTTCACCCAGCAGTTCGCCCAGGTCACCAACCCGCCGCTGGACGCGATCCGCGAGGAGCTGGTCACCAGCCTGGGCCGCACCTTCGGCCCCGAGCAGAATCTCCTCGCGGCCACCCCGGCGTCCTGCCGGCAGGTGTTCCTGCCGTTCCCGGTGATCGACAACGACGAGCTGGCCAAGATCCTGCACATCGACGACGACGGCGACCTGCCCGGGTTCGCCGCCGTGCGGATCACCGGCCACTTCGACGTCAACGGCGGCGGGACGGCGCTGGCGCAGGCGATCACCGAGCTGCGCACCAAGGTGAGCAAGGCGATCGCCGCCGGTGCCCGGGTCATCGTGCTGTCCGACCGGGACTGCGACGAGAAGCGCGCACCGATCCCGTCGCTGCTGATGACCGCCGCCGTCCACCACCACCTGGTGCGCGAGCGCACCCGGATGGAGGTCGGCCTGGTCGTCGAGTCCGGCGACTGCCGCGAGGTGCACCACATCGCCCTGCTGCTGGGCTACGGCGCGGCCGCGGTCAACCCCTACCTGGCCTTCGAGAGCGTCGAGGACCTGATCCGCTCGGGTCAGCTCACCGGCGTCCAGCCCGCGCAGGCGGTGCGCAACGTGGTCAAGGCGATGGGCAAGGGCGTGCTCAAGGTGATGAGCAAGATGGGCATCAGCACCGTCGGCTCGTACACCATGGCGCAGATCTTCGAGACGGTCGGCCTGTCCAAGGCCCTCGTCGACGAGTACTTCACCGGCACGTCGGCCACCCTCGACGGCGTCGGGCTCGACGTGCTCGCCGAGGAGGTGGCGATGCGCCACCGGAAGGCCTACCCGAGCAACCCGACCGAGCGCGCCCACCGGCGGCTGGAGACCGGCGGGGAGTACCAGTGGCGCCGCGAGGGCGAGGTGCACCTGTTCAACCCCGAGACGGTGTTCCTGCTCCAGCACGCCACCCGCTCCCGCCAGTACGAGGTCTTCCAGCGCTACGCCGACACCGTCGACGGGCTGTCGGCCGAGGCGGCGACGCTGCGCGGGCTGTTCCGGTTCAGGACCGGCGAGCGCCCCGCGGTGCCGCTGGCGGAGGTGGAGCCGGTCAGCGAGATCGTCAAGCGGTTCCAGACCGGGGCGATGAGCTACGGCTCCATCTCGGCCGAGGCGCACGAGACGCTGGCGATCGCGATGAACCGGCTCGGTGGTCGCTCCAACACCGGTGAGGGCGGCGAGGACCCCGACCGCTTCACCGCCGACCCCAACGGCGACCTGCGCCGCAGCTCGATCAAGCAGGTGGCCAGCGGCAGGTTCGGGGTGACCAGCGAGTACCTGGTCAACGCCGACGACATCCAGATCAAGATGGCCCAGGGCGCCAAGCCCGGCGAAGGCGGCCAGCTGCCCGGCAGCAAGGTCTACCCGTGGGTGGCGCGGACCCGGCACTCCACGCCGGGCGTGGGGCTGATCAGCCCGCCGCCGCACCACGACATCTACTCGATCGAGGACCTCAAGCAGCTCATCCACGACCTCAAGAACGCCAACGACGAGGCGCGGATCCACGTCAAGCTGGTCTCCGAGACCGGCATCGGCACGGTCGCGGCCGGGGTGGCCAAGGCCAAGGCCGACGTCGTCCTGGTGTCCGGGCACGACGGCGGCACCGGCGCCGCCCCGCTGACCTCGCTCAAGCACGCGGGGACGCCGTGGGAGATCGGCCTGGCCGAGACCCAGCAGACGCTGCTGGCCAACGGGCTGCGCGACCGGATCGTGGTGCAGGTCGACGGCCAGATGAAGACCGGCCGCGACGTGATCGTGGCCGCGCTGCTGGGCGCCGAGGAGTTCGGCTTCGCCACCGCGCCGCTGGTGGTCGAGGGCTGCGTGATGATGCGCGTCTGCCACCTGGACACCTGCCCGGTGGGCGTGGCCACGCAGAACCCCGAGCTGCGCAAGCGGTTCACCGGCAAGCCCGAGTTCGTGGTCACCTTCTTCGAGTTCATCGCCGAGCAGGTGCGCGAGCAGCTGGCGCAGCTGGGCTTCCGCTCCCTCGACGAGGCGATCGGCCACGCCGAGGTGCTCGAGGTGGCGCCGGCGGTCGACCACTGGAAGGCGGCCGGGGTCGACCTGTCCCCGATCCTCGCCGTTCCGGAGCTGCCCGAGGGCGCGGCCCGCCGGCAGGTGGCCACCCAGGACCACGGTCTGGACGTCGCGCTGGACCAGACGCTGATCCAGCTGTGCGAGGGGGCGCTGCTCGACGCCCGCCCGGTGCACCTGGAGCTGCCGGTCCGCAACGTCAACCGCACCGTCGGCACGATGCTCGGCTCGATGGTGACCCGCCGCTTCGGTGGTACGGGGCTGCCCGACGGCACGATCGACCTGACCTTCACCGGGTCGGCCGGCCAGTCCTTCGGCGCGTTCCTGCCCGCGGGCATCACCATGACGCTGCTGGGCGACGCCAACGATTACGTCGGCAAGGGCCTGTCCGGTGGCCGGATCGTGGTGCGGCCGGCGCCGGAGTCGGCCTTCGCCGCCGAGGACAACGTCATCGCCGGCAACGTCATCGGCTACGGCGCCACCGCCGGCGAGCTGTTCCTGCGCGGCCGGGTCGGTGAGCGGTTCTGCGTCCGCAACTCCGGTGCGCTGGCGGTCGTCGAGGGCGTGGGCGACCACGCGCTGGAGTACATGACCGGCGGGTCGGCGATCATCCTGGGACCCACCGGTCGCAACATCGCGGCTGGCATGTCCGGCGGGATCGGGTACGTGCTCGACCTCGCCCGGCACCGGGTGAACCCGGAGATGGTGGAGGTCGAGCAGCTGGACGGCGAGAGCTCGCTGTGGCTGCGCGACGTCCTCACCCGGTACCGGGAGGCGACCGACTCCACGGTGGCCGGGGCGCTGCTGGCCGACTGGGGCCGCTGGTCCGAGCGGTTCAGCGTGATCATGCCCCGGGACTACCGGCGCGCCATGGAGGCCCGACGGGCCGCCGAGGCCGCCGGGTACGACGTGGACCGAGCTGTGATGGAGGCCGCACGTGGTTGATGCAACGGGGTTCCTCAAGTACGACCGGCAGATGCCGCCGCGGCGGCCGGTCGACCTGCGGCTGCTGGACTGGAAGGAGGTGTACCTCAACCGGGACACCGGTGAGGACGCCGTCTTCCCCGTGACCGCCCTGCGCGAGCAGGCGGCGCGCTGCATGGACTGCGGCATCCCCTTCTGCCACCACGGTTGCCCGCTGGGCAACCTGATCCCGGAGTGGAACGACCTCGCCCGCCGGGACGACTGGCAGGAGGCGATCGAGCGGCTGCACGCCACCAACAACTTCCCGGAGTTCACCGGGAAGCTGTGCCCGGCGCCGTGCGAGGCCGCCTGCGTGCTGAACCTGGAGAACTCCCCGGTCACGATCAAGCAGATCGAGTGGGAGATCATCGACCAGGCCTTCGTCAACGGCTGGGTCACCCCGCAGCCACCGGCGGTGCTCACCGGCAAGCGGATCGCCGTCGTCGGCTCCGGGCCGGCGGGTCTCGCCGCCGCCCAGCAGCTGACCCGGGCCGGGCACGAGGTCACCGTCCTCGAGCGGGACGACCGGATCGGCGGGCTGCTGCGCTACGGCATCCCCGAGTTCAAGATGGAGAAGCGCCACCTGGACCGGCGGCTGGACCAGATGCGCGCCGAGGGCACCCGCTTCGTGGCCGGCGTCGACGTCGGTGGCGACGGGCCCGACGACGTGACGGTGGAGCAGCTGCGGTCGGACTTCGACGCGGTCGTGCTGGCCATCGGCACCCCGGTCGCCCGGGACCTGCCGCTGCCCGGCCGCGACCTGCCCGGCGTGCACTTCGCCATGGAGTACCTGCCCGACGGCAACCGCCAGGCGCTCGGCGAGATCGAGCACCCGGCGATCGACGCCCACGGCAAGCACGTGGTGATCATCGGCGGCGGCGACACCGGCGCGGACTGCCTGGGCACCGCCCACCGGCAGGGCGCCGCGTCGGTGGCCCAGCTGGACTACAAGCCGGCTCCGCCCGGCACCCGGCCGCAGGACAACCCCTGGCCGACGTACGAGATGGTGCTGCGGGTCTCCCCGGCCCACGAGGAGGGCGGCGAGCGGCTGTTCGCCGTCAACACCGAGGGCTTCGTCGCCGGTGACGACGGCCGGCTCGCCGGCGTGCAGGTCTCCGACGTCCGGCTGGTCAACGGCCGCAAGGAGACCGTCGAGGGCACCACCCGGGTGCTCCCGGCGGACCTGGTGCTGCTGGCGCTGGGCTACACGGGTCCGCAGACCGCGGGGCTGGTCGAGCAGCTGGGCTGCGCGGTCACCGAGAAGGGCGCGGTCGCGCGCGACCAGGACTACATGTCCACCGCGCCGGGCGTGTTCGTCGCCGGTGACATGGGTCGCGGGCAGTCGCTCATCGTCTGGGCGATCGCCGAGGGGCGGGCCGCCGCGGCCGCCGTCGACACCTGGCTGACCGGGGCCACGATGCTCCCGCGGCCGGTCACCCCGACGGCGGTCCCGCTGCGCTGACCTGCGTCTGATCGGCGTCTGACCTGCACAGACGTCCCAGACGACTGCGACCCCCCGGAGGGACACGGCCGACCCCGTGCGGCGTGTCCCCCCGGGGGGTCGACTAGTTTCAGTGGCATGTCTCGCCGCGCCAAGATCGTCTGCACGTTGGGGCCGGCGACCGGCACCCCGGAGCAGGTCACCGCCCTCGTCGAGTCCGGGATGGACGTCGCCCGGCTCAACTTCAGCCACGGCAAGCACGCCGACCACGAGCAGGCCTACCGCCTGGTCCGGGAGGCCTCGAACAAGGTCGGTCGCGCCGTCGCGATCCTCGCCGACCTGCAGGGCCCGAAGATCCGCCTCGGCACGTTCACCGAGGGCAAGGTGGAGTGGCCGACCGGTGCCCGGGTCTGCATCACCGTCGAGGACGTCGAGGGCACCGCCGAGCGGGTCTCGACCACCTACAAGGACCTGGCCAACGACGTCCGCGTCGGTGACCGCCTGCTGGTCGACGACGGGAAGCTCGCCCTCACCGTCGCCGAGGTCGACGGCCCGGACGTGTGGTGCCTGGTGCTCGAGGGCGGTCCGGTCTCCAACAACAAGGGCCTCTCCCTGCCCGGCGTCGCCGTCAGCGTCCCGGCCATGTCGGACAAGGACGAGGAGGACCTGCGCTTCGCCCTCTCCCTGGGCGTGGACTTCGTCGCCCTGTCCTTCGTCCGTTCCCCCCGCGACGTCGAGCTGGTCCGCGAGGTGATGGCCCAGGAGGACGTGTTCGCCCCGGTCATCGCCAAGCTGGAGAAGCCCGAGGCGGTGGAGAACCTCGAGGCGATCTGCGACGCCTTCGACGGCATCATGGTCGCCCGCGGCGACCTCGGTGTGGAGCTCCCGCTGGAGCAGGTGCCGCTGGTGCAGAAGCGGGCCGTGCAGGCGGCCCGCGAGCGCAACAAGCCGGTCATCGTGGCCACGCAGATGCTCGAGTCGATGATCGAGAACTCCCGGCCCACGCGCGCCGAGGCCTCCGACGTCGCCAACGCCGTCCTCGACGGCGCCGACGCGGTGATGCTGTCCGGGGAGACGTCGGTCGGCAAGCACCCGATCGCCGCCGTCCGGACCATGGACCGCATCATCGCCGCGGTCGAGGTCGACGAGATCCTCGCCCCGCAGCTGCTCAAGGCCTCGCACTCGCGCCCCGGCGCGATGGTCCGCGCGGCGAAGGACGTCGGCGAGACGCTGGACGTGGCGGCGCTGGCCGCCTTCACCTCCACCGGCCGCAGCGCGCAGCGGCTGGCGGCACTGAAGACCCGGCTGCCGATCCTCGCCTTCACCAACGACCCGCGGGTGCGCAGCCGGCTCGCGCTGTCGTGGGGCGTGGAGACGTTCATCGTGCCCCAGGTGGAGCACACCGACGACATGGTCGCCCAGGTCGACTTCTCGCTGCTGTCCATCGGCCGGCTCCGCGAGGGTGACCAGGTGGTCGTGGTGGCCGGCTCCCCGCCCAACACCGCCGGCACGACCAACCTCGTCCGGGTGCACGAGGTGGGCACGCAGGCGTGACCCCCGCAGCGGCGTCGTCGGGGTCGGGGTCGGCTGCGCAGCCGCCCCCGACCCCGGCGGCGGAGCTCATGGTCGTCCTCGACCTGGAGGAGCGCGCCCCGGACCTGTTCGTCGGCACCACTCCGACGACGCCGTTGCAGCGGATCTTCGGCGGCCAGGTGGCCGCCCAGGCGCTCGCCGCGGCGAACGCCACGGTGCCGGCCGAGCGGCCGGTGCACTCGCTGCACTCGTACTTCCTCCGGCCGGGCGACCCGCACGAGGAGATCCGCTACGAGGTGGACCGGATCCGGGAGGGCCGGTCGTTCAGCACCCGGCGGGTGGTGGCCCGGCAGACCCGCAAGGGCTCCGACGTCGCCATCTTCGCCCTCACCGCGGACTTCACGGCGGGGGAGCGGGCGGTGGTCGAGCACTCCCTGCCGATGCCGGAGGTGCCCGGCCCCGACGGCCTGCCGGGGCTGCCCGAGGTGCTCGCCGCCCACCCCGACCGGGCCGAGGGTGCGCAGGCGCTGAACCGGGCGGTCGAGTCCCGCTACCTGCGCGACCCCTACGACCCCGAGCCGCGGGAGGCGGGCGACACCGCGTTCCGGGCCTGGTTCCGGGTGGCCGGGCGGCTGCCCGACGACGACAACGTGCACGCGGCCGCGCTGACCTTCGTCAGCGACCTGACGCTGCTCTCCGCCGGCCTGGCGCGCATCGGTGGTGGCTGGGGCGGGTCGATCGTGGGCGCGAGCCTGGACCACGCGGTGTGGTTCCACCGGCCGGCCCGGGCCGACGAGTGGTTCCTCTACGAGACCGACAGCCCGGCCGCGGCCAGTGGGCGGGCGGTGTGCTTCGGGCAGATCTGGTCCGCCGACGGCACGCACGTGGCGACCGTCGCGCAGGAGGGGCTCATCCGCTCGCTCGGCTGAGCCCCTCCCGGCCGGCGGCTCAGCCCTGGGCGGGCCCGCCGTCCAGGTCGGCCTGGGCGACGGCCTGCTCGGCCGTCTCGTCCTGGGCGGCGGGGGTCTCGACGGCCCGCTCGGCCGCCGCGTGGTCCGACGTTGCCCGCTCGGCTACTGCTCGCTCGGCCGCTGCCTGCTCGGCCGCTGCCCGCTCGGCCGCTGCCTGCTCGGCCGCTGCCTGCTCGGCCGCTGCCCGCTCGGCGTCCGCGCGCTCGCGGCGTTCGGCCTCGCGCCGTTCGCGGGCCAGTTCGGCGAAGTCGTTGGCCAGCCAGTCGTGGCCCTCGACCAGCAGGGCCCAGACCCGCTCGACGTGCGCGCGGGTGGTCGCCGGTGCGCCGATCGCCACCCGCAGCACCGCCGCACCGCCGACCGTCGTGTGGGTGAGGAAGACCTCTCCGCCGTCGTTGAGCCGCTCCAGCAGGGTCATGGTTGCGACGTCGGCGTCCACGCCGTCGGCCCAGCGGGGTCGCAGGCACACCAGCGACAGCGGGTGGGGCGCGACGACGTCGAACCGCTCGTCGGACGCCGCCCACCCCGCCAGTTCCTGGGCGAGGGCCACGTGCGCGCGGACGTGCTCACGCAGCCCCTCGGCGCCGTACCAGCGCAGCACGAACCACAGCTTCAGGGCGCGGAACCGGCGGCCCAGCTCGATCTGCCAGTCCCGGTAGTCGACGACGGCACCGGCGTCGGTGGCCGCGTTGCGCAGGTACTCCGGCAGGATCGACAGGGCACCGGTGAGGGCCGCCCGGTCGGCGACCCAGAACAGCGTCGCGTCGAAGCCGGTGAGCAGCCACTTGTGCGCGTCGGTGGTGTAGCTGTCGGCCCACTCCACCCCGGCCTGCAGCGCCCGCAGCTCCGGGGCGACCGCGCTCACCCCGGCGTAGGCGGCGTCGACGTGCAGCCAGACCCCGAACCGCTGGCAGACCGGTCCGAGCTCGGCCAGCGGGTCGATCGCCGTGGTCGACGTCGTGCCGACCGTGGCGCAGACCAGCACCGGGGTGAACCCGCGGGCGACGTCGCGCTCCAGCCGGGCGGCGAGCGCTCCGGGCCGCATCGCCAGCTCGTCGTCGACCTCGACGACGCGGATGGACTCGGTGCCGAGGCCGGCGATGCGGGCGGCCTTCTCCATCGAGCTGTGGGTCTGCGCGGAGACGTAGACGGTGTACTCCTCGGGGAGCACCCCGTGGCGCAGCGTGGCGCCCTTGCTGGCCCGGTGCAGGGCGGCGAGCAGCGCGACCAGGTTGGCCCCGGAGCTGGAGTCCTGGACGACGCCGCCGCCGGTGCCGGTGGAGCGGAAGCTCTCCGGCAGGCCCAGCAGCTCGGCCAGCCAGTCCATGACGTGCTGCTCGAGCTCGGTGGCGGCCGGGCTGGTCACCCAGGACATGCCCTGCACGCCGAGGCCGGCGCTCACCAGGTCGCCGAGCACCGAGGGGCCGGACGTGTTGGCCGGGAAGTACCCGAAGAAGCCCGGGTGCTGCCAGTGGGTGAGCCCGGGGAGGACGACGCGGTCGAGGTCGGCCAGCACCGCGGCGAACGGCTCGCCCTGCTCGGGAGCCTGCGCCGGGAGGGCAGCGCGCACGTCGCCGGGGGAGACCTGCGACCGGACCGGGAGCGACCCGGGGTCCTGCTGCAGCCGGGCCCAGTAGTCGGCGATCCAGTCGACCACCTCGTGGCCGTGCTGGCGGAACTGCTCGGGTGTCATGTGGCCGGTCACGCGGCCACGGTATTGCGGCGCGCGTCCGGCACGCGCGGTGGGTACCGGGTCGTTCCGCAGGCTGGGTGAGTGCTGGTGACGGGTCCCGTGGAGTCGGGGACGGCCACCCGGCCGGGGTGGCTCCGGCGCGGGGCCCGGAGGGTCCCCGCCGGAGGCACGGGCAGCGGCTCAGCGCCGGCCGGGAACGGCCGTTGGCCGCGTTGCGGCGTGGTGTCGTGAGGAGTGGGGCCCGGAGGGTCCCGCGATCGAGCGACGCAGCGGCTCAAGGTCGGTCGGGCACGGCACTTGGCCGCGGGGCGATCCGTCAGGATCGCGATGAACAGAGTGCCCCCGGTGCGACTCGAACGCACACTGCGCGGGTTTTGAATCCGCTCCCTCTGCCGATTGGGGTACGGGGGCCTACTCGACGGAGTGGCCCGCAGCCTATCCGGCGCGGGATCCGCGCCTGCGGTCGATAGGATCATCTCCGTGAGCAACGAGCCGACCCGGGTCCTCATCGCCGAGGACGAGGCACTGATCCGCCTCGACCTCAAGGAGATGCTCGAAGAGGAGGGGTACGTCGTCGTCGCCGAGGTCGGCGACGGGCAGGCCGCGGTCGACCAGGCCCAGCAGTTGCGCCCCGATCTCGTCGTCCTCGACGTGCAGATGCCGGTGCTGGACGGGATCGCGGCGGCCGAGCAGATCGCCAGCGCCCGCATCGCGCCGGTCATCGTCCTCACCGCCTTCAGCCAGCGCGAGCTGGTCGAGCGCGCCCGCGACGCCGGCGCGATGGCCTACCTGGTGAAGCCGTTCTCCAAGAACGACCTGGTCCCCGCGATCGAGGTCGCCGTCGGCCGCTTCCAGGAGATGCACGCGCTGGACGCCGAGGTCGCCGACCTCAAGGAGCGGCTCGAGGCCCGCAAGGTGATCGAGAAGGCCAAGGGCCGGCTGATGACCGAGCGCGGGATGACCGAGGCCGAGGCCTTCCGGTGGATCCAGCGCACGGCGATGAACGAGCGCACCTCGATGCGCGCGCTCGCCGAGGCGATCATGGCCACCGAGATCGGCGACAGCGCCCCGGCCGGGGAGCAGCCCACCGTCTGACCCCTCCAGCACTGCTCCGACGGCCGTCGGCCCCGCACACCGGGGGCCGGCGGCCGTTCCGCGTCCGGGCCTCGTGTGCGGTGGCTCACCCGGACCGGCGTGGCGGGCGTCACCCGCGTTGCGGGCGTGTGTCGGCGTGTCCCACCGTGTGGCACGCCGGAGACGCCCAGGTCACAACGTCATCACGGTGTTTTCCCGGGGACTGGCGGGGGCCGGAAGGGCAGTTAGGTTCTCGGCACTGACCGGCCGGCCGGTGGGCCGTCCAGCCCTCCGGACCCGGTGACCACGCACGAACCCCTGGGAGTTCCTTGATGCGCACCCGCACCACCGCTCGCGCGATCGCGCTCTCCGGTGCCGCCCTGCTGGCGCTGACCGCCTGTGGCGGCAGCGACGACAGCGGCGACTCCGGCGGCAGCACCGACGCGAGCGGCGAGAAGCAGGTCAACGTCTACGGCACCGACGGCAACATGGGCAACGCCCTCGGCGAGGACTTCTCCGACGAGGGCGCCCTGGCCGGCATGTCGGGCACCACGCCGCTGACCGAGCTGTCCGGTGACTTCACCGACCGGCTGCTCGCGGTCGACCCGGAGCTGCAGGACTACAACTACGCGGGGGAGACCTACGACGCCGTCATCCTGACCGCGCTCGCGGCCCAGGCGGCCGGCAGCAGCGAGGCCACGGTGTTCGCCCCGTACATCAACGGCCTGACCTTCGGTGGCGAGACCTGTGACTCCTACAGCGCCTGCCTGGAGATCATCAACGCCGGCGGCAACGTCGACTACGACGGCGTCAGCGGCCCGCTGAGCTTCGCCGAGGCCGGCGAGCCGGCCCAGGCCAGCTTCGGCATCCTGCAGTTCGGTGAGGACAACGCCCTCGACGACTCGGCGACCGAGTTCGTCATCGCCGGCGACGAGGCCAACGCCGCCACCGACGAGGGCCCGGCCTACGCCCCGGCAGGCGCCACCGGTGACCCGCTGGTGATCGGCACGCTGCTGCCGCTGACCGGCAACCTGGCCTTCCTCGGCCCGCCGGAGGTCGCCGGTGCCCAGCTGGCCATCAACGAGGTCAACGAGGCCGGCGGCGTGCTGGGCCAGCCGGTCCAGCTCATCGAGGGTGACTCCGGTGACGCCTCGACCGACACCGCCACGCAGACGGTCGACCGACTGCTCCAGCAGGGCGTGGACGCCATCGTGGGCGCCGCGTCCTCGGGCGTGAGCCTGACGGTCATCGACACCATCACCGGTGCCGGGGTCCTGCAGATCTCGCCGGCGAACACCTCCGACCAGTTCACCGAGTACGCCGACAACGGTCTGTACTTCCGGACCGCGCCGCCGGACACCCTGCAGGCCCGTGCCCTGGCCGACCTGATCGCCGAGGACGGCAACAACACCGTCGGCATCCTGGCGATCAACGACCCGTACGGCACCGGCCTGGCCGAGAACACCCGGGACAACCTGGTCGCCGGTGGTCTGTCCGAGGACAGCATCGAGTACATCACCTACGACCCGCAGGCGGCGAACTTCGACGCCGAGGTCCAGCAGATGGTCGACTTCAACCCCGACGCCGTCGTGGTCATCGGGTTCGAGGAGTCCTCGCGGATCATCCAGGGCCTCAACGCCCAGGGCATCGGGCCCCAGCGCTGAGCTGAGGTCCGCTGAGTTGAGACCCGGCGCGCTGTGACACGGCAGCGCTGAGGCAGTACCACCGTTCCAGGCTGCGGCCCGGCGCCCCCGAGGTGCCGGGCCGCAGTGCTGTCCGGGGCGATCGGGCTCGCGGTCAGCCGAGCACCAGCCAGCCGGCAGCCAGCACGTTCCCGGTGGCGGCGGCGGTCCGGGCCGTGTCCACCCGGAGGAGGCGACGGTGGACGTCGGCGGAGAAGCCCCGGCCCAGCTGCCGGTGCAGCGGCACCGCGCCGAGTGCGGTGAGCAGCAGCACGCCCGCCAGCGCCCCGGCCGTGAGCGCCACCGGGGGCCACGTGGTCCCGGACGGCGGGGCGATCAGGAGCCAGCCCGTCGTCACCGCCTGACCGGCGAACAGCGGCCCGACCAGCCGGCTGATCAACCGGGAGTGCCGGACGTGGACCTCCGGGAAGGCATCGGCCGGGACGGTGGCGAACTGCGGGTAGACCAGCACGCGCACCGTCCACTGCAGACCTCCGTAGGCCGCCACCAGGGCGAGGTGGACGAGGGGGAGGGCCTCGGTCACCCGCGCACGGCCTCGGGTCGTTCCCCGCGCCCGGCGAGGCCCTGCCTGCGCCCGCCGACCGCGGGGTCGAGCACCAGCTCCCGGTAGCGGGCCGGCTGGGCGGCGGGGTCGGGCACCGGACCAGTCTCGCCGCCGCAGGCCTGCGCTGCCCGCGGACGCACGACGGCGCCGTTCCCCGGGGGGAGCGGCGCCGTCGCGTGCGGTGCGGAGAGGGGGCTACTGGGCCTTGGCCAGGGTGCCCAGGTAGAGCTCGATGACCTTCGGGTCGTTCATCAGGGACGTGCCGGTGTCGGTGTAGGCGTTCCGGCCCTGGTCGAGCACGTAGCCGCGGTGACAGATCTGCAGGCAGCGGCGGGCGTTCTGCTCGACCATGATGATCGAGACCCCCGTGGCGTTGATCCGCCGGCAGCGGATGAACACCTCGTCCTGCAGCGCCGGGGACAGCCCGGCCGACGGCTCGTCGAGCAGCAGCACCGACGGGTCCATCATGAGCGCGCGGCCCATCGCCACCATCTGCCGCTCACCACCCGACAGCGCCCCGGCCTTCCCCTTGCGCCGCTCGCCGAGCAGCGGGAAGAGGTCGACGACGTAGTCGAACCGGTCCTTGAACGTCTTCGGCCGCAGGTAGACGCCCATCTGCATGTTCTCCTCGATGGTGAGCGAGGGGAACACGTTGTTGTTCTGCGGCACGTAGCCGACGCCCATCGACACCAGCCGGTGCGCCGGTGCGGAGGTGATCTCCTCACCGCGCAGCGTCACCGAGCCGGAGCGGACCGGGATCAGGCCGAACAGCGTCTTGAGCAGCGTGGACTTGCCGGCGCCGTTGGGGCCGATGATCCCGACCAGCTCGCCGTCCTGCAGGTAGAAGTCGCACCCGTTGAGGATGTTGACCCCGGGGACGTACCCGGCGACCAGGTCGTCGGCGCGGACCAGCGCGCCCTCGGCGAGGCGCTGGTGCTCCTCCCGGGTGGCCGCCTTCTCCGCCGGGGAGAGTTCCGCCGCGGCGCCCGCGCCGGGCTCCTGGGCGACGGGTGCGTCCTGGTCGGACTCCGGCACGGTGAACCGCCGGTCGTCCGGCGGGCCGGGGAGGTCTCCGGTGCTCATCGTCCTGCCCTTCTCTTGCGGCCGCGCTCGGAGTCGAGGACGTCCTCGCGCCCGGCACGGGCCTCCGCCTCGTCCTCGGCGAGGAAGCGGTCCTCCTCCTCCGGGGTCAGCGGGGCGTCGTGGTGCGCGCCGAGGTAGGCGTCGACGACGGCCTTGTTCTGGCTGATGGACTCCGGGGCGCCCTCGGCGATCACCTTGCCGGCGGCCATGACCACCACCCAGTCGCTGATGTCGCGGACGACGTCCATGTCGTGCTCGACGAAGATGACCGTCATGCCCTCCTCGCGGAGGTCCTTGACGTGCCCGAGCAGGCTCTGGGTGAGGGCGGGGTTCACCCCGGCCATCGGCTCGTCGAGCATCACCACCTGCGGCTCGCTCATCAGGGCGCGGGCCATCTCCAGCAGTTTGCGCTGGCCGCCGGAGAGGCTGCCGGCGAAGTCGTCCTTCTTGGCGTCGAGCTTGAACCGCCGCAGCAGGTCCATCGCCCGCTCGGTGTTCGCCGTCTCCTGTGCCCGCCACGTGCCGGGGACCAGCGCGCGCAGGAAGCTCTCGCCGCGCTGGCTCTGCGCCCCGAGCAGCATGTTCTGCAGCACGGTGAGCCGGGAGAGCGCCTTGGTCAGCTGGAAGGTGCGGACCACGCCGAGCCGGGCGACCTGGTGCGGGCTGAGCTTGCCCAGGTCGCGACCGTTGAACGACCAGGTGCCGGTGTTGGGCTGGTCGAACCCGGTGAGCAGGTTGAACAGGGTCGTCTTCCCGGCACCGTTGGGCCCGATGAGACCGGTGATGCCGCCCCGCTGGACCTCCAGGTGGTCGACCGACACCGCGGTCAGGCCACCGAAGGTGCGGGTCACGTGGTCGACGACGATCGCCGGGTCGGGCTTGGCGACCCCGACCTCCCACGGGACGTCGCGGAGCGCCGCCTGGGCCAGCCGCTGGGGCGCCGCCCGGTGCGCACCGCCGCCGGAGGGGGTCGCCCCCCGGGCCGGGCGGCGGAGGCGCCGTGCGGCCCGGCGCCGGTGGGCTTGTCGTCAGCGGGCATCGAGCATCACCTCTCGTCGGTCACCGAAGATGCCCTGGGGCCGGAACACCAGCAACAGCATGAGCCCGATCCCGACCAGGACGTAGCGCAGCTGCGCGACGTCGGTGGAGGAGAGCAGCTCCGCCGGGATCACCCCGTTGTCGATCAGTGCGCGCAGCCCGGTGTCGGCGAACTGCAGGATGAACAGCAGCAGCATCGAGCCGATCACCGGCCCGAGGACGCGGGCGGCGCCCCCGAGGATCAGTGCCGCGTAGGCCAGGAAGGTGTTGGCGTTCTGGTACTGGTCGGGGATCGCCGAGCCGGTGCCGACGGCGTAGACCATGCCGCCGAACGCACCGAAGATCCCGCCGAGCACCAGCGCCTGCATCTTGTAGGCGTAGACGTTCTTGCCCAGCGAGCGGACGGCGTCCTCGTCCTCGCGGATGGCCTTGACCACGCGCCCCCAGGGAGCGCGCATGAGGGCCCACACCAGCAGCGAGCAGAGCGCCACCAGGATCCACCCGACGGTGCAGACCCAGAGCTCGCCGCCGCTCCACGTGGTGCCCAGCAGGTCGTAGCGCCGGCCGGTGTCCCACGGCGCGAGGGCGATGAAGTCCCGGTTGAACGCCGACAGGCCACGGGTGCCGCCGGTGACCGGGGTGGCCGACACCGACCGGAAGACCAGCCGCAGCCCCTCCGCCGTGGCGATCGTGACGATCGCGAGGTAGTCGGCCCGCAGGCGCAGGGTCGGCAGCCCGAGCAGCAGCGCGAGGGCCACCGCGGCGAGCACCCCGACCAGGACACCGACCCAGAAGGGCAGCCCCCACTGGCTCACCGAGATCGCGATGCCGAACCCGCCGAGCATGGCGAAGGCGATCTGCCCGAAGTTCAGCAGCCCGGTGTACCCGAAGTGCACGTTGATGCCGATGGCCAGCAGGGCGAAGAAGATCGCCTGGAAGCCGAAGAACGCCTTGCCCGCGATGGCGAACGCGTTGAGGAGGTCGGCCATCGGTCAGCCGATCCTGGCGCGACTGCCCAGGATGCCCTGGGGACGGACGACGAGGATGACGATCAAGAGGAGCAGCCCTCCGACGTACTTCATGTCATTCGGGATGACGAGGGTGGACATCTGCACGAAGACGCCGACGATCAGGCTGCCGAGCAGGGCGCCGTAGGCGGTGCCCAGCCCGCCGAGGGTGACCCCGGCGAACATCAGCAGCAGGAGCCGGAAGCCCATGTCCCACTGGACCTGGTCGGAGAGGCCGAGGAGCACCCCGCCGAGCGCGGCGAGTGCCCCGCCCAGGACCCAGACGAAGAGGACGACGCGGTTGACGTCGATGCCCGAGGACGCGGCGAGGTCGCGGTTGTCCGCGACGGCGCGCATGGCCTTGCCGATCTTCGTGCGCTGCAGCATCAGCGCGACCAGCACCAGCACCACGACCGCGATGACGATCGAGGCGATGTCCCGGTCCTGCAGGGTGAAGACGCCGTAGTCGCGCGCCCGCTGGCCCTGGTAGTCGGCGTAGGGGTTGGAGAACCCGCCGTAGAAGATCTGGTAGCCGTAGCGCAGCGCCAGGGAGAGCCCGATCGAGACGACCAGCGCCGCGATCAGCCCGGTGCCGCGACGCCGTAGCGGCCGCCAGACGGCCAGCTCGTTCAGGGCGCCGACGACGCCGCCGACCACCATGGCGAGCAGGGCCGCCGGGATCAGCGGCACGCCGCCCTGCACGTTGATGTACCAGGCGGCGATGGCGCCGATGGTCACCAGCTCGCCGTGGGCGAAGTTGGTCAGCCCGGTGGTGCCGTAGATGAGCGACAGGCCCACCGCGGCCATGGCGATCAGGAGCCCGAAGCGGAGGCCGTCGACGAACAGCTGGACGGCGCGGATGGTGCCGCCCCCGTCGTTGCGGCTGCCGTCGTTCAGCCCGATGTTGACCGGCTGCGCCCGCCCGCTGTCCACGGTGACCGTCCGGCTGGGCTCGCCGTTGGGCTCGACCCCGTCCGGCAGGTCGTCCGGGTCGATGCTGACGACGTACTGGCCGGGACCCGGGAGGTCGACCTCCCACCGACCGTCCTCGCCGGTCTGGACCGTGTCGACGGTGTCGCCGTCCGGCGTGGCCACCTCGACGGTGACGCCCTCGATCGGTCCGCTCAGGCTCGTCTGCAGGGTGCCGCGCACCTGCTCGCCGGCCTCCGCCGCGGAGGCGACGCCGGGCACCAGGGTGGCGAAGGCCATCCCGAGAGCGGCGACGAGCAGCGTCAGGACGAGCGGACGACGGGCGCTGCGCCACCGGCGTGCGCTCCGCCGGGATGCTGACCGGTCCTCCCGGGTGGAGCTGCGTTCCCCGTACCTCGCGGCACGGTGGGGCGCGTGCGTCACTCGACCTCCCAGCCGTTGGATGTGGAGCGGGACAGTAGCCCACGTCTGTTACGCGGATCGACCTGCTGAGACGCTTCGTGACCCATCTGCGACACGCCGGTGTGCTAGCGATCGGTCGCGCACGACCGGTCCGGGGCTCAGCCGGCGCGCGCCGGACGGGCCGGCCGGATCATGCAGGTCAGCCTCGCGCTGGCCGTCGGACGGCCTGCGTCGTCGGTGACCGAGATGAGGAAGGTGGCCAGCGTCCGGCCGCGGCGGACCGGGGTGCAGACCGCGGTGACGAGGCCGGAGCGGGCGGCGCTGAGGTAGCTCGCGTTGAGCTCGATGCCGACCACGGATCCGCCGGGGCCGGCGTGCAGCACCGCCGCGTACGAGCCGATGCTCTCGGCCAGCGCACAGGTGGCGCCGCCGTGGAGCAGGCCGAAGGGTTGCTCGTTGCCGGCCACCGGCATGGTCGCGACCAGGCGGTCGGGGTCCCACTCGGTGATCCGGATGCCCAGCTTGTCGTCGAGTGGGCCCTGGGTGTCGGCCGGCAGCCAGTCGGGGCGGGGATGCGTCACGCCGTCGCACGCTAGCCACTGCGGCACCGGGCCGGGATGTCGGTGGGCGGACCTAGGATCGGCCCCGATGTCCGCTCCGGTCCCTGCCTCCGTGTCCGCCGCCCCCGCGCCCGCCGCCCCCTCGACCACCGAGGGCACGCGCCCGCGGCTGCTGCTGCTCGATGGTCACTCGCTGGCCTACCGGGCCTTCTTCGCCCTCCCGGTCGAGAACTTCTCCACCACCACCGGGCAGCCGACCAACGCGGTCTACGGCTTCACCTCGATGCTGATCAACGTGCTGCGCGACGAGCAGCCCTCCCACCTGGCGGTCGCGTTCGACGTCAGCCGGAAGACCTTCCGCAGCGAGATCTACGCCGAGTACAAGGCCAACCGGGCCGAGAGCCCCACCGACTTCCGCGGCCAGGTCAGCCTGGTCCAGGAGGTCCTCGGCGCGCTGCACGTGCCGGTGATCACCGCGGAGAACTACGAGGCCGACGACGTCATCGCCACGCTCGCCGTGCAGGCGGTCGAGCAGGGCATGGACGTGCTCATCTGCACCGGCGACCGCGACGCGCTCCAGCTGGTGAACGAGCACGTCACGGTGCTCTACCCCCGCAAGGGGGTCTCCGACCTGACCCGGTTCACCCCGGAGGAGGTCGAGGCGAAGTACGGCCTGAGCCCGGTGCAGTACCCGGACTTCGCGGCACTGCGCGGCGACCCCAGCGACAACCTGCCGAACATCCCTAGCGTGGGGGAGAAGACCGCGGCCAAGTGGGTGCGCGAGTACGGCTCGCTCGACGCGCTGGTCGACCAGGTCGACACGGTCAAGGGCAAGGTGGGGGAGAAGCTGCGCGAGCACCTGTCCCAGGTGCTGCAGAACCGGCGGCTCACCGAGCTCGACCGGCAGGTCCCGCTGGAGCTGGGCCCGGCCGACCTCGCCGTCCAACCCTGGGACCGCAACGAGGTGCACACCCTCTTCGACAACCTGCAGTTCCGGGTGCTGCGCGACCGGCTCTTCGCCACCCTCTCCAGCGCCGAGCCGGAGGTGGACGGCGGGTTCGACGTCACCGCCGACGAGGTGCCCGCCGGTGGCCTCGCCGACTGGCTCGCCGCGCACGCCGGCGGCACCACGGGCGTCGTCTTCCGCGGCACGTGGGGCCGCGGCACCGGGCAGCTGACCGGGCTCGCCCTGGCCACCGCCGACGACCACGCGACGTTCGTCGACCTCACCGACCACGACCACGGCGACCAGGGGCAGGGCCCGGCCCTGGACGTCACCGACGAGCAGGCGCTGGCCACCTGGCTGGCCGACCCGGACACCCGCAAGGTGGTGCACGAGGTCAAGGGCCCGCTGCTGGCGATCTGGGCGCGTGGCTGGGACCTCCGCGGCGTGGTCAGCGACACGGCGCTCGCCGCCTACCTCGCCACGCCCGGTCAGCGGTCGTTCGACCTGGGTGACCTGGCGGTGCGCTACCTGCGCCGTGAGCTGAAGGACGCCGCCGAGCAGGAGGAGCAGCTCACCCTCGACGGCCTCGGCCCCACCGACGCCGACGTCGCCGCGGAGGCCGCCAAGGCCGACGTGCTCAAGGCCGTGGCGGTCAACGACCTCTCCGACGCCCTCGAGCAGGTGCTCGGCCAGCGGGGCGGGGACCACCTGCTCGGGGAGATCGAGCTGCCGCTGACCCGGGTGCTGGCCCGGATGGAGCAGCGGGGCATCGCCGCCGACCTGGACTTCCTGCACGACCTGCAGAAGGAGTTCGCCGCGGGCGTCACCGCCGCCGCGCAGGAGTGCTACGACGTCATCGGCAAGGAGATCAACCTCGGCTCGCCCAAGCAGCTGCAGGTGGTGCTCTTCGACGAGCTCGGCCTGCCCAAGACGAAGAAGATCAAGAGCGGCTACACCACCGACGCCGAGGCGCTGACCTCGCTGCTGGCCTCGACCGGGCACCCGTTCCTGGAGCACCTGCTCCGGCACCGCGACGTCACCCGGCTGCGCACCGTCATCGACGGGCTGATCCCGATGGTCGACGACGGCGGACGCATCCACACCACCTTCCAGCAGATGATCGCCGCCACCGGTCGGCTCTCCTCGACCGACCCGAACCTGCAGAACATCCCGATCCGCAGCGCCGAGGGCCGGCGGATCCGCCAGGCGTTCGTCGTGGGCGCCGGCTACGAGTCGCTGATGACCGCCGACTACAGCCAGATCGAGATGCGGATCATGGCGCACCTGTCCGAGGACGCCGGCCTCATCGAGGCATTCACCTCGGGGGAGGACCTGCACTCCTTCGTGGCCTCGCGGGCCTTCGACATCCCGATCTCCGACGTCGACCCCGAGATGCGTCGCCGCATCAAGGCGATGAGCTACGGGCTGGCGTACGGGCTGAGCGCGTACGGGCTGTCCCAGCAGCTGCGGATCACCCCGGAGGAGGCGCGGGCGCAGATGCACGCCTACTTCGAGCGGTTCGGCGGCATCCGCGACTACCTCGACGGCGTGGTCGACGACGCCCGGCAGACCGGGTACACCGAGACGACGCTGGGCCGGCGGCGCTACCTGCCCGACCTGACCAGCGACAACCGGCAGCGCCGGGAGATGGCCGAGCGGATGGCGCTCAACGCCCCGATCCAGGGCTCGGCGGCCGATGTCATCAAGGTCGCCATGCTGGGTGTGGAGCGGGCCATCGAGGCCGAGGGCCTGCGCTCGCGGATGCTGCTGCAGGTGCACGACGAGCTGGTGCTCGAG
The DNA here is from genome assembly GCF_007994135.1 of Modestobacter roseus. Classification (NCBI taxonomy): domain Bacteria; kingdom Bacillati; phylum Actinomycetota; class Actinomycetes; order Geodermatophilales; family Geodermatophilaceae; genus Modestobacter; species Modestobacter roseus. Next base: position 998,447 of record NZ_VLKF01000001.1, read on the forward strand.
GTCGCCCCGGGGGAGCGGGAGCAGCTGGAGGCCCTGGTGCGCCGGGAGATGGCCGGGGCGGCGCAGCTGTCGGTGGCGCTGGAGGTCTCCGTGGGCGTCGGCGCCAGCTGGGACACCGCCGCGCACTAGCCGCCGCGGGCCCGGCCGACGTCAGGTGGAGCTGGCCGACCCGGGGTCGTCGGCCAGCGGGAACTCGGCGACGACGTGCCAGGAGTCGGGTTCCCGGGTTCCGGCGAACAGGCTCACCGTGCCGATCCGCGACCGGATCGGCAACTGCCCGGTGATCGTCTCCTCGACCCTGCGCAGGCCGGCCTCGTCACCGAGGCGCCGCTCGGCGAGCGACAGGTGCGGCTTGGGGTCCGCCCCGTGGGCGCCCCGGTAGGGCGGGTGGTCGGGGAAGGCGGCGACGACGGCCTCGGTGAGCCGGCGGAACGGCTCGTCGTCGGCGGGGGCCAGCCACAGCACCTCCTCGCCGAACCAGGCGGTGTGGTCCAGGACGCAGTCGAAGGCAGGGAGGCCGGCGAGGACCCGGCGCAGGCCGGTGAGCAGCCCCTGGTCGACCTGGTTGGGCGGTACGAAGGGGTAGACGACCGCGACGTGCGCCGGCACGCCCCAGGAGGCTGAGACGTCGAACTGCAGCCGGTGGTCGCCGATCACCGGGTCGGCCTCGGGCACCAGCACCAGCACGGCGGTCTCGGTCGCGCCGGCCAGCGCCCGGCACGCGGCCTCGTCCAGGGGCTGGAAGGCGGCGTCCTGCTGATCCGGGGACCGGTCGGCGCGTGCCTGGTCGGTGCGGGCCTGCTCGGTCAGCTCGTCCATGCGGTCTCCTCCGGTCGGTCGGGCAGCTCGCAGACCAGCACGAGCGTGCCCGGGACGAGCGCTCCCCGCGCGGGGGACCACTGGCCCCACGTCTGGGTGCGGCCCGGCGTCCACTCTGGTTCCAGCAGGTCCCGGAGCACCAGCCCTGCGCCCACCACGGCCCGGACCCAGTCACCCACGGTGCGGTGGTGCTCGACGTACACGGTCCGCCCGGCGTCGTCGGTCTCGACGTAGGGGGTGCGGTCGAAGTAGGAGGACGCGACCCGCAGGTCCGCCGGGTCGGGGGAGTCCGGCATCGGCCAGCGCATCGGGTGGTTCACCGAAGCGACGAAGCGCCCGCCGGGCCGCAGCACCCGGGCGACCTCGCCGAGCACGGCCTGCGCGTCCGCGACGAACGGCAGCCCGCCGAAGGCCGAGCACGCCAGGTCGACGCTGTCGGTGGCCAGCGGCAGCGCCCCGGCGTCGGCCTGCAGCAGCGGCACCGGCAGCCCGGTGGCCCGGTTCAGCTCCGCGGCCCGGGCCAGCATCCCGCCGGAGACGTCCAGGGCGATCGGGGAGGCGCCGGCGCGGCGCAGCCAGCGGGAGCAGGGCGCCGAGCCGCAGCCGATCTCCAGCACCCGGCGACCGGTCACGTCGCCGAGGAGGTGTGCGTCGGCCTCCCGGAGCCCCTCGGGGCACCACAGGAAGTCCGCGTCCCCCAGGTCGGTGCCGTGCTCGGCGAGGTAGGCCGGGGCGGCGGCATCCCACCAGCCCCGGTTGGCCCGGGCGGACTCGGCCTGGCCGACCGGCCGGCGCGTCACGTCGCCGGCCGCGGGGTAGCCGTCCGCGGCCAGCGGGAGGGTGGCTGGGGCTGGGGCTGGGATGGAGCCGGGCTCCGGGGCAGGGTCCATGACGCGCCGATCGTGACACGCCGAGGTGCGGCACACCGGCCGGACCCGTGGTGGACCTGCCCAGTCGGCGTCCGTACCATGGGGAATTGCGCCAGAGGTCTGTGGTGTCGCCGTCCCCCTCGCCGGGGGGCGCGCCCCTGCCGCCCCCCGGCCGTGCACTTCTCCCGTGGCCCCTCGGTCGCGGGTTCCCTGTCCCTACGCACCCCCCGTCCGGAGCACTCGACCACATGACCTCCACCCAGGTCCGTCCCGACAGCACCCCCCAGATCGCGGTCAACGACATCGGCACCGCCGAGGACTTCCTCGCTGCGATCGACCAGACCATCAAGTACTTCAACGACGGCGACATCGTCGAAGGCGTGATCGTCAAGGTCGACCGGGACGAGGTGCTGCTGGACATCGGCTACAAGACCGAGGGCGTCATCCCCTCGCGCGAGCTGTCCATCAAGCACGACGTCGACCCGACTGAGGTCGTCAACGTCGGCGACGAGGTGGAAGCCCTCGTCCTCCAGAAGGAGGACAAGGAAGGCCGCCTCATCCTGTCCAAGAAGCGTGCGCAGTACGAGCGCGCCTGGGGCACGATCGAGGCGAAGAAGGAAGCCGACGAGGTCGTCACCGGCACCGTCATCGAGGTCGTCAAGGGCGGCCTGATCCTCGACATCGGCCTGCGCGGGTTCCTCCCCGCCTCGCTGGTCGAGATGCGTCGCGTCCGCGACCTGCAGCCCTACGTGGGCCGTGAGCTCGAGGCCAAGATCATCGAGCTGGACAAGAACCGCAACAACGTGGTCCTGTCCCGCCGTCAGTGGCTGGAGCAGACCCAGTCCGAGGTCCGCAGCGAGTTCCTCAACAAGCTCGCCAAGGGTCAGGTCCGCACGGGCGTCGTCTCCTCGATCGTCAACTTCGGTGCGTTCGTGGACCTGGGCGGCGTCGACGGCCTGGTGCACGTCTCCGAGCTGTCCTGGAAGCACATCGACCACCCGTCCGAGGTCGTCGAGGTCGGCCAGGAGGTCACCGTCGAGGTCCTCGACGTCGACCTGGACCGGGAGCGGGTCTCGCTGTCGCTGAAGGCGACGCAGGAGGACCCGTGGCGTCAGTTCGCCCGGACCCACCAGATCGGCCAGGTCGTCCCCGGCAAGGTCACCAAGCTGGTGCCCTTCGGTGCGTTCGTCCGCGTCGACGAGGGCATCGAGGGCCTGGTCCACATCTCCGAGCTGGCCGAGCGCCACGTGGAGATCCCGGAGCAGGTCGTGCAGGTCGGCGACGAGATCCTGGTCAAGGTCATCGACATCGACCTGGACCGCCGCCGCATCTCGCTGTCGCTGAAGCAGGCCAACGAGGGCGTCGTCGGCGACGAGGACCAGTTCGACCCGGCCGCCTACGGCATGGCCGCGTCCTACGACGAGCAGGGCAACTACATCTACCCGGAGGGCTTCGACCCGGAGACCGGCGAGTGGCTCGAGGGCTACGACGAGGCCCGCGAGACCTGGGAGAAGCAGTACGCCGACGCCCAGGCCCGGTTCGAGGCGCACCGCAAGCAGATCGCCGCGGCGAAGGAGGCCGACGCCGAGGCCGCTGCCGGTGGCAGCTACTCCAGCGCCGCCGAGCCCGAGGGTGACGACACCGTCTCCACCGGTGGTGGCGGCGGCGGTGGCGGCACCCTCGCCTCCGACGAGGCCCTGGCCGCGCTGCGCGCCAAGCTCGCCGGCGGGGAGTGACCTCGCAGCTTAAGTCGAGCAGCACCTGAACAGTGCGCCGTCCACCCTCCGGGGTGGGCGGCGCACTGTCTATCTCCCGCTGGGCCGGACAGCTGAGGGTCGCGCGATCGAGCGACGGAACGGCTCGGCCCGGATGGGGTACGGCACGTGGCCGCGGTGCGGGTGTCCGGTCGTGAGGAGTGGGGCCCGGAGGGTCCCGGGATCGAGCGACGGAACGGCTCGGCCCGGGTGGGGTACGGCACGTGGCCGCGGTGCGGGTGTCCGGTCGTGAGGAGTGGGGCCCGGAGGGTCCCGGGATCGAGCGACGGAACGGCTCGGCCCGGGTGGGGTACGGCACGTGGCCGCGGTGTGGGTGTCCGGTCGTGAGGAGTGGGGCCCGGAGGGTCCCGGGATCGAGCGACGGAACGGCTCGGCCCGGGTGGGGTACGGCACGTGGCCGCGGTGCGGTCCGGAGGACCGCCATGTGACACGACGGCCCCGCCGACCGGTGCGGTCGGCGGGGCCGTCGTGGGTGGGCGTGTGGGCCGGTGTCCGGTCGTCCCTGACCGGATCAGCGCGAGGTCTGCCGTGACCTGGCTGCCGTGAGCCGCACGCCGAGCGGCGGGGAGCCGCTCAGGGTCGGGGAGGTGTCAGAGGCTGAGGATGATCGCGAACGCGGTGCGGGGGCGTCCGCCGGCGTTGGCCAGGAAGTCCCAGGTGTGGCGGCCGGAGGTGACGGTGGGCATCAGGGCCCGCAGGAAGGACGACGTCCGGCGCTGCGGCAGGCGCTCGCGGACGCCGGGCAGTTCGGAGCAACGGACCCCACCGGGGACGTCGATCCGGTGACGGCCACGGCGGGCGGTGCCGCGGGCCGACTGCGTGCCGTCGAGCGTGCTGCGGGACATGGTCACTGCCTCTCTGCTGTGGCGGGGGAAGTCCACCGGGACGAAAGGTAAGCCCTGTGACTGCTGTGACTCGTGTGGCGCGCCGGGCGGGCGCTCCTGTGATCTGGCTGTGACCTCACCGGTGCACGCGGCCGGGCCCGGCGTGGCCGGGCTTAGGGTCGCCGTGTGCTGAGGATCGGGTTGACCGGTGGCATCGGGTCGGGGAAGAGCACGGTGGCCGCGCTGCTCGCCGAGCGTGGGGCACGGGTGGTCGACGCCGACCGGCTGGCCCGCGAGGTGGTAGCCCCGGGGACGACGGGCCTCGCCGAGGTGGTCGCCGCCTTCGGGGACGGTGTGCTCGCGGCCGACGGCTCGCTCGACCGGCCCGCGCTCGCCGCGATCGTGTTCCGGGACCCCGCGGCACGGGCCCGGCTGGACGGCATCGTGCACCCGCTCGTGCGCGCCCGGGCCGCCGAGCTGGTCGCTGCGGCCCCGCCGGACGCCGTGGTGGTCCAGGACGTCCCCCTGCTGGTCGAGACCGGTCAGGCGGGCTCCTACGACCTCGTGCTGGTCGTCGAGGCGCCGCTGGAGACGCGGGTGTCCCGGCTGGTCGACCGGGGGCTCGTCGAGGACGACGCCCGCGCGCGGATCGCCAGCCAGGCCACCGACGAACAGCGGCGGGCGGTGGCCGACGTCGTGCTGGCCAACGACGGGGACCGGGCCGGGCTGGCCGCTCAGGTCGACCGCTTCTGGACCGAACGGGTGGCGCCCGCGCCGCGCTGATCTCCCGACGGCCGCCGCCGGTGCGATGACTTCCGATGTCCGGGCCGGTCCCCTCTCCCGTCACCCCGAGCGGGCGCGGGCCCGCCACCCCGAGAGGACGCGCCATGGCCCAGAAGATCGTCCCCAGCCTCTGGTTCGACATGCAGGCCGAGGAGGCGGCGCTCTACTACATCGACGTGTTCGGGGACGGGCGCATCGTGTCCACCGCCCGGTATCCGGAGGGCGCGCCCGGCCCGGCCGGTGAGGTGATGAGCGTGGAGTTCGAGGTGGCCGGCATGCGGCTGGACGGGATCAACGGCGGGCCGCAGTTCCCGTTCACCGAGGCCGTCTCCCTGCAGGTGAAGTGCGCCGACCAGGCCGAGGTCGACCGGCTGTGGGACCGGTTCGTCGGCGACGGGGGAGAGGAGGGCCAGTGCGGTTGGCTGAAGGACCGCTACGGGCTGAGTTGGCAGATCATCCCGGAGGGCGTGGACGAGGTCTTCGCCGATCCGGATCCCGCGCGTGCCCAGCGGGCCGTGCAGGCGATGCTCGGCATGACCAGGCTGGACGTCGCGGCGCTGCGCGCTGCGGCCGACGGCGTGCCGGTCGGCTGACCGTCGCGGCCGGTCGTCGCACCCGTGAACGCGGAGAGGCCCCCAGGTCAGTGACCTGGGGGCCTCTCCGGCTGGTGGGCGATACTGGGATCGAACCAGTGACCTCTTCCGTGTCAGGGAAGCGCTCTACCGCTGAGCCAATCGCCCGTTCCGGCCCGCTGGCCGGATCCGCCTCCCCCGTCGACACACCACAGGGTGGCGCCGAGGTGGAGACGGGATTTGAACCCGTGTAGACGGCTTTGCAGGCCGTTGCCTCGCCTCTCGGCCACTCCACCGCACGCCGGGCGCCGGTCTACGACCAGCGCCCGGGAGTTCCGAGCGGACGACGGGATTCGAACCCGCGACCCTCACCTTGGCAAGGTGATGCTCTACCACTGAGCCACGTCCGCTTGCTCGTTGCGTACTGCGCTGTGCAACGGGAAGAACTCTAACCGATGCCCTCCGGGCCTCCAAACCCGGGGGGTACCCAGGGTGTCGGGGAGGGGTGTCCGCCCAGGTCAGCCGCCTGCGGTGGCCCGCCGGACGTCAGAGCGCGGTGGGGTTGTCGGTGCCGCCGCGGAGCAGTTCGGACAGCTCCTCGTCGACCGACGTCGCGTCGCTCTCCGTGCCGACGGGCACCAGCAGCTCGCTCTCCCGCAGGAAGTCGCCGACGACGCTGGCCGACAGCTCGAACAGCGCCTCGCCGGAGGGCGCCCGCAGCTGCAGGAAGAGCACGTCCAGCCCGCCACGGGCCGGCCACAGGCGGACGTCGCCGTCACCGGCCGGGGTGCTGAGGCCCGCGCGGAGCAGGTCGCGGCTGAGCAGCCACTCGACGCCGTCGTCCTCCGCCTCGTCCAGCAGGTCCTCGTGGGCGAGGTCGGCGTCGAGGAGACCGCCGTCGACGAGGTCGCTGCCGGGCAGCTCCTCGGCGAGGGCGTCGGCGAGGGCGTCGGCCGGGTCGTCCCCGCCGTCGCCGAACCGGATCCGGACGGCGAAGGGGTCGGTGGAGTCGTAGACCAGCGCGGCCGGCACCGCCGTCCAGGACTGCGGGCCGACCAGGTGGAGGGTCGTTCGAGCAGTGCAGCCGGACCTCGGGAAGCGCGCCATGTCCTTCACAACGACCAACCGTGGGGGAGGTGACGCCCCGCTGCGGCGTGTCGCACCCCAGCCGTCCCAGCTGTCACACCGGCCCCGCCGCCCACCCGGTCGGGTGGCTCCCGGGGGAGTGGTGAACCGATCGGTCGGGAACAGGCGAACCCCCCCGTGTGACGATGGTCCTCGTGAGCCGACCGCTGCGCCGCCCCGAGGACGGCGCGGCCGACCGCCAGCTGCTCGCACGGATCGCCGCGGGTGACCGGACGGCGGTCGACGACCTGTACGAGCGGTTCCGGCGGCCGGCGTTCGCCCTGGCCCGCCGGGTGGTCGCCGACGACGTCCTCGCCGAGGACGTGCTGCAGGACGTGTTCCTCGCCGTCTGGCGGGACCCGGGTGCCTTCGACGGCAGCCGCGGCACGGTCGCCTCGTGGCTGCTGGCGATGGTCCACCACAAGGCGGTCGACGCCGTGCGCCGCGAGGAGTCCCACCGCCGGCGGCAGGCCCGGGCGGAGGACGAGCTGGCCCTCGCCGCACCGGTCGCGGTCTCCGACGTCGCCGACGAGGCGGCCGACCGGGTCGCCGCGGCCACGGTCCGCAGCGCGCTGCAGGCGCTGCCGGACTCCCAGCGCGAGGCGCTCACGCTGGCCTACTACGGCGGCTACACCCAGCGGGAGGTGGCCGCCCTCACCGGCGCACCGCTGGGCACGGTCAAGACGCGCATGCTCGCGGGCATGCGCCGGCTCAAGGACGCGCTCGGTACCGGGGTGCCCGGCGAGACGCCCGCAGACGGGACCGCTTGATGACCATCCACGGGACGTCGGAGCCCGCTCCCGGCGAGGACCACCGGGCCTGGGACGAGCTGGCCGTCGGCTGGGCGGTGCACGCCCTGGAGCCGGAGGACGAGGACCGGTTCAGCGCGCACCTGCCCGGGTGCGGGCGCTGCGCTGCGACGGTCGCGGACACCCAGCAGGTGATGGGGGCGCTCGCCGCCGACCTGCCCGCCGCCGAGCCCTCCGACGCCCTGCGCGACCGGCTGCGGGCCGCGGTGGAGGAGACCGAGCAGGTGCGCCGCGCCGACCCGGCCCCTGCCCGGCAGTCGGCTCCGCCGGCCGGCCCGCCGGCCGGCCCGCCGGTCCCCGCGGCTGCCCGGACCGGTGGGCGCGACCTCGACCTGGTGGTGCCCCGGCGCGGGGGTGACCCCGACCTGCGGCCCGCCTGGCGGCGGGTGCTGCCCACGGCGCTGGTCGCCGCGGCCGTCGCGGCGGTGCTGGCCCTGGGGGCGTGGAACGTCCTCCTGGCCGGCGACCGGGACGCCGCCCGCGCGGTGGCCGCCCAGCGGTCCCAGGTTCTGGACGAGCTGCTGGTCCCCGGTCGGGCCACGATCGCCCCGCTCACCGAGGAGGACGGCCGGCAGGTGGCCACCGTCGTCGCCCGGGACGGCCAGGTGCAGGTGCTCTCGACCGGCCTGGCACCCAACGACCCCACCGACACGACCTACGTCGTCTGGGGGGTGGCCGGCGACACCCCGGTCGCGATCGGGGAGTTCGACGTGGAGACCCCACAGATGGAGCTGCAGGTCGTAGGCTCTGCCGCGACCGGGCTGGACGAGTACGGCACCTACGCCATCAGCATCGAGCCCGGCCGGCAGGCTCCGTCGGAACCCACGGAGATCGTCGCGAACGGGCAGGTGACGAGCTGAGCGGTCAGGAGACGGTCACGGCGCCGGGGGAGCACCTCCCGCGCCGCACGGCGTCGTCCGGTGGTGACGTCGCCCCCGACGAGGACCAGCGCGAGCGGGTGGCCGAGCGGCGGGAACGGTTCGCCGACGACGGCGTGCACAGCCTGCGCGAGCGCGTCGCGGAGAGCGGCTGGCGCCGTCGGATCGCCGCACGGCGGTCCCTCGACGCGCCGTACCGGGTGGGCGTGGGCGTCGTCGGTGGGCTGGTGGTCGCGGTGGGGATCGTCACCATCCCGCTGCCCGGGCCGGGCTGGCTGACCGTGATCGCCGGGCTCTTCGTGCTCGCCTCGGAGTTCACCTGGGCCGAGCGGCTGCTGGAGTTCACCCGCCGCCACGTGAACAGCTGGACCGACTGGCTCGCGCGCCAGGCGCTGTGGGTACGGCTGGCGGTCGCCGCGCTGACGGCGGCGTTCGTGGTGGCCGTCCTGGTCGTGACGCTGCACCTGATGGGCGTTCCGGACTGGGTCCCGGGGTGGGTGCCGCTCTGGCGCTGAGCGTCTGGCAGAATCATCGACGTCCGGGCGATTGGCTCAGTGGTAGAGCGCTTCGTTCACACCGAAGAGGTCACTGGTTCGAACCCAGTATCGCCCACCGGATGCGGCCCCCGACCTGATCAGGTCGGGGGCCGTTCGCGTTCTGGTGCACGTCGGACCGGGTGGCAGCATGGCCGGGTGACCTTGGACGACGCGCCGCAGTTCCCCCTGCCCGGCTGGCCCGGACCCGACCGCTACACCCTCCGCGCCATGGCCGAGCTGGACGTGGCAGTGGGGGCCGGCGGCGTCGTCCTGGACGCCGCCCATGCCGTGGTCAGCGACCTGGCCGGCGCCGTGTTCGGGCGTGCCTGGCGGAGCTGGCTCACCGAGGCGCTGGCGGCTGAGGGCGAGCCGGACCTGCGCGGGCTGGTCGAGGACGAGGAGCTGCTGGGCCGGGTCCTCGACCGCCTGCACGACCGGATGCGAGCCGCCGCCGAGGGCGACGAGGAGGCCCCGCCGGTGCCCAGCGGCGAGCTGGTGTGGACCGCGACCAGCCCGCAGCACACCCGGCGCCGCTTCCACCGGGCGGCGCAGGTGCACCGGCGGGCGGTGGCCATGCTGCAGCCGCGGCGCCCGGACGTCGCGGGGGAGCGGGCCCGCCGCCGCTGACGGCGCCGGCCGCCGATCGCGGGGACCATGGTGGCGTGCAACCCGATCGCGCCGCCCGGCTGGCCGGGGCGCTGGTGCGTGACGGCGGAACCTGCATCTGGTGCGGGCGCGCCTTCACCGGCCTGGTCCGGCCCACCACCGAGCACCTGGTGCCCCGGGTGAAGGGCGGCCCGTCGTGGGCGGAGAACGAGGTGGCTGCCTGCGGCCGGTGCAACGGCGCCCGCGGGCACGCCGGGCCGGTCGACTGGCTCGCCGAGTGCCGCCGGCGGGGCTGGGAGCCGGACGAGGAGCGGCTCGCCCGCGTCCTCGGCTCACTGGCCGCGGCGATCGCCCGTCGCGGCGGGCAGCGCCGGGCGCGGCCCTACCTGGACGCCCAGCTGCGCCGGCTGCGCCGTCGCGGGCTGGCCGCGTAACGTCCGCGGGCATGGGTGAGGTCGTCGGCAGCGTCGGTCAGGTGTCGGTCTACCCGGTGAAGTCCCTCGGCGGCCGCACCGTGGCCGAGGCGGAGATCGACGCGGCCGGCCTGCGCGGTGACCGCGCCTGGGCGGTGGTCGACGCCGACACCGGTGAGCGCGTCACGGTGAAGACCACGCCGCAGCTGCGCGAGGTCGTCGCCACCGGGGACGCCGAGGCGGACACCGTCACGCTGACCGGGGTGCTGGGCCGGCCGGTGCGGCTGGCGGCGTCCGCGGCCGGTCCCCAGGTCGACGCCGCCGCGGTGCACCTGGTCTCCCGGGAGTCGATCGACCGCGCCGAGGCCGGTGACGTGCCCGAGGGCTGCTCGGCCGACGACCCGCGGGCCAACCTGCTGCTGCACCTGCCCGCCGGCGACGAGCGCAGCTGGGTGGGCCGGCGGGTGCGGGTCGGGGAGGCCGTGCTGGACGTCGTCCGCACCCCGAAGCACTGCCTCGGCGTGTACGCAGAGGTGGTCACGCCCGGGCGGGTCGCCGCGGGTGACCCGGTGGAGCTGCTGGGCTGAGCTGCGCGTCGGCGCCGGTGCCGGCGCGGTCCGTGGCTAGGGTCGGGTACGTGCGGAGCGGTCGGGGAACGGTGCTGGTCGCGCTCGCGGTGCTGCTGGTCGGCTGCGGTGCCGACGAGCCCGCACCGGCCGCGGCGCCGTCCAGCTCGCCGTCGTCCGCTGCTCCTGCGGCCCCCAGCACGACCGCCCCCGCGCCGGACTCCTTCTCGCTGGTCGCCACCGGGGACGTGCTGGTGCACCAGGGCCGCGCGCTCACCCGGGGCGCGCAGCAGCCGGACGGCTCCTGGGACTTCGCCCCGGTCTTCGCCCCGATCGCCCCGGTCATCGAGCAGGCCGACCTGGCGATCTGCCACCTGGAGACCCCGGTGGCCCCGGTCGGCGGCCCCTACTCCGGCTACCCGGCCTTCGCTGCTCAGCCCGAGATCGTCGACGCCCTGGCCGGCGCGGGGTACGACCTGTGCTCCACCGCCTCCAACCACTCGCTGGACGCCGGGTTCGCCGGGCTGGTCCGCACGCTGGACACCCTCGACGCCGCCGGCATCGCGCACACCGGCACCCACCGCAGCGCGGGGGAGCCGCCCACGGTCGTCGACGTCGCAGGCGTGCGGGTGGGGCACGTGGCCACCACGTTCTCGCTGAACGGGGTGCCGCTGCCGGCCGACGCGCCCTTCGCCGTCGACACCTTCGCCGTGCCCGACGTCAGCGGGGTGCTGGCCGACGCGGCGGCCGCGCGGGCGGCGGGTGCCGAGGTCGTGGTGGCCAGCGTGCACTGCTGCGCCGAGTACGACCACGAGCCGACCGCGGCCCAGGAGCAGGCGGTGCGCACCCTGCTCGCCTCACCCGACGTCGACCTGGTGCTCGGCCACCACGCGCACGTCGTCCAGCCGTTCGAGGAGGTCGACGGCGAGTGGGCGGCCTACGGCCTGGGCAACCACCTCGCCGAGCACGCCACCCGGGGGTACGACACCGAGGACTCGGTGATCGCCCGGTTCACCTTCACCCGCGGCGACGACGGCCGGTTCGCCGTCACGCAGGCCGAGGCGGTGCCGGTGCGCATCGAGGTGGGCGCCGACGCGGTCACCCTGGTGCCCGCCGACCCGGTCAGCGCCGACCGGATCACCGCGGTGCTCGACGCCCGCGGCGCCGTCGCCGACGGCCTCCGGGTCGTCACCGGGTGACCCGGCCGGGGCCGGGCGCGCACTACTCTCAGGGTCCCGGCCACCCGGCCGGACCGCGCCGACCCCCAGGAGCCAGAGTGTCCGCCCCGCCCTCCCCGACCGCCGTCACCCCGATCCGGGTCCCGGCCGGGACGACGGCGCTGCAGGCGCTCAAGGACGCCGGGGTGCCGCTCAAGGGCGCGGACGCCGCCGTCGTCGTCCGGGACCTGTCCACCGGTGAGCTCAAGGACCTGGCCTGGACCCCGGCGGCCGACGCCGAGGTCGAGCCGGTGCCCGCCTCCAGCGCCGACGGCCGGGCGGTCATCCGGCACTCCACCGCCCACGTGCTGGCCCAGGCGGTGCAGGACCTCTTCCCGGGCACCCGGCTGGGCATCGGCCCGCCGGTGGACAACGGCTTCTACTACGACTTCGACCCCGAGCGGCCGTTCACCCCCGAGGACCTGCAGGCGCTGGAGAAGCGCATGCAGGCGATCGTCAAGCAGGGGCAGCACTTCAGCCGCCGGGAGATCGGCGACGACGAGGCCCGGACCGAGCTGGCGCACGAGCCGTTCAAGCTCGAGCTCATCGGCCTCAAGGGCGGGGCTGGTCAGGACGGTGCGGACGAGGCAGCCGAGGGCGCCGACGTCGAGGTGGGCGGCGCGCAGCTGACCATGTACGACAACCTCGACCCGCGCACCGGCGACCGGCTGTGGACCGACCTGTGCCGTGGTCCCCACCTCCCGCGCACCTCGACCATCCCGGCCTTCGCGCTCACCCGCAGCGCCGCCGCCTACTGGCGGGGGAGCGAGAAGAACCCGCAGCTGCAGCGGGTGTACGGCACCGCCTGGGAGAGCAAGGACGCGCTCAAGGCGTACCAGGAGCAGGTGGCCGAGGCCGAGCGCCGTGACCACCGGCGCCTGGGCGTCGAGCTGGACCTGTTCAGCTTCCCCGACGAGATCGGCTCCGGCCTGGTCGTCTTCCACCCCAAGGGCGGGGTGGTGAAGCGGGAGATGGAGGACTACGTCCGCCGCCGGCACATCGAGGAGGGGTTCGACTACGTCGGCACCCCGCACATCAGCAAGGCCCAGCTGTTCGAGACCTCCGGCCACCTGCCGTACTACGCCGACACCATGTTCCCGCCGATGGAGCTGGAGAACAGCGAGTACTACCTCAAGGCCATGAACTGCCCGATGCACAACCTGATCTTCCGGTCGCGCGGGCGGTCCTACCGGGAGCTGCCGCTGCGGTTCTTCGAGTTCGGCTCGGTCTACCGGTACGAGAAGTCCGGTGTGGTGCACGGCCTGACCCGGGTGCGCGGCCTCACCCAGGACGACTCGCACAGCTACGTCACCCCCGAGCAGGCGCCCGGGGAGATCCGGCACCTGCTGGCGTTCGTGCTCGGGCTGCTGCGTGACTTCGGCCTGGACGACTACTACCTGGAGCTGTCCACCCGCGGCGAGTCGGAGAAGTTCATCGGCTCCGACGAGGAGTGGGCCGTCGCGACCGCGGTGCTGGAGGAGGCGGCGCGGGAGACCGGGCTGGAGCTGGTGCCCGACCCCGGAGGCGCCGCGTTCTACGGCCCGAAGATCTCGGTGCAGGCCCGGGATGCCATCGGTCGCACCTGGCAGATGTCGACCATCCAGTACGACTTCAACCAGCCGGCCCGCTTCGGCCTGGAGTTCAGCGCCGCCGACGGCACCCGGCAGCAGCCGGTGATGATCCACTCGGCCAAGTTCGGGTCGATCGAGCGGTTCTTCGGCGTGCTGACCGAGCACTACGCCGGCGCCTTCCCGGCCTGGCTGGCGCCGGTCCAGGTGGTCGGCATCCCGATCACCGACGAGCAGGTGCCCTACCTCACCGACGTCGCCCGGCAGCTGCGCGCCCGGGGCATCCGGGTGGAGGTCGACGACTCCGACGACCGGATGCAGAAGAAGATCCGCACCGCCAGCAAGCAGAAGGTGCCCTTCGTCCTCATCGCCGGGGCCACCGACGCCGAGGCCGGCGCGGTCTCCTTCCGCTACCGCGACGGCTCGCAGCGCAACGGGGTGCCGGTCGCCGAGGCCGTGGAGCAGGTCGCGGCCTGGATCAGCGCCCGGACCAACACCGACCCGACGGCGGCCGAGCCCGCCGGCGAACCGGTGGCCGCCGGATGACCGACGCCCGGGAGGAGCTGCGGATCCCCGTCGTCAACGACGACGGGGGGCCCTCGGCGGGGTTCGAGCACCTGTGGACGCCGTACCGGATGGCCTACATCCGCGGGGAGAACAAGCCGGTCACCGACGCGGCCGACGACTGCCCGTTCGACCGGATCCCCGGCCTGGACGACGCCGACGGGCTCGTCGTCGCCCGGGGGGAGACCGTCTACGCGGTGCTCAACCTGTACCCCTACAACGCCGGCCACCTGATGGTCGTGCCCTACCGGCACGTGCCGGACTACACCGACCTCACGCCCGCGGAGGTCGCCGAGCTGGGCGCCTTCACCCAGACGGCGATGCGCGTGGTCCGGGCGGTCAGCGGCGCGCACGGCTTCAACGTGGGGATGAACCAGGGCTCGATCGCCGGCGCCGGCATCGCCGACCACCTGCACCAGCACGTCGTCCCGCGCTGGGGCGGGGACACCAACTTCATGCCGGTGATCGGGCTGACCCGGGTCCTGCCGCAGGTGCTCACCGAGACCCGCCGGCTGCTCGCCGACGCCTGGCCGTCGGCGGGTCGCGCCGAGACGGGGGCCTGAGTGCTCGGGGTCAACCTGCGCCCGGCCGTCGCCCGGTTCTGGGCGCCGGTGGTGCGCGGGCTGCTGCGGGTCGGGGTGACCGCCGACGCCGTCACCGCCACGGGCACGGTCGGCGCGGTCGCCGCCGCGGTCTTCCTCATCGGCAACGGCTGGCTGTTCTGGGGTGCGGCGACCGTCACCGTCTTCGTGCTGCTCGACATGCTCGACGGCGCGCTGGCCCGGGCCCGTGGTGGCGGGTCGGTGTTCGGTGCGGTGCTGGACTCCACCGGCGACCGCGCGGCCGACGCCGCCATCTTCGCCGGCCTGGCCTGGTGGTTCTCCGGCGAGGGCGACAACCGGCTGCTGGTGCTCCTCGCGCTGATCTGCCTGGTGCTGGGCGTCCTCACCTCCTACGTGAAGGCCCGGGCCGAGGGCGTCGGCCTGACCTGCGACGTCGGGATCGTCGAGCGCACCGAGCGGCTGATCCTGGTCCTCGTGGGCACCGGCTTCACCGGCCTGGGCATCCCGTACGCGCTGCACGTCGCGCTGTGGGCGCTGCTGGCCGGCAGCGCGGTCACCGTGGCGCAGCGGTTCGCCGAGGTGCACCGCCAGTCCCGCGGCCGGGCCCTGCCGCCGGCTCCCTCCTCGGCGCCGGACGCGACCTCGGCCGCCGACCCGGCGCCGTGAGCCCCGGCCGGGGCCCGGGCGCCCTGAGCCGGGACCGCGTGACCGTCCTGCGCGACCGGCTGACCGACGGCGGGTACGCGGCGGGCTGGCGCGCCGTCCGGCTGCTGCCCGCGCCGGTGGCGTCGGCGGCGTTCGGCGCCGGCGGCTCCTGGGCCGCGGCGCGCAACGGGCGGGGCGTGCGCCAGCTGCGGGCCAACCTGCGGGTCGTCACGGGGCTGGACGGGGCAGCGCTGGACGAGCTGACCCGACGGGCCATGCGCTCCTACGCGCGGTACTGGCAGGAGGCCTTCCGGTTGCCGGCGATGGGACCGGCCACGGTGCTCGCCGGGGCCACGGTGGCGGGTCGCGAGCACCTGGAGCAGGTGCGCGCCCAGGGCCGCGGCGCGGTCCTCGCCCTGCCGCACAGCGGCAACTGGGACGCAGCCGGGGTCTGGCTGATCGAGTGGCTGGGCGGCCCCTTCGTCACCGTCGCCGAGCGGCTGCGACCGGAGTCGCTCTACCGGCGCTTCGTCGACTACCGGGAGGGGCTGGGCATGCGGATCCTGCCGCTGACCGGCGGTGAGCGACCGGTGTCGGCGGTGCTGCGCGAGTGGCTGGCCGACGGGGGCACCACCTGCCTCCTGGTCGACCGCGACCTCTCCGGCGACGGCGTGCCGGTGGAGTTCTTCGGCCGGCCCACCACCATGCCGGGCGGCCCGGCCCTGCTCGCGGCGCAGACCGGCGCGGCCCTGCTGCCGGCGGTCTGCCGGTTCGACGGCGCCGGCTGGCGCTTCGTCGTCCACCCCGAGGTGCCGGTCGCCGGGCCGGGCCGGTTGCGCGACCGGGTGGGCGCCGCCATGCAGCAGGTCGCGGACGCGTTCGCCGCCACGATCGCCGAGCAGCCCGAGGACTGGCACGTGCTCGGCCGCATCTGGCCCGACGTCGGACCCGACCCGGTCGAGGCAGGGGGGCCTTGATGCGCATCGGCCTGGTCTGCCCCTACCAGTGGGACGTGCCCGGTGGGGTCCAGTACCACGTGCGGGACCTCGCCGACACGCTGCGCGCGCTCGGGCACCACGTCGAGGTGCTCACCCCCGCCGAGCACGAGGAGAACCTGCCGGCCGAGCACGTGACCTGGGCCGGGCGAGCGGTGCCGATCCCCTACAACGGCTCGATGGCCAGCGTGCAGTTCGGGCTGGTCTCCGCCGCCCGGGCCCGCCGGTGGCTGCGGGAGGGCGCGTTCGACGTCGTCCACGTGCACGAGCCGGCGTCGGTGTCGCTGTCGCTGCTGGTCTGCATCATCGCGCAGGGCCCGATCGTGGCGACGTTCCACGCGGCGACGACCCGCTCCAAGGTGCTCGCGGCGCTCGGGCCCTGGGCCCGGCCCTGGCTGGAGAAGGTGAACGGCCGGATCGCCGTCTCCGACTTCGCGCGCCGGGTGCAGGTCGAGCACCTCGGCGGGGACGCCGTGGTCATCCCCAACGGGGTGCACGTGCCGGCCTTCGCCGAGGGCCCGTCGCTGCCCGGCCACCAGCGCGGCACGGGCGGCCCCACGATCGGCTTCCTGGGCCGCTACGACGAGCCCCGCAAGGGACTGCCGGTGCTGCTGCAGGCGATGCGGACCGTGGTGGCCGCCCACCCCGGGGCCCAGCTGCTGATCGCCGGCCGGGGCGACCCCGACGAGCTCGCCGAGCTGGTGGGGGAGGAGCTCCGCCCGCACGTGACGCTGCTCGGGGAGGTGGACGAGCCGGCGAAGGCCGCGTTCCTCCGGTCGGTCGACGTCTACTGCGCGCCGAACCTGCTGGGGGAGTCCTTCGGCGTCATCCTGCTCGAGGCGATGGCCGCCGGGGCGCCGGTCGTGGCCAGCGACCTCGACGCGTTCGCCCGGGTGCTGGACGACGGCGCCGCCGGGGTGCTGGTCCGCCGGGGCGACGCGGCCGCGCTGGCGGCGGCGCTGACCGGGCTGCTGGCCGACCCGGCGCGGCGTGCGGAGCTGGCCGACGCCGGCCGCCGGGTCGTCGCCGGCTACGACTGGTCGGTGGTCGCCCAGCGGATCCTCGCGGTCTACGAGACCGTCGCGCTCCCGGGCGGGGCGCCGGTCACGGCCTCGACCCGCGACGACGCGGCCCTGCTGGGCGAGGTCCCCGGCTCGCCCGGTGCACGCGCCGCGCCGCCGGGTCCCTTCCGCCGCCGGGTGCGCCGCTAACCTCGGCAGTCATGACCACCGCCACCTGGCTGCTGCTCGCCGTCGCGGTGCTCGTCGTCCTGCTGCTGGGCTGGGCCGCCTGGACGCTGACCCGGTTGCGGCGGTTGGCCGGGCGGGTCCGCCGGGCGCGCGAGGTCCTCGACGCTGCCCTGCTGCGGCGGGCCGAGCTGGCCGCCGCGGTCGCCCGGGAGCGCGCCGACGACCTCGGCCCCGAGCTGGCCGCGGCGCTGGCGGCGGCCGCGGCGGGGGCCCGGGCGCCCACGGCCGGTGACCGCGAGGCGGCGGAGAACCGGCTGGGCGGCCTGCTGCGCCGGGTGCCGCCCGAGGCGCGCCCCCCGGAGCTGCAGGACACCGGGATGCGGGTGGGCCTGGCGCGCCGGTTCTACAACGACGCCGTGCGCGACACCCTCGTCCTGCGCCGCGGCCGGCCGGCCCGGCTGCTCCGGTTGCACACCGGCCGTCCCCTGCCGCGGTACTTCGACATCGACGACGGCCTGGACGCGGTGCTCACCGGCCCCGGGGCCGGTGCGGTCTCCGGGGCCGGGCGGCTCCCCGGCTGACCCGCCGTACGCTGGGAGGTCCGCACGCGACGACTCCGTACGCCACCACCCGGAAGGCCCCACCGTGTCCCTGACCGATCCCCAGCACCAGCCCGGCACCGGCACCGACCGGGTCAAGCGCGGCATGGCCGAGCAGCTCAAGGGCGGTGTGATCATGGACGTCGTCACCCCCGAGCAGGCCCGCATCGCCGAGGACGCCGGCGCGGTCGCGGTCATGGCGCTCGAGCGGGTGCCCGCCGACATCCGGGCCCAGGGCGGCATCGCGCGGATGAGCGACCCGGACATGGTGCAGGGGATCATCGACGCGGTCTCCATCCCGGTGATGGCCAAGGCCCGGATCGGCCACTTCGTCGAGGCCCAGGTGCTGCAGGCGCTCGGCGTCGACTACATCGACGAGTCCGAGGTGCTCACCCCGGCCGACGAGGCGCACCACATCGTCAAGACCGACTTCACCGTGCCGTTCGTCTGCGGCGCGACCGACCTGGGTGAGGCGCTGCGTCGCATCGCCGAGGGCGCGGCGATGATCCGCTCCAAGGGCGAGGCCGGCACCGGCAACGTCGTGGAGGCCACCCGGCACATGCGCGCGCTGCGCGCCGGCATCAAGCGGCTGAGCACGCTGGACGAGACCGAGCTGTTCGTCGCGGCCAAGGAGCTGCGCGCCCCGCACGACCTGGTCGCCGAGGTCGCCCGCACCGGCGCGCTGCCGGTCGTGCTGTTCACCGCCGGCGGCATCGCCACCCCGGCCGACGCGGCGATGATGATGCAGCTGGGCGCGCAGGGCGTCTTCGTGGGCTCGGGCATCTTCAAGTCCGGCGACCCGGCCCAGCGGGCGGCCGCGATCGTCCAGGCCACCACCTTCTTCGACGACCCCGCGGTCATCGCCAAGGTCTCCCGCGGGCTCGGCGAGCCGATGGTCGGCATCAACGTGAGCACGCTGCCGGAGTCCGAGCGGTACGCCACCCGCGGCTGGTGACCGCCCTGCACGCGAGCGCGCGGCACTCGAACACCTCGGACGTCACGGTCGGGGTGCTGGCGCTGCAGGGCGACGTCCGCGAGCACCTGGCAGCGCTGGCCGCCGTCGGCGCGCGGGCGGTGCCCGTCCGCCGGCCCGGCGAGCTGGCCGACGTCGACGGGCTGGTGCTGCCCGGCGGGGAGTCGACCACGATGGCGAACCTCGCGCAGCGGTTCGGGCTGCTCGGGCCGCTGCGGGACGCCGTCCGGGCCGGGCTGCCCACCTACGGGTCGTGCGCCGGGATGATCCTGCTCGCCGACCGGGTGCTGGACGCCCCCGCCGGCCAGCAGACCATCGGCGGGCTGGACGTCACCGTGCGCCGCAACGCCTTCGGCCGGCAGGTCGACTCCTTCGAGAGCGCGGTGGAGGTCGACGGCGTCGCCGGGGGGCCGGTGCACGCGGTCTTCATCCGCGCGCCGTGGGTCGAGCAGGCCGCCGAGGGCGTCGAGGTCATCGGCCGGGTCGTGGGCGGCCCGGCCGACGGTAAGATCGTCGCCGTCCGCCAGGGATCCCTGGTGGCCACCAGCTTCCACCCCGAGCTCACCGGTGACACCCGGGTGCACGCGCTGTTCGTGGAACTGGTGCGGGCAGCCCGTGCCCGGTACCGGAGTTCCGACGGCGCCATCGCAGGCGTCGGCAGTGGAGGAGGCAAGTCGTGAGCGGCCATTCCAAGTGGGCGACGACCAAGCACAAGAAGGCCGGGATCGACGCCAAGCGCGGCAAGCTCTTCGCCAAGCTGATCAAGAACATCGAGGTGGCGGCCCGGACCGGTGGCGGTGACCCCTCGGGCAACCCGACGCTGTTCGACGCCATCCAGAAGGCGAAGAAGAGCTCGGTGCCCAACGACAACATCGACCGTGCGGTCAAGCGCGGGTCCGGTGCCGAGGCCGGTGGCGTCGACTACCAGGGCATCACCTACGAGGGCTACGCGGCCGCCGGGGTCGCCGTGCTCATCGAGTGCCTCACCGACAACAAGAACCGGTCGGCGATGGAGGTGCGCACCGCGATGACCCGCAACGGCGGCACCATGGCCGACCCGGGCTCGGTCTCCTACCTCTTCTCCCGCAAGGGCGTCGTGGTCGTGCCGGCCGCCGGGCACACCGAGGACGACGTGCTGATGGCCGTCCTGGACGCCGGGGCCGAGGAGGTCCGCGACCTGGGCGACACCTTCGAGGTGGTCAGCGAGCCCGGCGACATGGTGGCCGTGCGCACCGCGCTGCAGGAGGCCGGCATCGAGTACGACTCCGCCGACATGGGCTTCGTGCCCAGCGTGCAGGTCGAGCTGGACGTCGAGGGCGCCGCCAAGGTCTTCAAGCTGATCGACGCGCTCGAGGACCTCGACGACGTGCAGAACGTCTACGCCAACTACGACGTCTCCGACGAGGTCATGGAGCAGGTCACCGCCGACGCATGACGAAGGACCCCCTCGCCCCCCACGCCTCGCGAGCTCAGCGTGGGACCCTGCGAGGGGGCCGGCGGCTGGGCGCGTGTCGTGCCCGGCTCACGCGCCGTTCCGGGCTAGCGTTCCCATCGAACAGGTGTTCGTGCGATGGTGGGAGTGTGGGCATGCGCGTGCTCGGCATCGACCCGGGCCTCACCCGGTGCGGCTGGGGAGTGGTCGAGGGGCGGCCGGGTGGACGGCCGACCGCGCTGGGCGTCGGCGTGGTGCGCACGTCCCCCGACCTGGACCTGGAACTGAGGCTGCTGGAGGTGCACACCGCCGTGACCGCCCTGCTGCGTGAGCACCGGCCCGCCGCCGTGGCCATCGAGCGCGTCTTCACCCAGAACAACAAGGGGACGGCGATGGGCACCGCCCAGGCCGCCGGGGTCGCCGCGCTCGCGGCCGCCCAGGCCGACCTGCCCGTCGCCTGGCACACCCCCAGCGAGGTGAAGGCCGCCATCTCCGGCAACGGCCGCGCCGACAAGGACCAGGTCACGCTCATGGTGACCCGGGTGCTGGGGCTGGCCACGCCGCCCAAACCGGCCGACGCCGCCGACGCGCTGGCGCTGGCGATCTGCCACACCTGGCGCGCCCCCGCGCAGCAGCGGCTGCGCACCGCGGCCCTCGCCGGCGGCATCGGTGCGCCGCTGCCCGCTGCCCGCACCCTGCCCCGCTGGACGGGGGTCTCCGCACGATGATCGCCAGCGTGAGTGGCCGGGTGGCGGCCGTCTCGCCCGACGGTGCGGTCGTCGAGGTCGGCGGGGTCGGGCTCTCCGTCCAGTGCACCCCGGGCACGATCGCCCGCCTGCAGGTGGGCGAGCAGGCGCGGCTGTCGACCAGCCTCGTCGTCCGGGAGGACTCGCTCACCCTCTACGGCTTCGCCGACGACGACGAGCGGCAGCTGTTCGAGCTGCTGCAGACCGCCAACGGCGTCGGCCCCCGGCTCGCCCAGGCCGTGCTTGCGATCCACCCGCCCCGCGAGGTGCGCCGCGCCGTCTCGATGGGCGACCTCAAGGCCCTCATGCAGGTGCCCGGGATCGGCAAGAAGGGCGCCGAGCGGCTGGTGCTGGAGCTGCGCGACCGGCTCGGCACCACCGCCGTCGACACCCAGCTCGACGGCCCGCTGCCCGCCGGGCTGGCGCCGGTCACCCCGGTGGCCCCGTGGCGTGACCAGCTCACCGCCGCGCTCGTCGGGCTGGGCTGGTCCGGCCGCGAGGCCGAGACGGCGCTGACCGCCCTGGAGCCGGTCGCCGACGAGCAGCAGGCCGCCGGCGGGGTGCAGGTCGCGGTCCTGCTGCGCCAGGCGCTGCAGATCCTGGGCCGGTCCTGACATGAGAGGGAGCGGGTCGTGAGCATCGCAGCGAGCGCCAGCGAGCGAGGAGCGGAGCGATCCGCGGGAACGGGGGGCTGATGAGTTCGCCCTTCGACCGGTCGCTGACCGGGGAGGCTGCCGAGGGGTACGGCCGCGACTTCTCCGTCGAGGCCGGCGCCGGTGACGAGGAGCGCGTCGTCGAGTCGGCGCTGCGCCCGCACTCGCTGGCCGACTTCATCGGCCAGCCGAAGGTGGCCCGCCAGCTCGACCTGGTCCTGGAGGGCGCCAAGCGCCGCGGCCGCCCGCCGGACCACGTGCTGCTGTCCGGCCCGCCCGGGCTGGGCAAGACCAGCCTCGCGCTGATCATCGGCTCGGAGCTGGGCACCGCGGTGAAGATCACCAGCGGCCCGGCGATCGAGCGATCGGGCGACCTGGCCGCGATGCTGTCCAACCTCGGGCACGGCGACGTGCTGTTCATCGACGAGATCCACCGCATCGCCCGCCCGGCCGAGGAACTGCTGTACATGGCGATGGAGGACTTCCGGGTCGACGTCGTCGTCGGCAAGGGCCCCGGCGCCACCGCGATCCCGCTGGAGATCAACCCGTTCACCCTGGTCGGTGCCACCACCCGGGCCGGGCTGCTCACCGGCCCGCTGCGCGACCGGTTCGGCTTCGTCGGGCAGATGGAGTTCTACGAGACCGCCGACCTGCAGCGGGTGCTCGCCCGCAGCGCCGACCTGCTCGGGGTCGAGCTGACCGACGACGGCTCGGTGGAGATCGCCGGCCGCTCCCGGGGCACCCCGCGGATCGCCAACCGGCTGCTGCGCCGGGTGCGCGACTTCGCCGAGGTGCGCGCCGACGGCCGGATCACCCGCGACGTCGCCCGGGCGGCCCTGGCCCTCTACGACGTCGACGACCTCGGCCTGGACCGGCTGGACCGGGCCGTGCTCGACGCGCTGGTGACCAAGTTCGGTGGCGGACCGGTCGGGGTGGCCACGCTCGCCGTCGCCGTGGGGGAGGAGCCGCACACCGTCGAGGAGGTCTGCGAGCCCTTCCTGGTGCGTGCCGGGCTGCTCGCCCGCACGCCCCGCGGGCGGGTCGCCACGGAAGCCGCGTTCGCCCACCTGGGGCACCCGGTGCCGCGTGGGGGTCCTGCGCTCAGTGGGGGCACAGCTGACCCGCCGTCGGACGGGGCGTCGTCACAGACCCTCTTCGACGCCTAGACTCCTCGGCGCTGGCGCGCAACCCGGCCCGCCCGGGCCGGCACGCCTGGCCCCGGGACCACTCCGCGTGGATGGGAGTGCCCCGGCGCCGATGTACCCGAGCGGCCCTCCCCGGGCCGCACCGACCGCGCGACCTGTCGCGGTAGAGAGGCTCACCAGTCGTGGAACAGTTCTTCCCGTTCGTCCTGCTCGCCCTGGCGTTCGTCCTGCTCATCGTGCTGCCCGCCCGGCAGCGCAAGAAGATGCAGGCCAACGCGCAGGCGCTGCAGGAGTCGCTGACGGTGGGGACGCCGGTCATGCTGACCAGCGGCATCCACGGCACGGTCGCCGGCCTCGGTGACGGGACCGTCGACCTCGAGGTCGCCCCCGGCGTGGTCGTGACCGTCGCGCGCCCGGCGGTGATGGAGGTCCGCACCCCGGCCGCCCCGGCCGACGGCGCCCCGAACAGCACCGGCGGGACGGTCGACGGCGACGGCGACCCCACCGACCGCACTCGCTGACCCGGGTCCATGGCTGCCCGTCAGCTCGCTGCGCGCCGCTACTTCGCGGCCTTCCTGCTGATCGTCGCGGGGTTGTACGCACTCGTCTTCCTCACCGGTGACCAGCGCACCCCCCAGCTCGGCCTGGACCTCCAGGGCGGCACCACCGTCACGCTGACCGCCCGCACCCCCGGTGGTGAGGCCCCGGCTCGCGAGGACCTCGAGCTCGCCCGGCGGATCATCGAGCAGCGGGTCAACGGCCTGGGCGTCGCCGAGGCCGAGGTGGTCACCGAGGGCGACAGCAACATCGTCATCTCGGTGCCCGGTGACGACGGCGAGCGCGCCCGCGAGCTGGGCACCACCGCGCAGCTGCGCTTCCGCCCGGTGCTGCAGGGCGAGGCGGTGACCCCGCCCGCGGAGGACGCCGCGCCGACCGAGGCACCGGCCGAGGAGCCCGCCGAGGAGCAGGTCCCCGACCCGGGCGCGGCACCGGTCACCCAGGAGGAGGCCGCCGCGGAGTACGCGACCCTCACCTGCGACGACCAGACGGGCTCCGTGGACCGGGCCGAGGACTTCATCGCCGCGTGCGGTGAGGACGGCGCGGTCAAGTACCTGCTGGGCCCCTCGGTGCTCGAGGGCACCGACGTCACCGACGCCACGGCCGGCACCCGCGCGGGCACCGGGGAGTGGATCGTCGACCTGTCGCTGAACAACTCCGGCGCCGACGCGTGGGCGACCTACACCACCGCCAACGTGGGCAACAGCGTGGCGATCACCCTGGACGGCCGGGTGGTCTCCGCCCCGACGATCAACAGCGCGATCGTCGGTGGCCGCACCGAGATCACCGGCAACTTCAGCCAGGCCGAGGCCACGGAGCTCGCCAACCAGCTGAAGTACGGGGCGCTGCCGCTGACCTTCGAGCAGGCCACCGCCCAGACGATCACCACCGAGCTGGGGGAGGAGCAGCTGCGCGCGGGGCTCATCGCCGGCGCCATCGGCGTCGCCCTGGTCTTCGTGTACGCACTGCTGTACTACCGCCTGCTCGGGCTGGTGATGATCGCCAGCCTGCTGCTGTCGGCGGTCGTCGTCTACGGCAGCCTGGTGCTGCTCAGCCGCGAACTGGGCCTGGCGCTCAGCCTGGCCGGCATCGCCGGGTTCATCGTCTCGATCGGCATCACCGCCGACTCGTTCGTCGTGTACTTCGAGCGGCTCAAGGACGAGATCCGCGAGGGGCGTTCGCTGCGCAGCGCCGTGCCCCGCGCCTGGGTCCGTGCCCGGCGGACCATCCTGTCCGCCGACGCGGTGAGCTTCCTGGCCGCGGCGATCCTCTACTGGCTGGCCATCGGTGACGTGAAGGGCTTCGCGTTCACCCTCGGCCTGTCCACCGTCCTCGACCTCATCGTGGTCTTCCTCTTCACCCACCCGCTGATGGCGGTGCTGAGCCGGGTCAAGTCCTTCGGCTCCAACCGCTTCTCCGGCCTGGGCCAGGTCGACCGCGGACGCCGCACCGCCCCGGCCACGGCGCGCGAGCCCGAGCTGGTCGGCGCCGGCAGCAGCACGAACGGGAGCACCCGATGACCACCCCCCGGGACGACGCCGGCCAGACGCCCGACCAGGCGCCCGACCAGACGCCCGACCAGACGCCCGGCCAGACCCCGGACCAGGCCCCCGTGCCGGCCGGGTCCGCCGCCGACGAGTCCGTCGACGACTCGGCGGTGACCAGCCAGGCCACCGAGGACAGCGTCGGTGACCAGGCGCTCGCCGACGCCGGCCTCCCCGCGGAGGGCGGCGACGCGCGGGGTGCGGCCGGGGCCCGCCCGCCGCACCGGGCGTCGCTGGCGCACCGGCTCTACAACGGCCAGGCCGGCCTGGCGGTCGTCGCCAAGCGCCGGTTCTGGTTCCGGGTCACCGCCGTCGTGGTGCTGCTCTGCGTGCTGGCGATGGGCGTGCGGGGGTTCAACTTCAGCATCGAGTTCTCCGGCGGGAACAGCCTGCGGGTGCCGGCCACGAGCGAGCAGCTCGCCGACGTCCGCGAGGCGGCCGAGGGCGCCGGGGCCGACGTGGCCAGCGCCCAGGTCGTCGGCGGTGACTCCGTGCTGTTGCGCACCAGCGCGCTGGACAACGACACCGAGCGGGCCGTCGTCGACGCCGTGGCCGAGGCCGCCGGGGTCGAGCCGTCCGCGGTGAGCCCGCAGTCGGTGAGCGCCGACTGGGGCGGCGACGTCACCAACCAGGCGCTCATCGCGCTGGCGGTGTTCCTGGTCGCCGTCGTCGCCTTCCTCGCCGTGCGGTTCCAGCCGAAGATGGCCGTCGGGGCGATCGTCGCGCTGCTGCACGACATCGTCGTCACCGCGGGGATCTACGCCCTGGTCGGCTTCGAGGTGTCGCCGTCCACGGTGATCGGCCTGCTCACCATCCTCGGGTTCTCCCTCTACGACACCGTCGTCGTCTTCGACAAGGTCGACGAGAACGTCAAGGACCTCACGAAGAGCAACCGGTCGACCTTCACCGAGGCGTCGGACCTCGCGGTCAACCAGACGCTGATGCGCTCGATCAACACCTCGGTCATCGCGCTGCTGCCGGTCGCCGGGCTGCTGTTCGTCGGCGCCGGGCTCCTGGGCGCCGGCACCCTCAAGGACCTCGCGCTGGTGCTGTTCGTCGGCCTGGCGGCCGGTACCTACAGCTCCATCTTCCTGGCCACCCCGGTGCTCGCCGCGCTCAAGGAGCGCGAGCCCGAGCAGCAGGCCCTTCGCAAGCGGGTGCTCGCCCGCCGGGCCTCGGAGGCACGCAACGCCGGCGTCCCGGCCCCCGGGCCGGTCGCCAGCGCGCGCCGCGGCGGGGCGACCCGCCGGTCGGCGGTGGCCGTCGCCGAGCGCCCCGGCAGCGGTGCGCTGCCGGCGCGGCCGGAGGCCGACGTCCAGATCGAGTCGCCGTCCTCGGTGCAGGCCGCCCCGGCGCAGCCCGGGGCCGCCCCGGGTGGCGCGAGCGCGCCCCGCCCGGGGCAGCGGCCGCAGCGACCGGCGGGCAAGAAGCGCCGGTGAGCACGGGACCTGCCGCCGGTGTCCGCGGTGCCGGGACGCAGGTGCCGATCGACGAGCTCATCGCGTCGATCGCGGTCAGCATCCCGGACTTCCCCGAGCCCGGGGTGCTGTTCCGCGACCTCACCCCGGTCTTCGGCGATGCGGAGGCCTTCCGCCGGGTCGTCGACGCCCTCGCCGAGCCGGCCGGGGTCGACCCGCGGGCGGCTGCCCTCGGCTCCGCGGACGGGACGTCGGACCCGGGCTTCGACGTCGTCGCCGGCGTCGAGGCGCGTGGCTTCCTGCTGGCCGCCGCCGTCGCGGTGCGCACCGGCACCGGCGTCGTGCCCATCCGCAAGGCCGGCAAGCTGCCGCGCGAGCGGGTCTCGGCGGACTACGCGCTGGAGTACGGCACCGCCACCCTTGAGCTGCACACCGACTCCATCCGCCCCGGGCAGCGGGTGCTGCTCGTGGACGACGTGCTCGCCACCGGCGGCACGCTCGGCGCGGCCGTGGGGTTGCTCGAGCAACTCGGCGGCGTGGTCACCGCGGTGTCGGTGGTGATCGAGCTGAGCGCCCTCGGCGGGCGCCAGCGGATCGCGCCGCACCCGGTGCACACCCTCTGGACCACCTGAGCCGACGGCACCGGATGACATGATCGGCCGGTGAGTCCAGCAGCTGAGGAGTCCGCGGGCCGGTTCCGCTCCGTCTACCGGCACGGGTTCGCGCGGGTCGCCGCGGTCACCCTGCCGGTGACGATCGCCGACCCCGCGGCCAACGCCGCCGCCGTGCTGGCACAGGGACGGGAGTGCTCCGCCGAGGGCGTCGCCGTCGCGGTGTTCCCGGAGCTGTGCCTGTCGGGGTACTCCATCGAGGACCTGCTGCTGCAGGACCCGCTGCTGGACGCCGTGGAGGCCGCGGTCGCCGACGTCGTCGCCGGCTCCGCCGACCTGACCACGGTGCTGGTGGTGGGCGCTCCGCTGCGCCACCGCAACCGGGTGTACAACACCGCCGTCGTCGTGCACCGCGGCCGCGTGCTCGGCGTCGTGCCGAAGTCCTACCTCCCCACCTACCGGGAGTTCTACGAGGGCCGTCAGCTGGCGTCCGGGGTCGACGCCGCCGGTGACGTGCACACCGTGGCGGGGGAGTCGGTGCCCTTCGGCCCGGACCTGCTGTTCGATGCCGTCGACGTCCCCGGCCTGGTGCTCGCGGTGGAGCTCTGCGAGGACATGTGGATCCCGGTGCAGCCGAGCGCCGAGGCGGCGCTGGCCGGCGCCACCGTGCTGGCCAACCTCTCCGGCAGCCCGATCACCGTCGGCCGGGCCGAGCAGCGGGCCACCCTGGCGCAGGCGTCGTCGATCCGCTGCCTGGCCGCCTACGTCTACGCCGCCGCCGGGCAGGGCGAGTCGACCACCGACCTGTCCTGGGACGGGCAGACGATGGTGTGGGAGAACGGCGTCCTGCTCGCCGAGTCCGACCGCTTCCCCGACGGCCCGCGCCGGTCGGTCGCCGACGTGGACCTGGACGTGCTGCGCGCCGAGCGGGCCCGGATGGGCACCTTCGACGACAACCGGCGCGCGCTGGCGGGCCGCCCGGAGCACCGGCGGGTGGAGTTCCGGCTGCAGCCCCCGACCGGTGACCTGGGCCTGCGCCGCCGGCTCGACCGCTTCCCGTTCGTGCCGGCCGACCCGGCACGCCTGGCCCAGGACTGCTACGAGGCCTACAACATCCAGGTCGTCGGCCTGGAGCGGCGGCTGGCCGCCGTCGGCCACCCGACCGTCGTCATCGGTGTCTCCGGCGGGCTGGACTCCACGCACGCACTGATCGTGGCCGCCCAGGCGATGGACCGGGCCGGCCGGCCGCGCAGCGACGTCCTGGCGTTCACCCTGCCCGGCTTCGCCACCGGCGAGGAGAGCAAGACCAACGCCGTCGCCCTCGCCACCGCGCTGGGGGTGACCCTCGAGGAGATCGACATCCGCCCCGCGGCCACCCGGCTGCTCACCGACCTGGGCCACCCGGCCGGCCGCGGCGAGCCGGTCTACGACGTCACCTTCGAGAACGTGCAGGCCGGCCTGCGCACCGACTACCTCTTCCGGCTGGCCAACCAGCGCGGCGGGATCGTGCTGGGCACCGGCGACCTGTCGGAGATCGCGCTGGGGTGGTCGACCTACGGCGTCGGTGACCAGATGTCGCACTACAACGTCAACGGCGGGGTGCCGAAGACCCTCATCCAGCACCTCATCCGCTGGGTGGTCTCCTCCCGGCAGTTCGACCAGCCGGTGCTGGCGACCCTGGAGCGGATCCTGGCCGCCGAGATCAGCCCGGAGCTGGTCCCGGCGGGCACCGGGGAACCGGTGCAGAGCACCGAGGCGGCGGTCGGCCCCTACGCCCTGCAGGACTTCACGCTCTTCCACGTGCTCCGCTACGGGATGCGGCCGTCGAAGATCGCCTTCCTCGCGATGCACGCCTGGGGCGACGCCGAGGCGGGGGAGTGGCCGGCGGGCTTCCCGGCCGACCGTCGCGCCGCCTACCAGCTGGGGGAGATCCGGCACTGGCTGGAGGTCTTCTGCCGGCGGTTCTTCGCCTTCAGCCAGTTCAAGCGCTCCGCGATGCCGAACGGCCCGAAGGTCTCCGCCGGGGGCTCGCTCTCCCCGCGGGGCGACTGGCGGGCGCCGTCGGACGCGACCGCCCGGGTGTGGCTGGCCGAGCTGGCCCGCGAGGTCCCCCAGAGCTGACACCCACCCGCCCGGGGGGGACACGATCGGCCGACCCGCCCCGGGCGCGGCTAGCATGGGATGGGTCCCACCCTCCTCGACAGGCAGGAGCTCACGTGGCCGGTGACGTCGCCGCACCGCGGACGTCCGACGCGCCCGCCGTCGAGGTCGAGCCGCCCCGCGCGGCCCTGCCCGAGCGGCCGGTCGTCCGCCGTCCCGACGACGTCGCGCCCGAGCCCGGTGGGGACGCCGAGGCGGTACCCCGCCGGCGGGTCCGGGACCGGCTGGCCCGCCGCATCGTCGCCGGCCAGCGCTCCACCGGCATCCGGCCCGTGCTCGAGCCGCTGGCGGTGCTGCACCGGCAGAGCCACCCCAAGGCCGACCTGGCGCTGCTGCAGCGGGCCTACGACGTGGCCGAGGAGGCGCACGCCCCGCAGAAGCGGAAGAGCGGCGACCCCTACATCACGCACCCGCTGGCGGTCGCGACCGTGCTGGCCGGCCTCGGGATGGACACCACCACGCTGGTGGCCGCGCTGCTGCACGACACCGTCGAGGACACCGGCGTCACGCTGGACACCATCCGGGCCGACTTCGGCCCCGAGGTCGCGCACCTGGTCGATGGCGTCACCAAGATCGACAAGGTCACGTTCGGGGACGCCGCGCAGGCCGAGACGATCCGCAAGATGATCGTGGCGATGTCCCGCGACCCGCGGGTGCTGGTCATCAAGCTCGCCGACCGGCTGCACAACATGCGCACGCTGCGCTTCCTCCCGCCGGAGAAGCAGGAGAAGAAGGCGCGCGAGACGCTGGAGATCCTCGCCCCGCTGGCGCACCGGCTGGGCATGAACACCATCAAGTGGGAGCTGGAGGACCTCGCGTTCGCCACGCTGTACCCCAAGCGCTACGACGAGATCGTCCGGCTGGTCGCCGAGCGCGCGCCCTCCCGGGACACCTTCATCTCCGAGGTGACCAGCCAGGTCACCGAGCAGCTCAAGGCGTCGAAGATCGAGGCCACCGTCACCGGCCGGCCCAAGCACTACTACTCGATCTACCAGAAGATGATCGTCCGCGGCCGGGACTTCACCGACATCTGGGACCTGGTCGGGATCCGCATCCTGGTCGAGTCGGTGCGGGACGTCTACGCCGCGCTGGGCATCATGCACGCGCACTGGCAGCCGGTACCGGGCCGCTTCAAGGACTTCGTGGCGATGCCGAAGTTCAACATGTACCAGTCGCTGCACACCACGGTGATCGGCCCGCAGGGCAAGCCGGTCGAGCTGCAGATCCGCACCCACGAGATGCACCGCACCGCCGAGTACGGCATCGCGGCGCACTGGAAGTACAAGGACAAGCTGCGCACCGGCGGCACCCAGGCCGGCCCCGCGCCGGGCACCGCCGGCGACGACATGCTGTGGCTGCGCCAGCTGCTGGACTGGCAGCGCGAGGCGCAGGAGCCCGGGGAGTTCCTGGAGACGCTGCGGTACGACCTCGGGCCGCAGGAGGTCTTCGTCTTCACGCCCAAGGGCGACGTCATCAGCCTGCCCGGCGAGGCGACCCCGGTCGACTTCGCCTACGCGGTGCACACCGAGGTCGGGCACCGCTGCATCGGCGCCCGGGTCAACGGCAACCTGGTCTCCCTGGACAGCAAGCTCGCCAACGGCGACGTCGTCGAGGTCTTCACCTCCCGCTCGCCGACCGCCGGCCCGTCGAAGGACTGGCTGGCGTTCGTCGGCTCCTCGCGGGCGCGGACCAAGATCCGGCAGTGGTTCACCAAGGAGCGGCGCGAGGACGCCGTCGAGGCCGGCAAGGACGCGCTGACCAAGGCGATGCGCAAGGCCGGCCTGCCGCTGCAGCGGCTGCTCGGCGGGGAGGCGCTGGCCACGCTCGCCGCCGACCTGCACTTCTCCGACGTCAGCGCGCTGTACGCCGCGGTGGGGGAGAACCAGGTCTCCGCGGCCTCGATCGTGGAGAAGCTGCTCACCGCGCTGGGCGGGTCCGAGGGCGCCACCGAGGACATCGCCGAGACCGCGATCCCCACCAAGCGGACGGTCGCCCGCACGGCCAGCGGCGACCCGGGCATCGTCGTGCACGGCATGACCGACGTGTGGGCCAAGCTCGCCAAGTGCTGCACCCCGGTGCCCGGCGACGACATCCTGGGCTTCGTCACCCGCGGTGGCGGGGTGAGCGTGCACCGCACCGACTGCACCAACGCCGCCGACCTGCAGAGCAAGCCCGAGCGGCTGGTGGAGGTCGACTGGGCCTCCCAGCCCGGCGCGGTGTTCCTGGTGGCCATCCAGGTCGAGGCGCTGGACCGGCACCGGCTGCTCTCCGACGTCACCCGGGCGCTGGCCGACGAGCGGGTCAACATCCTCTCCGCGTCGGTGCAGACCAGCCGGGACCGGGTGGCGATCAGCCGGTTCACCTTCGAGCTGGCCGACCCCGCCCACCTGGGCGCGGTGCTGCAGACCGTGCGCAACGTCGACGGCGTCTTCGACGTGGAGCGCGTCACGGCCTAGACGGCGATCCTCCGGATCGCACCGCGGCCAGGAGCCGTGCCCCTGCTGAGCTGAGCACAGCCCTCCCGTCGGCGAGAGGGGACGAGTCCCCCTCCGGGCCCCGCTCAGGAGGACGGTGTCGTACCCCTGGCGGGTTACCCGGTGCGGGTGGCGACCACGGCGTAGAGCGGGTCGCCGGGGCCCGGCGGGGTGCGCAGGGCCACCGTCGGCTCGGTGAACCGGCCGGTGCGGCGCACCAGCTCGGCGACGACGGCGCCGTGCTGCTGGTCGTCGGTGGCCAGCCAGCCGCGGACGGCCTTGGTGGGGAAGCAGCGGTTGGAGAAGGTGATCGCCAGCGCGCCCCCCGGGCGCAGCACCCGGCCCACCTCGGCCAGCACCTCGACCGGCCGGGTGAGGTAGTCGATCGACACGCAGCAGACGGCGGCGTCCACGTCGTCGTCGGGCAGCGGGATGCGCGGGTCGGCGTTCAGGTCGTGCACCAGCCGCTGCGTCGCCGCCGGGTTGGCGGCCAGCTCCGCGGCGTTCATGCCGAGCACCACCAGCTCCGCCGGCGGCGTGCGGAAGTGCGACACCCAGGACGACATCAGGTCCAGCACCCGCGTGGGCCGCGACGCCGCACCGTCGATGCCCAGCTCCGCGTACAGCGCACCGACGGCGGCGATCGCGCCGTCGTCGATGTGCGTGACGAGCCGGGGCCGGTCGTAGAACCCGGCGTCCGGCCCGTCGTCGCTGCGGTCGAAGAACCCCGGCGGGAAGCCGGCGTAGGGGTCGGCGTCCATCGCGCCCCAGTGTGCGGCGCGCGGCGCAGCCCCGCGAACGGTCAGGGTGCGGCGACGGTCGCCGAGTCGATGGTCACCGGAGTGGCCGGGGCGCCGTCGGAGGCGCCGCCCTCGATGCCGGCGGCCGCGATGGCGTCCAGCGTGGCCAGCCCGGCCTCGTCGATCGTGCCGACGACGGTGTAGTCCGGCTGCAGCTGGCTGTCGGCGTAGACCAGGAAGAACTGGCTGGCGTCGGTGCCCTGCCCGGCGTTCGCCATCGCCAGCGTGCCGCGGGGGTAGGTCTCCGACCCGGTGACCTGGGTCGGGAAGTCGTAGGTGGGGCCACCGGTGCCGGTGCCGCTGGGGTCGCCGCACTGCAGCACGCTCAGGCCGCCGCTGGTCAGCCGGTGGCAGGGCGTGTCGTCGAAGAAGCCCTGCTGGGCCAGGTAGACCATGCTCGCCGAGGCGCAGGGCGCGTTCGCCTGGTCCAGGGTGAGCCCGATGTCACCGGCGGAGGTGGCCAGCGTCAGGCCCGTCGTGCCGGTCGTCGGCACCTCGGCAGGCGGGATGCCGACGTCGGTGAGGGTGTCGCTGCCGGAGGTGTCCGGGACGAAGTCGCAGGTGCCGTCGCTGCCGTCGACGACCGGCGCCGTGGTGGTGTCGGTCGCGCCGGAGGCGGTGTCGGTCGTGTCGTCCTCGCCGGTGATCCCGGTGATGATGAAGACGGCGGCCACCACGGCCAGCACCGCGATGACCGTCACGCCGATCAGCGCGTTCCGGCGCCGCTTGCGGGCCAGCTGCTCACGGCGCTCCAGCTGACGCTGCAGGTGGCGCTGGGCGGCCTCACGGCGCTGCTTGTTGGTCGGCACGGTGTCGGGCTCCTCGGACGGGGTGGGCGTCGGGCCCGGGGCGGCGGCGGCCGTGCGCCCGGGCGGCGTCAGGTGCGCAGTGTAGGGGCGCTCCCTGGCGGCTCCCTGGCAGCGCGGCCGGCGTGATCACCGCCGCGTAACCTGCACGGGTGCTCATCCGCTCGTTCCCCGCCGGCGCGTTCGGCACGAACTGCTACGCGGTGGCGCCCCGCGCTGGCTCGTCGGCGCTGAAGCAGGAGTGCGTCGTCGTCGACCCGGGGATGGACGCCGTCGAGCCGCTGCGCGCCATGCTCGCCGACAACGGCCTGCAGCCGGTCGCCGTCGTGCTGACCCACGGCCACCTGGACCACACCTTCTCGGTCGTGCCGGTGTGCTCGGGCTACGACATCCCGGCCTACCTGCACTCGGCCGACCACCCCATGCTCGCCGACCCGGTGCGCTGGCACGGGCCGCAGCTGGCGCCGCTGATCGGGGCGGCCGACCTCCCCGAGCCCGACGACGTGCGGGTGCTGACCGACGGCGCCACGCTCTCGCTGGCCGGGGTGGACCTGACCGTCCGGCACGCGCCGGGGCACACCCAGGGCTCGGTGGTCTTCTCCCTCGACCTCGCGGACTCGCCCGGGCTGCTCGCCGGGGACGTGCTGTTCGCCGGGTCGGTGGGCCGGGTCGACCTGCCCGGCGGTTCGTGGGACGACATGCTGCGGTCGCTGCGCGACGTCGTCCTCCCGCTGGACGACGAGACCGTCGTCCTCCCCGGGCACGGGCCGGCTACGACGATCGGGCGCGAGCGCGCCACCAACCCGTATCTCGCCGAGGCCGCTTCGGCACCGAAGGGACCTGGACTGTGAGTGGGCTGACCGCCCCCAAGGGCACGTTCGACACGCTGCCGCCGGCGTCGGCGCAGTTCCTCGCCGTGCGCGACACCCTGACCGCGCCGCTGCGCCGGGCGGGCTACGGGTACGTCGAGACGCCGACGTTCGAGGACACCGCGGTGTTCTCCCGCGGGGTGGGGGAGTCCACCGACGTCGTCGCCAAGGAGATGTACACCTTCACCGACCGTGGCGGCCGGTCGCTGACGCTGCGCCCTGAGCTCACCGCCGGGCTGATGCGCGCGTTCATCGAGCACCGGCTGTACTCCGGTGCGCTGCCGGTGAAGATGTGGGCGGTCGGTTCGGCGTTCCGCTACGAGCGGCCGCAGGCCGGCCGGTACCGGCACTTCACCCAGGTCGACTGCGAGGCCCTCGGCGTCGACGACCCGGCGCTGGACGCCGAGGTGGTGGCGCTGGCCGCCCAGGGGTTCCGCGACCTGGGCCTGCGCGACGTCGAGCTGCTGCTCACCTCGCTCGGCGACGCGACGTGCCGGCCGCAGTACCGCGAGCTGCTGGTGGACTACCTGGCTGGTCTCGACCTCGACGAGGACACCCGGCGCCGGGCGGAGATCAACCCGCTGCGGGTGCTGGACGACAAGCGGCCCGAGGTGCAGGCCCAGCTCACCGACGCCCCGCTGATGGTCGACCACCTCTCGGACACCACCAAGGCGCACTACGACGCCGTCCGGCAGCACCTCAGCGACCTGGGCGTGCCCTGGACCGAGGCGCCGCGGCTGGTCCGCGGCCTGGACTACTACACGAAGACGACGTTCGAGTTCGTGCACTCCGGCCTGGGCGCGCAGTCGGCGATCGGCGGCGGTGGGCGCTACGACGGGCTCTCCGCCGCGCTCGGCGGTCCGGACCTGTCCGGCATCGGGTACGCCGTCGGCGTCGACCGCACCCTGCTGGCGGTGCAGGCCGAGGGGCTCGACATCGGTGCGGCCGCGGGGGTGCAGGCCTTCGTGGTGCCGTTGGGCGCGGAGGCCAAGCGCGTCGCCGTCCGGCTGGTCGGGCAGCTCCGCGAGGCCGGCGTCTCGGCCGACACCGTCTACGGCGACCGCGGCCTCAAGGGCGCGATGAAGGCCGCCGACCGCTCCGGCGCCACGCACGCCGTCGTCCTGGGCGAGCGGGACCTCGCCGACGGGGTGGCCCAGCTGAAGGACCTGCGCACCCAGGAGCAGGTCGCCGTCCCCCTGGGCGAGCTGTTCGAGCGCGTGCGTGCGACGGTTGGTGGGTGACTGTGACTTCCTCGACCCCGCTCGAGACCCGCCCGCTCGGCCGCACCGGCGCCGACGTGTCCGTCGTCGGACTCGGCACCTGGCAGCTGGGTGGTGACTGGGGCGAGGTCACCGAGGCCGACGCCGCCGCCGTCCTGGACGCCGCGCTCGACGCCGGGGTGACCCTGCTCGACACCGCCGACGTCTACGGCGACGGCCGCTCCGAGCAGCGCATCCGCGCCGCGCTGGCCGCCCGCGGCGAGCGCCCGTTCGTCGCCACCAAGGCCGGCCGGCGCGCCGACCCGTTCACCGCCGAGGAGTACACCCCGGCGAACCTGCGCGCCTGGATCGACCGCTCGCGGACCAACCTCGGCGTCGACACCCTCGACCTGGTGCAGCTGCACTGCCCGCCGCCCACCGTCTACTCCGACGAGCGGGTCTACGACACCCTGGACGCGCTGGTCGAGGAGCAGGCGATCGCCGCCTACGGCGTCTCGGTGGAGACCGTGACCGAGGGGCTCACCGCGCTGCAGCACCCCGGCGTGCAGTCCATCCAGGTCATCCTGAACATCTTCCGCCGCAAGCCGCTGGAGCAGCTGCTGCCCGCCGCGCAGCGCGCCGAGGTCGGCATCCTCGCCCGGGTGCCGCTGGCCAGCGGCCTGCTGTCGGGGAAGTACTCCACCGACACCACCTTCGCCGCCGACGACCACCGCACCTACAACCGCAACGGCGAGGCCTTCGACGTCGGCGAGACGTTCGCCGGCGTGCCGTTCGAGGTCGGCGTGGCCGCTGCGCGCGAGGTCGCCGAGATCGCCGGGCCGGACGTCTCCACCGCCGGGTTCGCGCTGCGCTGGGTCATCGACCAGCCCGGCGTCACCACCGTCATCCCCGGCGCCCGCAACGTCCGGCAGGCGCTGGACAACGTCGCCGCCGCCTCGCTCCCGCCGCTCACCGAGGGCCAGCTGGCCGATCTCGAGCGCGTGTACGACGAGCGCATCCGCGCCTCCGTGCACGACCGCTGGTGAACCGCTCCCCTCATCCGTCCCACCCCACCACCCTCTGAAGGGCCTGAAACGTGCTCCGCACCCACGACGCCGGAACGCTGCGCGCCTCCGACGCCGGCTCCACGGTCACCCTCGCCGGCTGGGTCGCCCGCCGCCGCGACCACGGCGGGGTCGTCTTCCTCGACCTGCGCGACTCCTCCGGCTACGCCCAGGTCGTCGTCCGCGAGGAGGAGGCGCACGCCCTGCGCAACGAGTACTGCGTGCTGGTGACCGGTCAGGTGCAGGCGCGCCCGGCCGGCAACGAGAACCCCGAGCTGCCCACCGGTGCCATCGAGGTGGTCGCGTCCACGCTGGAGGTGCTGTCGGCCTCGGCGCCGCTGCCGTTCCCGATCGAGACCGCGCAGGCCGCCGGGGACGACGTCCGGTACAAGTACCGCTACCTCGACCTGCGCCGGCAGGGCCCGGCTGCGGCGCTGCGGCTGCGCAGCGAGATCAACAGGATCGCCCGGAACGTGATGGCCGAGAAGGGCTTCGTCGAGGTCGAGACCCCGTCGCTGACCCGCTCCACCCCCGAGGGCGCCCGCGACTTCGTCGTCCCGGTGCGGTTGCAGCCCGGGCACTGGTACGCCCTGCCGCAGTCGCCACAGCTGTTCAAGCAGCTGCTGATGATCGGTGGGCTGGAGCGGTACTACCAGATCGCCCGCGCCTTCCGAGACGAGGACTTCCGCGCCGACCGCCAGCCGGAGTTCACCCAGCTGGACTTCGAGATGAGCTTCGTCGACCGGGACGACGTGCTGGCCGTCGCCGAGGACGTCATCCGGGCGCTGTGGTCGCAGCTGGCGGCCTACGAGCTGCCCGCCATCCCGCGGATGACCTACCGCGAGGCGATGGACCGGTTCGGCTCCGACAAGCCCGACCTGCGGTTCGGCGTCGAGCTGACCGAGCTGACGTCGTACTTCGCCGACACCCCGTTCCGGGTGTTCCAGGCGCCCTACGTCGGCGCGATCGTGATGCCCGGCGGCGGCTCACAGCCGCGGCGGGCGTTCGACGCGTGGCAGGACTGGGCCCGTTCCCGCGGCGCCAAGGGCCTGGCCTACGTCACCATCGCCGAGGACGGCACCCTCGGTGGCCCGGTCGCGAAGAACATCTCCGAGGCCGAGCGGGCCGGGCTGGTCGAGGCCGTCGGCGCCGAGCCCGGTGACTGCGTCTTCTTCGCCGCCGGGGCCCGCCGCGGGGCGCAGGAGCTGCTGGGCGCCGCGCGCAACGAGGTGGCCAGGCGCCTCGAGCTGATCGAGCCGGGCTCGTGGTCGTTCCTGTTCGTCGTGGACTTCCCGATGTTCGAGGAGACCGAGGACGGCGACTGGACCTTCATGCACCACCCGTTCACCTCGCCCACCCCGGAGTTCCGCGACTCCTTCGAGGCCGACAAGGGCGCGGCGCTGTCGGACGCCTACGACCTGGTGTGCAACGGCAACGAGCTGATGAGCGGCTCGGTCCGCATCGCCGACGCGGCGCTGCAGGAGCGGGTGTTCGAGGCGATCGGCATGTCGACGGAGGAGGCCCGCGAGCGGTTCGGCTTCTTCCTGGAGGCCTTCGACTACGGCCCGCCGCCACACGCCGGTGCCGCGATCGGCTGGGACCGGCTCACCGCGCTGCTGGCCGGGGTGGACTCCATCCGCGAGGTCATCGCCTTCCCGAAGACCGGCGCCGGCTACGACCCGCTGACCGGCGCGCCGACGCCGATCACCGCGGCGCAGCGCACGGAGGCCGGCATCGACGTCGACCCCGACGCCGAGCCCGCCCCCGGCGAGCCGGGCGCGCCCGGCCCGAGCGACCCGTCGAAGAAGGCCTGACCCCTCGCCCTTCCCGGTTGTTGATCATGGGCGTCTTGCCCGGTGCCGCGCCGTCTCCCGGCGCGCCACTGGCAAGGCGCCCATGATCAATTCGGGGGCGGTCGCCAGCCGCGGCTGACCAACGCCCGGCGGGTCCGCTCGACCACGGTGCGCGGCCCGGTCAGGTGGTGGTCGGCGAACCTCAGCACCAGCCACCCGTCGAGCGCGGTCAGGGAGTAGCGGTCGACGTCACGGCGGAACTGCTCGGGCTCGGCGTGCTGCCGTCCCTCGTACTCCAGCGCGATCTTCCAGTCGCGGTAACCGAGGTCGCCGTGCACGACCACACGGTCCCAGCGGTCGACCACGGCGACCTGGGGTTCCGGGTCAGGCAGGTCGCTGTCCACGAGCCAGAACCGCACCAGGCTCTCGGGCCGGGACATG
The DNA here is from genome assembly GCF_007994135.1 of Modestobacter roseus. Taxonomy (NCBI): domain Bacteria; kingdom Bacillati; phylum Actinomycetota; class Actinomycetes; order Geodermatophilales; family Geodermatophilaceae; genus Modestobacter; species Modestobacter roseus. The sequence goes on from NZ_VLKF01000001.1 coordinate 1,037,049, forward strand.
GCCTCCCGACACAGCAGTGGAGCGCAGGCGCGGGCCCGGACGACACCGCGGACCCGGCCCGCACGGGCCAGACGCTCGGCCAGTCGGTCGGGGTCGAGACGGTCCCGGCGGTACAGCGCATCACCGACGGCCACCAGCTCGGCCGGGGGCAGGCTCGCGGCCAGGTCGAGGAACGTCTGCGCACCGGACGTGACGCGGACGCCGTCGACCTCCGTCACGTCCTCGTCCGCCATGCAGCGCTCGTGGCGGACCAGCTGGGGCCGTGCGGGCACGACCACGCCCGACGGGACCACGACCGTCAGCCGGGACGGCTGGGCCAGGGGAGCGCCGAGCAGGACTGCCGCCGTCGAGCCACCGAAGACGGCGCCGGTCGGCAGCACCTGCGCCCACGCCCTGCAGAGCTCACGCAGCGAGGGCTCAGCAGCGCAGGAGAGGTAGAGCCCGTGCCCGAGACGGCGGCCGTCGCGTTCCACCTGCCGTCGGCTCAGGCCCGCGGCGCGTGCGCCCGCCCACGTGTAGCTGCCGTCCAGTCCGACGTCGTCCACGACGCTGACCCTCACGGCCGGGGCGGCCGCGGACGAGGTGTCCACGGCTTCTGTGGACAGCCCGCTGGCTGTGGATGCAGTGGCTGTAACGACTGCGGGATTCGTTGATCATGGGCGATCCGGCCGGGGACACGCCCTCCGGCGGCGTGTCATCGGCAAGACGCCCATGATCAACACGGGGCGGGGCGGGGCGGGGCGGGGCGGGCGGGAGGGCGGTCAGCCGGCGGAGTCGAGGCGGGCGAGCTGGTCGGGGCTGAGCTGCAGGTCCGCGGCCGCAGCGGAGTTGGTGATCGACTCGGCGCGGGAGGCGCCGGGGATGGGCACGACGACGTCGGCCTGCGCCAGGTGCCAGGCGAGCGCAACCTGGAACACCGAGACCCCCAGCTCGTCGGCCACGGCGGCGAACGCGCCGGCGGTCGAGCCGAGCGACTTCGCCGAGCCCACCCCGCCGAACGGGCTCCACGGGATGAACGCCACCCCCAGCTCCGCGCAGTGCGCCAGCTCGCCGGCCGAGGAGCGCCAGCCGGGGGAGAACTGGTTCTGCACGCTCACCAGTGCCGGGCCGACGATCTGTCGGGCGCTGTCGATCTGGGCGACGTCGGCGTTGGAGATCCCGGCCAGCTGCACCAGCCCGTCGTCGACGAGCGAGCGCAGCGCACCCATCGACTCCTCCCACGGCACCGCCGGGTCGGGCCGGTGGAACTGGTACAGCCCGATCGCCTCGACGCCCAGCCGGCGCAGCGAGGCCTCGCAGGCCCGGCGCAGGTAGGACGGCGACCCGTCCAGCTCCCAGTCGGCGCCGCGCCGGGTGTGTCCGCCCTTGGTGGCGACCAGCACGTCGTCGGAAGAGCCGGCCGAGCGCAGCGCCCGGGCGACCAGCTCCTCGTTGTGGCCGAACTCCGCCTCGTCGCGGGCGTAGGCGTCCGCGGTGTCGATCAGCGTCACGCCGGCGTCGAGCGCCGCGTGCACCACCGCCTCCGCGTCGGCCGGGGACGGGCGGTCGTCCTTGGTGGACAGGGGCATCGCCCCGAGCCCGATGGCGCTGACGGTGCGGTCGCCGATGCGTCGCTGCTGCATGGGCCTGTCGTGCCCCGCGGGTAGCGTCGCAACCGTGAGTTCGCTGTTCGACCCCGCCCCCGACGAGGACGGCGCCGCGCCCGTCGACCCGGGTGCGCCGCTGGCGGTCCGCATGCGGCCCCGCTCGCTGGACGAGGTCGTCGGGCAGTCCCACCTCCTCGGCCCCCGGGCGCCCCTGCGCCGGCTGGTCGAGGCCGACGAACCGATGTCCCTGGTGCTCTACGGCCCGCCCGGCACCGGCAAGACCACGCTGGCGCACGTGATCAGCCTGGCCACCAAGCGCCAGTTCGTGCAGCTGTCCGCGCTGGACTCCGGGGTCAAGGAGGTCCGCGCCGTCATCAGCTCGGCCAAGCGCGAGCTGACCATGGCCGGCCGGCGCACCGTGCTGTTCATCGACGAGGTGCACCGCTTCTCCAAGACCCAGCAGGACTCCCTGCTGTCCGCGGTGGAGGACCGGATCGTCAGCCTGATCGCGGCCACCACGGAGAACCCGTTCTTCTCCGTCGTCAGCCCGCTGCTGTCCCGCAGCCTGGTGCTCGCCCTGCAGCCGCTGGGCGACGACGACGTCCGCACGCTGCTGCGCCGGGCGCTGACCAGCGACCGGGGCCTGGACGGCGCGGTGACGCTGAGCGCCGAGGCCGAGGAGCACCTGGTGCGCATCGCCGGCGGCGACGGTCGCAAGGCGCTGACCGCGCTGGAGTCCGGGGCGGGGGCCGCGCTCGCCGCCGGCGCGACCGAGATCGACCTGCAGACGCTGGAGACCGCGGTGGCCCAGGCCGCGGTCCGCTACGACCGCGCCGGCGACATGCACTACGACGTCGCCAGCGCGCTGATCAAATCCATCCGCGGCTCCGACGTCGACGCCGCCATGCACTACCTGGCCCGGATGGTGGAGGCGGGGGAGGACCCCCGCTTCATCGCCCGCCGGCTGGTCATCTCCGCCAGCGAGGACATCGGCATGGCCGACCCCACCGCCTTGCAGACCGCGGTCGCCGCAGCCGAGGCGGTGGCCTTCATCGGCATGCCGGAGGGGCACTTCCCGCTGGCGCAGGCGGTCGCCCACCTGGCCACCGCCGCCAAGTCCAACGCGCTGACCGTGGCGATCGGGGAGTCCGTCGGTGACGTGCGCGCCGGGCTGGCCGGCCCGGTGCCACCGGGCCTGCGCGACGCGCACTACGCGGGGGCGAAGAAGCTCGGCCACGGGAAGACCTACTCCTACCCGCACGACCACCCCGACGGCGTCGTGCCGCAGCAGTACCCGCCCGACGCCCTGGTGGGCCGCGACTACTACCGGCCGACCGGCCGCGGCGTGGAGGCACAGATCGGCGTCCGGCTGGCCAAGCTGCGGGCGATCGTCAGGCGACCGCTGCGGGAGCATCGCAGCGAGGGACGAGCGAGGAGCGGACCGGAGCAGGGCGCCTGACCAGTGCGCACGGCCGACGGCGGGGCTGACCGTCGGCGGACACAGCTAGGGTTGCTCGACCGGTGGTCGGACCACCGCGCACGCAGAAGACGACGAAGGGGACCCACCACGTGTCCGCAGGAGAGATCGCCGGGCTGATCGCAGCCATCGCGGTGGCGTTGCTGGTGCTCATCGTGGCCGTGCCGCTGATGAAGCTGGGCCGCACGCTGGACGAGACCACGCTGACCATCCGGCAGGTCCGGGAGCAGAGCCAGCCGATCCTGAGCCAGGCGTCGACGACGGTCACCCACGTCAACGCCAACCTGGAGCGGGTCGACGACATCACCGGCAACGCGGCCAACGTCTCGAGCAACGTGGCCGCGCTGACCAGCGTCTTCGCCGCCACCCTCGGCAGCCCGCTGATCAAGGTGGCCGCGTTCAGCTACGGCGTGCGCAGCGCCGCCCGCAAGAAGCGCGAGGGCCAGGCGCTCGCCGACGCCCAGCGCTCGGTCAAGGACGAGCGGCGGGCCCGCCGCTCCGCCCGGAAGGCCGCCTGATGCGCCGGCTGTTCTGGCTGACCATGGGGGTCACCATCGGCGTCCTGGTCGTGCGCAAGCTGTCCCAGACCGCGGAGAAGCTGACGCCGCAGTCGATGGCCGGCAACCTCGCCGACGGGCTCCGCGAGCTGGCCGACGCGATCGGTGACTTCGGTGCCGACGTCCGGGCCGCGATGGTCGAGCGCGAGGAGGAGCTGCGCGCGGGCACCGGCCTGGACGCGCCGCTGCCCGACAGCTCGCAGGTCGAGCTGCCCTCCCGCCGCGGCGCGCACGCCGCGGACAGCTGAGCCCCACCCTCCCCGCTGCCCCGACCGGGCAGCACCCGCTGGCTGGAGAACCGAGACCCACCGCATGCAGACCGCCGAGATCCGCCGCCGCTTCCTGGAGCACTTCGAGCAGCGTGGGCACACCGTCGTCCCCAGCGCCTCGCTGGTGTCGCCCGACCCCTCGCTGCTGTTCACCGTGGCCGGGATGGTGCCGTTCATCCCGTACCTGACCGGCCGGGAGCCCGCCCCGTACCCGCGGGCCACCAGCGTGCAGAAGTGCGTCCGCACCCTCGACATCGAGGAGGTGGGCAAGACCACCCGGCACGGCACGTTCTTCCAGATGAACGGCAACTTCTCCTTCGGTGACTACTTCAAGACCGAGGCGATCCAGTACGCCTGGGAGCTGGTGACCGGGTCGGTGGCCGACGGCGGGCTGGGGCTCGACCCGGAGCGGATCTGGCCGACCGTCTACCTGGACGACGACGAGGCCTTTGCGGCCTGGCGCGCGTACGTCCCGGAGGAGCGCATCCAGCGGCGCGGGATGGACGACAACTACTGGTCGACGGGAGCGCCCGGCCCGGCCGGTCCCTGCTCGGAGATCCACTACGACCGCGGTCCGGAGTTCGGGCCCGGTGGCGGCCCGGCGGTCGACCCGACCGGCGACCGCTACCTGGAGATCTGGAACCTGGTCTTCATGCAGTACGAGCGGGGCCCGGGGGAGGGCAAGGACTTCCCGATCCTCGGCGACCTGCCCAAGCAGAACATCGACACCGGCATGGGCCTGGAGCGGGTGGCCTACCTGCTGCAGGGCGTCGACAACATGTACGAGATCGACGAGGTCGCCCCGGTGCTGCGCCGGGCCGCCGACCTGGCCGGCGTCCGCTACGGCGCCGACCACGAGGCGGACGTCCGGCTGCGGGTGGTCGCCGACCACGTGCGCAGCGGGCTGATGCTCATCGGCGACGGCGTCACCCCCGGCAACGAGGGGCGCGGGTACATCCTCCGGCGGCTGCTGCGCCGCGCCGTCCGGTCGATGAAGCTGCTCGGCGTCGACGAGGCCACGCTGCCGGAGCTGCTGCCGGTGTCCCGCGACGCGATGAGCGCCAGCTACCCCGAGCTCGCGGGCGACTTCGCCCGGATCTCCGGGGTCGCCTACGCCGAGGAGGAGGCGTTCCGGCGCACCCTCACCGCGGGGACGGCGCTGTTCGACACCGCGGTCGGCCAGGCGAAGCAGTCCGGCACGCCGGCCCTGTCGGGTGCGCAGGCGTTCTCGCTGCACGACACCTACGGCTTCCCGATCGACGTCACCCTGGAGATGGCCGCCGAGCAGGGCGTCACCGTCGACGAGTCCGGGTTCCGCGCCCTGATGAAGGAGCAGCGCGACCGCGCCCGCGCCGATGCCCGGGCCAAGCGCACCGGCTCGGTCGACGTGCTGGCCTACCGCCGGCTGCTCAGCGAGTTCGGCCCGACCGACTGGCGCGCGTACGACGCCCTGCGCACCGACTCCCGCGTGCTGGGCGTCGTCGACGAGTCCGACGACGCCACCAGCGGCGACGCCGAGCCGGTCGTCGGCGCCGGCGGCATCACCCGGGTCGTGCTGGACCGCACCCCCTTCTACGCCGAGTCCGGCGGTCAGGTCGCCGACGCCGGCGAGCTCACCTGGGACGGCGGCCGCGCCGAGGTCATCGACGTGCAGCGCCCGGTCAAGGGCCTGGTCGCCCACCAGGTGCGGGTCCTCGAGGGCGAGCTGCGCGCCGGCACCGAGCTCACCGCCCAGGTCGACCGCGAGTGGCGGCTGTCGGCGTGCCAGGCGCACTCCGGCACGCACGTCCTGCACGCCGCGCTGCGCCAGGTGCTCGGCCCGCAGGCCCTCCAGTCCGGCTCGTACAACCGACCCGGCTACCTGCGGCTGGACTTCGCCTGGCAGGGCGCGCTCACCCCGCAGCAGCGGCTGGACATCGAGGACGTCGCCAACGCCGCCGTCCGCGCCGACCACGGGGTCCGCGCCCTGTACATGACGCTCCCCGAGGCCCGGGAGTTCGGCGCGCTGGCGCTGTTCGGTGAGACCTACGGCGAGCAGGTCCGCGTCGTCGAGATCGGCGGTGAGTGGTCCCGTGAGCTCTGCGGTGGCACCCACGTGCGCGGGAGCGCGCAGATCGGCACCCTGGCCCTGACCGGCGAGAGCTCGGTCGGGTCCGGTGCCCGCCGGGTCGAGGCGGCCGTGGGCCTGGAGGGCTTCCGCTACCTGGCCCGGGAGCGCGACCTGGTGCGCCAGCTCGCCGACCTGCTCAAGACGCCGCAGGACGGCATCGTCGACCGGGTCAGCGGCATGCTGTCCCGGCTCCGCGACGCCGACAAGGAGCTCGCCGACCTGCGCGCCCAGCAGACGCTGGCCGCCGCCGGTGACCTGGCCGGGGCGGCGACCGACGTGGGCGGCGTCGCGGTGGTCACCGGGGCGCCGGCCGGCCTGTCCGGTGGCGACCTGCGCAGCCTCGCCCTGGACGTCCGGGGCCGCCTCGGGGAGAAGCCGGCCGCGGTCGTGCTCGCCTCCGCGGCCGACGGCAAGGTCGCCCTCATCGCCGCGGTGAACCCGGCCGCGCAGCAGCGCGGGCTCTCCGCCAACGACCTGCTCAAGGCGGCGGCCGGCCCGGTCGGCGGCCGTGGCGGCGGCAAGCCGGACGTCGCCCAGGGGGGCGGCACCGACCCCGCGGGCATCCCGGCGGCGCTCGCCGCCGTCCAGCAGGCGATCGGGGCGGCCGGCTCGTGACCAGTTCGTCCGACGGGCCCGGTACCGGACCGGGGGAGGAGCCGATCGCCCGGACCGGCCGTCCGCCGGTGCCCGGCCGGGCACCGACGGACGACGGTCCGGCCGGACCGCGGGGCGGTGAGTGGGCCGGCGAGGCGCAGCACGGCACCGGGCAGCACCACACCGGGCAGGACCACACCGGGCAGGACCACACCGGGCAGCACGGCACCGGGCAGCACCACACCGAGCGCGTGCCCTTCCCGCTGCCCGCGCTGCACCGGTCGTCGCCGCAGGCCCCGCAGACCGGCGAGCTCCGCCTGGGCGGCTACCCACCCCAGGTCCCCGGCGCGGCCCGCCGCGCCGAACCGGCCACCGCAGCGGAGCGCACCGCCGGGGAGTCCACCGTCGAGGAGCCCACCGCAGCGGCCGAGGACGCCGACCCGCGGAACCGACCGTGACCGAGCCGGACGGGTCCGGCGCGGTCTGGGTCCCGGGTCGGCGGCTGGGCATCGACGTCGGCACGGTCCGGGTCGGCGTCGCCCTCTCCGACGCGACCGGCATGCTCGCCAGCCCGTTGGAGACCGTGCGCCGCGCCAAGGACCAGCGGGACCTGGACCACCTGGCTGGGCTGGTTGTGACACACGAGGTGGTCGAGGTGGTTGTGGGATTGCCAAAGCACCTCTCCGGTGCGTCAGGGTCCTCGGCAAGAGATGCCAGCGCATACGCTCAGGATCTGGCCAGCCGCATCGGGGACGTCCCCGTGCACCTCGTCGACGAAAGGCTCTCCACCGTGACCGCCGCCACTCACCTGCGTGCCCGGGGCATCGACAGCCGCCGGCAGCGGTCGGTGATCGACCAGGCCGCCGCGGTCGTCATCTTGCAGAGCCATCTCGACAGGCGACCTCGCACTGGCCCCGACTCCGGGGGGCGCACCTCGTGACCGACCCGACGACGCCGCGCCCGCGCGGCCGACACTCCGGACTCGACGCGGTCGAGGGCTCCGGACGCCCCGCCGCCGAGCTGCTGGCCGCCTGGAACGGCGCCACGACGGGGCTGGCGGACGACCAGGACGACCGTCCCGCCGGCCGGCCCGGCCGTCGGCGGCACATGGCCGAGTCCGACACCGGCGCCCTGCCCGGCTCCCGGGTGCTGCGCGGCGGCGCCGCGGCTGCTGCGACGCCGGCCGGCTGGGCCCGCGCCGCCGGCACGGTGCCCGCCGCGCGGCCGGCCGCGGACGTCGCACCGCGCACCACCGAGCTCGACGTCCCACCGCTGGCACCGGGCCGTGTCCCGTCCGGCCGGCGGGTCCCGGCCGGGCGGACCCCCGACGACGACCGCCCGCAGCCGCGCGCCGGCGACCCGGTCGAGCCCGCACTCGACGACGACCGCTTCACCGTGGGCGACACCGACCCGAGCTGGCGCGCCGGGCGCCGGCTGGTGCCCGATGTGCCGCCGCCGGCCGGCGGCCTGGGCGTGCTCGTCGGTGCCCGGCCAGCGGCTGCGGCCACGGCGCCGGCGCTGAACACCGGCGAGATCGCCACCGAGGTCCACCCCGTGGTCCGGGCCGACGGTCCCGCCCGGGAGCAGGACGCCGACGAGTTCGGTGCCGACGACGACACCGCCTGGACCCGCGACGACGCCCTCGCGTGGTCGGAGCAGGAGTGGCGCCAGGGCGGTGACCTGGACGGGGACGAGGGCCGCACCGACCACGGATCCCCCGACAACGTGCACCATGGCGGCATGGAGTCCGACGACCAGCACCCCGACGACGTCCCGCACGACGGGACCGGTGGCCTGGACGTCCTGGGCGGCGGCGGCTCCGGTGGCGGCGGTCGCGGCCGTCGCGGCGGGTCCAGCCGTGGCGGAGGCGCACCGAGCGGCCGTCGCCGCCCGGTGACGATCGTGCTGTCGCTGCTGGTGCTCGGCGGGCTGGTCGCGGGCATCGTGTTCGGCGGGCAGGCGCTGTGGCGCACGCTCAACCCGGCGTCGGAGGACTACACCGGTGCCGGCACCGGCGCCGTCGAGGTGCGGGTGAACCAGGGCGACTCGTTGCGGGCGATCGCCGGTGCGCTGGAGTCCGCCGGCGTCATCGCCTCGACCGGTCCGTTCCTGGAGGCGGCCGAGGCCGACTCCTCGGCCACCGGCATCCAGCCCGGCGTCTACGCGATGCGGGAGCAGATGTCCGGCGCCGCGGCCCTGGACCTGATGCTGCACCCCGAGACCCGCATGGTCACCAAGGTCACCCTGCGCGAAGGCCTCACCGTCACCCAGACGCTGGCCCAGCTGGCCGAGGCGACCGGCATCCCGCTGGCCGAGTGGGAGGCGGCCGCGGCCGACCCGGCGGCGCTCGGTCTGCCGGCCTACGCCGGCGGCATGCTCGAGGGCTTCCTCTTCCCGGCGACCTACGACGTGACCCCCGACGACACCCCCACCTCGGTCCTCTCGGCGATGATCACGCGCGCCGACCAGGTGCTCACCCAGCTGAACGTGCCGGCCGAGCGGCGGCTGGAGGTCGTCACCAAGGCCAGCCTGGTGCAGGCCGAGGCCGGCAACGTCACCGACATGGGCATGGTGGCGCGGGTGCTGGAGAACCGGCTGGCCGACGGCATGGCGCTGCAGCTGGACACCACCGTCAACTACGCCAACGGCAAGAGCGGCATCACCACGACGGCGGAGGACCGGGCCAACCCGTCGCCGTACAACACCTACGCGAACCCGGGGCTGCCGCCGGGCGCGATCAGCAACCCTGGCGAGGACGCGATCGCCGCGGTGCTCAACCCGACCCCGGGCGACTGGCGCTACTTCGTGGTGGTCGACCCCGACACCGGGGAGACCCGCTTCGCGGTGACCGGCCAGGAGCACCAGCAGAACGTCCTGCTCTTCCAGCAGTGGCTGCGGGACAACCCGGGCAACTGAGCGGCGGGCCGGGGGTGGGCGGGCGTGCCGCCGTCCTCGGCCGGCCGGTCAGCCACTCCTTGTCCCCGCTGCTGCACCGGGCGGCCTACGCGGCGCTGGGCCTGGACGGCTGGACGTACGACGCGCTGGACATCGGCGCGGAGGACCTGCCGGTGCTGCTGGCCGGGTTGGGCCCCGAGTGGCGCGGCTTCTCGGTGACCATGCCGTGCAAGCAGGCGGCGGTCGAGGTCGCCGACGAGGTCGACCAGCTGCCCCGGCTGCTGCACGCGGCCAACACGCTGGTGCGCACCGACCGCGGCTGGCGGGCGGAGAACACCGACGTCCAGGGCGTCGGGATGGCCTTGCAGCTGGGCGGGGTCGAGCAGGTCGACCACGCCGCCGTGCTGGGCGCGGGCGGCACCGCGGCCGCCGCGGTCACCGCCCTGGCGTCGCTGGGCGCCCGGCGGATCGACGTCGTCGTCCGGGAGCCGGCCCGCGCCCGGGACCTGCTGCGGGTCATCGACGAGCTGGGCGTCACCGCCGACGTGCAGCGGCTGGACCGCACCGGCACCGTGGCAGCACCCGTCGTGGTGAGCACCGTGCCCGTGGCCGGGCAGTCGGCCGTGGCCGACCTGGCCTGGTGGCGCGGGCAGACGGTGCTCGACGTGCTCTACGCCGGCTGGCCCACCCCGCTGGCGCAGCGGGTGCAGGAGGCCGGCGGCGCCACGATCAGCGGCCTGGAGGTGCTGTTCTGGCAGGCCACCGCGCAGGTGGAGCTGATGACCGGGCTGCCCGCGCCGATCGCGGCGATGCGCGCCGCGCTGGACGCCTGACCCGCCCCCGGTGATCGCCGCGTTGGCCGCCGCCGGCGCCCTGCTCGGTGGGCTGCTGGGCCCGCGGCTGGCCGCCGCGACGGTGCGGCTGGCCCGGCGTGACCCCACTGCCCGGCCGGCTCCCCGCCGCGTCGTCGCCACCTGCCTGGTCGCCGCGGCGGCGATCGCGGCCGCGCCCGTCCTCGCCGGCCTGCGGCCGGCCGCCGTCGCGCTGGCCTGGTTCGGCGGGGCCGCCGTCGTCCTGGCCGGGGTCGACCTGGCCAGCCACCGGCTGCCCGACCGGGTCACCGCGCCGGCGGCGCTCGGCGTCGCCGCCGCGCTCACGGTGGACGCCGCCGTCACCGGCACCTGGCCGGCCGTGGGCCGGGCCCTGCTCGCCGCCGCCGTGGCGTGGGCGGTGCTCACCGGGGTCCGGCTGGTCGACCCCCGGTCGTTCGGCGGCGGGGACGTCAAGCTGCTCGGGCTGCTCGGCCTGCTGCTGGGCTGGGCCGGGTGGGACGTGCTGCTCACCGGGGTGTTCGCCGGGCTGCTGATCGGCGCGCTCGGGTCGCTGCTGCTGATCGCCACCGGTCGCGCGCAGTGGCGGACGGCGATCGCGTTCGGCCCGCCGCTGCTGCTCGGCGCCTACGTCGCCCTCGCCCTGGCGGGACCGCTGCCGGGAGCCTGAGCCCGGGCGCCCGGGGTGAGCCCAGGGCCCGCGCCGGGCGGCTGGCATGATCTGGCCCATGTTGCGCTGGCTGACCGCCGGTGAGTCGCACGGCCAGCAGCTCACCGCCATCCTCGAAGGTCTCCCCGCGGGCGTGCGGGTGCAGACCACCGACCTCGACGCCCAGCTCGCCCGCCGCCGCCTGGGGCACGGCCGCAGCGCTCGGATGAGCTTCGAGGAGGACGTCGTCACCCTCACCGGCGGCGTCCGGCACGGGATCACCCAGGGCGGGCCGATCGCCGTCCAGATCGGCAACACCGAGTGGCCCAAGTGGTCCACCGTGATGTCCGCCGACCCGGTCGACCCGCAGGTGCTCGAGGGGCAGGCGCGCAACGCCCCGCTCACCCGGCCCCGCCCCGGCCACGCCGACCTCGCCGGGCTGCAGAAGTACGGCTTCGACGACGTGCGCCCCGTGCTGGAGCGCGCCAGCGCCCGGGAGACCGCGGCCCGGGTGGCGCTCGGCACCGTGGCCCGCCAGTTCCTCGACCAGGTGCTCGGCGTGCAGGTGGTCAGCCACGTCGTCGGCATCGGTCCGGTCACCGTGCCGTCCGGCGTCCTCCCCGGTCCCGCGGACAACCCCCGGATCGACGAGGACCCGGTCCGCTGCGCCGACCCGGACACCAGCGGCCTGATGGTCGCCGAGGTCGACGACGCCCGGAAGTCCGGCGACACCCTCGGCGGCGTGATCGAGGTGGTCGTGCACGGCCTGCCGCCGGGTCTGGGCAGCCACGTGCACTGGGACCGCCGGCTGGACTCCCGGCTGGCCGGAGCGCTGATGGGCGTCCAGTCGGTGAAGGCCGTGGAGGTCGGTGACGGTCTGGAGACCGCCCGCCGCCGCGGCTCGGTCGCCCACGACGAGATCGAGCTGGTCGACTCCGTGGACGGGGGGCAGAGCCTGTCGCGGCGCACCGACCGCGCCGGCGGCATCGAGGGCGGCATGACCAACGGCGAGGTGCTCCGGGTGCGGGCGGCCATGAAGCCGATCAGTACCGTGCCCCGCGCCCTGGACACCGTCGACGTCAGCACGAAGGAGGCGGCGGTCGCGATCAACCAGCGCTCCGACGCCTGCGCCGTGCCGCGCGGCAGCGTGGTGATGGAGGCGATGGTCGCCCTGGTCCTCGCCGACGCCGTGCTGGAGAAGTTCGGCGGCGACTCGGTGCCCGAGACCCGGCGCAACGTGCAGGGCTACCTCGACGCGCTGCCGATCCGGTGACGTCCGCGACCGGTCCGCGGCTGGTGCTCGTCGGCCCGCCGGCATCGGGCAAGACCACGGTCGGCACCGCGGTGGCCGCCGCGCTCGGCGCGTCGTTCCGGGACACCGACGCCGACGTCGAGGCGGAGACCGGCAGCACGATCGCCGACCTGTTCGTCCAGCAGGGGGAGCCGCACTTCCGCGCGCTGGAGGAGCGGGCGGTCGCCCGGGCGCTCGCCGAGCACCCCGGCGTGCTCGCCCTCGGCGGGGGCGCGGTGACCAGCGAGGCCAGCCGTGCCCTGCTGGTCGCGCACGGCCGGGCCGGTGGCGCGGTCGTCTGGCTGGACGTCGACGTGCCGTCCGCGGCCCGCCGGGTGGGGCTGTCCCGGGACCGGCCGCTGCTGGCGGTCAACCCGCGCGCCATGCTCCGCACCATGCTCGAGGCCCGCGCTCCGCTCTACGCCGAGGTCGCCACCGCGACCGTCTCCACCAGTGACCGGGAGGTCGACGCCGTCGTGGCCGAGGTGCTCGCCAGCGTCCGTGAGGTGCGCCGGTGACCGCGCACCGGATCACCGTGGCCGGCGACCGGCCCTACGACGTCGTGATCGGCCCCGGCGTGCAGGCCGAGCTCGGCCTGCTGCTGGCGGGCACGCCCCGCGCGGTCGTCGTGCACAGCCGTGCGCTGGCCGCCGCGGCCGGGGCCGCGGTCGAGACGCTGCAGGAGGCCGGGGTCGCCGCCGAGGCGGTCGCCGTCCCCGACGGCGAGGCGGCCAAGACCGCCGAGGTCGCGGCCGGCGCCTGGGAGGAGTTCGGCCAGCTCGGGCTCACCCGCTCCGACGCGGTCGTCGGCGTCGGCGGGGGCGCGGTCACCGACCTCGCCGGGTTCCTCGCCGCCACCTGGCTGCGTGGCGTGCGGGTGGTGCAGGTGCCGACGAGCCTGCTGGGCATGGTCGACGCCGCGGTCGGCGGCAAGACCGGCATCAACACCCGGGCCGGCAAGAACCTGGTCGGCGCCTTCCACCCGCCGGCCGGGGTGCTCGCCGACACCGACGCACTGGCGGGCCTGCCCGAGGCGGAGTTCTGCGCGGGGCTCGCCGAGGTGGTCAAGTGCGGGTTCATCGCCGACGGGCGGGTGCTCGAGCTGCTGGCGGCCGACCCCAGCGGCCGGGCCGACACCACCGAGCTGATCGCCCGGGCCGTGCAGGTGAAGGCCGACGCGGTGGCCGAGGACCTCTACGACACCGGCCGCCGCGAGTTCCTCAACTACGGGCACACCCTGGCCCACGCCATCGAGCGGGTGGAGGACTTCACCTGGCGGCACGGTGAGGCGGTCGCCGTCGGCCTGGTGTTCGCCGCCGAGCTCGCCGGCCAGGCCGGGCTGCTCGCCGCGGCCGACGTCGCCCGGCACCGCGACCTGATCGCCGCCATGGGGTTGCCCACCACCTACCGGGGCGACTGGGAGCAGTTGCAGGCGGTGATGCGGGTGGACAAGAAGGCCCGTGGCGCCTCGCTGCGCTTCGTCGTCCTCGACGGCCTGGGCAACCCGAGCATCCTGACCGACCCCGACCAGGCCTGGCTCGACGCCGCCTGGGCCGCAGTGAACGATCAGTCCACCCACCCCGCCACCCCGACGGAGACAGCATGACCATCCAGGTGCTCAACGGGGCCAACCTCGGCCGGCTCGGCACCCGCGAGCCCGAGGTCTACGGCACGACCACCTACGCCGAGCTGGTGCAGCTGATCGAGGCCGTGGCCGCCGAGCTGGGCCTGGACGTCGTCGTCCGGCAGACCGACTCCGAGGCCGAGCTGCTCGGCTGGGTGCACGCGGCCACCGACGCCGGGGACCCGATCGTGGTCAACCCCGGCGGCTGGTCGCACACCTCCGTGGTGCTGCACGACGCGCTGGCCGCGGTCGCCGCGCCGGTCGTCGAGGTGCACATCAGCAACATCCACCGGCGCGAGCAGTTCCGGCACCACTCCTACGTCTCCCGCGTCGCCGACGGCGTCATCGCCGGCCTGGGCGTGCAGGGCTACGAGCTGGCACTGCGGTACCTCCTCGCCCAGGGTGCGCGATGACGCGCGACACCGCCCGCGAGGCGGGCCGCCGGGAGCGGCTGCGCGCCGTGGCCGCCGAGCAGGGCCTGGACGCCGTGCTGGTCACCAACCTGCTCAACGTGCGCTACCTGACCGGGTTCACCGGCTCCAACGGGGCGCTGCTGCTGCGCGCCGACGGGCGGGACCTGTTCGGCACCGACGGCCGGTACACCACCCAGGCGCAGGCCCAGGTGCCCGACGTGGAGCTGCTGGTCGACCGGGGCACCGCCACCGCGCTCGCCGCCCGCACCACCGGCCGGGTCGGTTACGAGTCGCACGAGGTGACCGTCGACGGGCTGCGCGCGCTGGAGCGCGCGGCCGGCGACGCCGAGCTGGTCAGCATCCGCCGCGCCGTCGAGGCACTGCGGGCGATCAAGGACGACGGCGAGGTCGAGTCGCTGCGCCGGGCGTGCGCGGTCGCCGACCGGGCGCTGGCCGAGCTGGCCGCCGAGGGGGCGCTGCGGCCCGGGCGCACCGAGCTCGAGGTGGGCCGGGAGCTGGACGCCCGGATGCTGGCGCTCGGCGCGGAGTCGCCGAGCTTCGAGACGATCGTGGCCACCGGCGCGAACTCGGCCATCCCGCACCACCGCCCCGACGCCACCGTGCTGCGCGACGGGGACTTCCTGAAGCTCGACTTCGGCGCGACCGTCGACGGCTACCACTCCGACATGACCCGCACCCTCGTGCTGGGGCAGGCCGCGGACTGGCAGCGCGAGGTCTACGAGCTGGTCGCCGCCTCCCAGGCGGCCGGCCGGGCGGCGCTGGCGGTCGGCGCGGACGTCGTCGCGGTCGATGCCGCGTCCCGCGACGTCATCGTGGCCGCCGGGCACGGTGACCACTTCACCCACGGCCTGGGGCACGGGGTGGGGCTGGAGATCCACGAGGCACCGGGGATCTCGGCGCTCGGCGCAGGTACCCTGGCCGCTGGCATGGCCGTCACCGTGGAGCCGGGTGTCTACCTGCCCGGGCACGGCGGTGTCCGGATCGAGGACACCCTGGTCGTCACGGCCGACGAGCCCGAGTTGTTGACCCTCACGAGCAAGGAACTGCTGGTTCTCTAGATGGCTACCACCAACGACCTCAAGAACGGCATCGTCCTCAACCTGGACGGCCAGCTCTGGACCGTCACCGACTTCCAGCACGTCAAGCCGGGCAAGGGCGGCGCCTTCGTGCGCACCACCCTGAAGAACGTGCTGTCGGGCAAGGTCGTCGACAAGACGTTCAACGCCGGCACCAAGGTGGAGACCGCGAACGTCGACAAGCGATCGATGACCTTCCTCTACAAGGAGGGCACCGACTTCGTCTTCATGGACGGCGACACCTTCGAGCAGATCTACGTCCCCGAGGCCACCGTCGGCGGCGGCGCGGACTACCTGCTGGACAACACCGAGGTCACCGTGGCGGTGCACGACGACACCCCGCTGTACGTCGAGCTGCCGGTGACCATGGAGCTGGTGGTGCAGCACACCGACCCGGGCCTGCAGGGTGACCGCTCGACCGGCGGCACGAAGCCCGCGACGCTGGAGACCGGCGCCGAGATCCAGGTGCCGCTGTTCATCACCACCGGCGAGAAGCTGAAGGTCGACACCCGCGACGGCCGCTACCTCGGCCGGGTCAGCTGATCCGCTGATGGCCGCCCGCTCCAAGGCGCGCAAGCGCGCGGTCGACGTCCTCTACGAGGCCGACCTGCGCAGCAGCGACCCGCTCCAGGTCCTCCGCGACCGGGTCGGCGACGACTCCCCGCCGGTGCCCGACCACGCCGTCCGGCTCGTGGAGGGCGTGGTCGAGCAGCAGGCGCGGATCGACGAGCTGATCGAGCGGCACGCCCAGGGCTGGTCGCTGGACCGGCTGCCCGACGTCGACCGCGCCATCCTGCGGATGGCCACCTACGAGCTGCTGTGGGTCGACGACGTCCCGGACGCCGTGGTGATCGACGAGGCGGTGACCTTGGCCAAGGCGCTGTCCACCGACGACTCGCCGGCCTACGTCAACGGCGTCCTCGGTGGCATCGTGAAGGCCGAGATCCCGACCTGAGCACCCAGCACGGAACGCCCACGGCCCACTCTGCGCGCAGAGTGGGCCGTGGGCGTTCCGTGCTGTGCCACGATCGCGCGGTGCCCGGCGGACCGTCGTCTGGCTCGAGGTCGACCACTCCCGCTCATCGATCTCGGTCGACCTGTCCCCGGGGCTGATCAAGGTCTCCCGCTCGACGAGTACCGCCGCCGACTGCCCAGATCTGCGATGTCGTGGCCACCCAGGCCGGGAAGCCACGGGACCGCAGATGTCGCGTGGGCCCGCCGGCGGGCACGTCTCGGATCCGACGCACGAGGGGCCCCGTCCGCGGTGCGGACGGGGCCCCTCGTGCGCTGCTGAGCTCAGCGCGGAGCGCGGCGGCGGTCGCCCCAGTTCGGCTCGTCGTCGTCCTCGGTGGCGTAGCCGACGCCGTCCGGGCCGGGGGAGAGCACGCCCCACTCGATGAGCCGGGTGGTCAGCTCGTCGGGGCTCATGTCGTAGATGATCGCCAGCGACTTGAGGTCCTCGGCGCGGATGGACAGCACCTTGCCGTTGTAGTCGTGGCGCTGGGCCTGGATGGTCGAGGCGTACCGGGCCAGCGGCCCCGCCTCGTCGGCCGGCAGCGAGCCCAGCGACTCCAGGTTCAGCACGATCTTGGTGCTCTTGGTGACGGCGCTGCTCGGGCGCGGGTCGGGCAGCAGCTCGGACACCGGGACGCCGTAGAACACCGCGAGCTCGGAGAGCCGCTGGACGGTGACCGCCCGGTCGCCCCGCTCGTAGGAGCCCACGACGACGGCCTTCCACCGCCCGTGCGACTTGTCCTCCACGCCCTGCAGGGACAGGCCCTGCTGGTTGCGGATCGCCCGCAGGCGGGCGCCGAGTGCCCGCGAGTAGTCGGTGCTCATCGTCTCTGCTCACTGACTGTCGTCGGATGGGAGCCGTACTGGTGACGCAGAGTACCGAGCCAGCGCGCCGAGCGACAGTCGGCCGCCCCCCGTGCGGGGCAGATCGTGCGATCCGGGCAGGGCGAAGGTCACATCCGCCGGTGCAGTACCGTCGTCGCCGGTCCCACTCCTTTAACGACCCGTCCAGTGAGGCGGGGAAGGAGGCCTGATGGCCGACTCGACAGACCTGCCCGCACCGCCCCTGCTCGGCGCCGACGACCTCGGTCGCGTCGTCGACCGGATCGCCCACCAGCTGATCGAGAAGGCGGGCAGCTCCCTCGCCGACCTCGTGCTCGTCGGCATCCCCACCCGCGGCGCCCCGCTGGCCCGCCGGCTCGCCGCCCGGGTCGAGGCCTTCTCGCAGCAACCCGTCGACGTCGGCAGCGTCGACATCACCCTCTACCGGGACGACCTGCGGCGGCGCGGCGTGCGTGCCCTGGAGGACACCCGGCTGCCCGAGGCCGGGATCGACGACCGGCTCGTGGTGCTCGTCGACGACGTGCTGTTCTCCGGCCGCTCGGTGCGCGCCGCCCTGGACGCGCTGCGCGACCTGGGCCGCCCGCGCGCCGTCCAGCTCGCGGTGCTCGTCGACCGCGGCCACCGGGAGCTGCCGATCCGCGCCGACTACGTGGGCAAGAACGTGCCCACCGCGCGCAGCCAGTCGGTCAAGGTGAAGCTCGCCGAGGTCGACGGGGTCGACTCGGTGACGGTGGAGGACGCGTGAAGCGGCACCTGCTGGAGGCCGGTGACCTCGACCGGGACGACGCGACCCTGGTGCTGGACACCGCCGCGCAGATCGAGGCGGCGCTGGCCGGCCGGGAGGTCAAGAAGCTCCCCACCCTGCGCGGGCGCACGGTGGTCAACCTCTTCTACGAGGACTCCACCCGCACCCGGATCTCCTTCGAGCTGGCCGCCAAGCGGCTCTCGGCCGACGTCATCAACTTCTCCGCCAAGGGCAGCAGCGTCTCGAAGGGCGAGAGCCTCAAGGACACCGCGCTGACCCTGGAGGCGATGGGCGCCGACGGCATCGTCGTCCGGCACGGGGCCTCCGGGGCGCCGCACCGGCTGGCCACCTGGGTCAAGGGCAGCGTGGTGAACGCCGGCGACGGCACCCACGAGCACCCCACCCAGGCGCTGCTGGACGCCTACACGATCCGGCAGCGGCTCGGCCGGCTGGACGGCGTGCGGGTCGCCGTCGTCGGCGACGTGCTGCACAGCCGGGTCGCCCGCTCCAACGTGTGGCTGCTGTCCACCCTCGGCGCCGAGGTCACCCTGGTCGCCCCACCCACCCTGCTGCCGGTGGGCGTGGGCAGCTGGCCGGTGACGGTCTCCTACGACCTGGACGCCGTCCTGCCCACCGCCGACGTGGTGATGATGCTGCGGGTGCAGGGCGAGCGGATGAACGCCTCGTTCTTCCCCAGCGCACGGGAGTACAGCCGCCGCTACGGCCTGGACGCCCGGCGGATGGCGGCGCTGCCCGACGAGGCCATCGTCATGCACCCGGGCCCGATGAACCGGGGCATGGAGATCGCCGCCGAGGTGGCCGACTCGCCCCGCTCGACCATCGTCGACCAGGTCGGCAACGGCGTGAGCGTGCGCATGGCCGTCCTGTACCTGCTGCTGGGAGGAGCTCCCGAATGACGCTCATCAAGGGCGCCCGCCCGTACGGCGAGGACGCCGTCGACATCCGCGTCCAGGACGGCCGGATCGCCGAGATCGGGCCCGACCTGTCCGTCGACGGCGCGCAGCTGGTCGACGCCGCCGGGCTGGTCGCGCTGCCGGGCCTCGTCGACCTGCACACCCACCTGCGCGAGCCCGGCCGGGAGGACGCCGAGACCGTCGAGACCGGCAGCCGGGCCGCGGCGCTGGGCGGGTTCACCGCGGTGCACGCGATGGCCAACACCGACCCGGTCGCGGACACCGCCGGCGTGGTCGAGCAGGTCTGGCGGCTGGGCCAGGAGGCCGGCCTGGTCGACGTCGTCCCGGTCGGGGCGGTCACCGTCGGCCTGCGCGGCGAGCGGCTGGCCGAGCTCGGCGCGATGGCCGACTCCGCCGCCCGGGTGCGGGTCTTCTCCGACGACGGGCACTGCGTGGCCGACCCGGCGCTGATGCGCCGGGCGCTGGAGTACGTGAAGGCCTTCGACGGCGTCGTCGCCCAGCACGCCGAGGAGCCGCGGCTCACCGTGGGCGCGCAGATGAACGAGGGCGACCGCTCCGCCCGGCTCGGCCTGGCCGGCTGGCCGGCCGCCGCCGAGGAGGCGGTGATCGCCCGCGACGTGCTGCTGGCCGGTCACGTCGGCGCCCGGCTGCACGTCTGCCACGTGTCGACGGCGGGCTCGGTGGAGATCCTGCGCTGGGCGAAGTCGCGCGGCGTGCAGGTGACCGCCGAGGTCACCCCGCACCACCTGCTGCTCACCGACGAGTGCGCGGAGGGCTACGACCCGGTGTTCAAGGTGAACCCGCCGCTGCGCACCGCCGAGGACGTCGAGGCGCTGCGCGCTGGGCTCGCCGACGGCACGATCGACGCCGTCGGCACCGATCACGCACCGCACGCGGCGGAGGACAAGGAGAGCGAGTGGGCCGCCGCCCGCCCCGGGATGCTCGGGCTGGAGCAGGCGCTCTCCGTCGTCGTGCAGACCATGGTCGAGCCCGGGCGGCTCGACTGGCGCGGCGTCGCCGACCGCATGTCGGTCCGGCCGGCGGCCATCGGCCGTCTGGACGGGCACGGCCGCCCGCTCGCCGTCGGCGAGCCGGCCAACCTGCTGCTGCTGGACCCCGCGCACCGGGCCACCGTCGACCCGGCCGCGCTGGCCAGCCGCAGCCGCAACAGCCCCTATGCCGGCCGGGAGCTCCCCGGCCGGGTGGTCGCCACGTTCCTGCGGGGCGTCGCGACCGTTCTGGACGGGAAGGCAGTCAGGTGAACCGGCAGCGAGTGAGCATCGCAGCGAGGAACGAGCGAGGAGCGGAGCGAGCGTGGCCGGGAACGGAAGCACAGTGAGTGAGGCACTGCTCGTCCTCGAAGACGGGCGCACGTTCCGCGGCGAGGCGTACGGCGCGGTCGGGACGACGGTCGGCGAGGCGGTCTTCTCCACCGGCATGACCGGGTACCAGGAGACGCTGACCGACCCCAGCTACGCCCGCCAGATCGTGGTGATGACCGCCCCGCACATCGGCAACACCGGGGTGAACGCCGAGGACGACGAGAGCCGCCGCATGTGGGTGGCCGGCTTCGTCGTCCGCGACCCCGCCCGCCGGCCGGCGAACTGGCGGGCCACCGGCAGCCTGGACGACGAGCTGGTCGCGCAGGGCGTCGTCGGCATCAGCGGCATCGACACCCGCGCGCTCACCCGGCACCTGCGCGACCGCGGTGCCATGCGCGCGGGGATCAGCACCGAGCTGGACGCCGAGCAGCTGCTGGCCCGGGTCACCGCCAGCGACGCGATGACCGGAGCCGACCTCGCCCCGCTGGTCAGCGCGAGCGACCCCTACGTCGTGCCGGCGGTGGGGGAGAAGCGCTTCACCGTCGCCGCGCTGGACCTGGGCATCAAGACCGCGACGCCGCGCTACCTGGCCGAGCTGGGCGTGGAGACCCACGTGCTGCCGGCCACCGCCACCGCCGAGGACCTGCTGGCGCACGGGGTGGACGGCGTGTTCATCTCCAACGGCCCCGGCGACCCGGCCGCGGCCGACTACGCCGTCGCCGCGGTGCGCGGGGTGCTCGAGGCCCGCCGGCCGCTGTTCGGCATCTGCTTCGGCAACCAGATCCTCGGCCGGGCGCTGGGACTGGGCACCTACAAGCTCCGCTTCGGCCACCGCGGGCTGAACCAGCCGGTGCTGGACCGGGTCAGCGGCACGGTGCGGGTCACCAGCCACAACCACGGCTTCGCCGTCGACGCCCCGCTGGACCGGCCGGTGGACACCCCGTTCGGCCCGGTCGAGGTCAGCCACGTCGGCCTCAACGACGACGTCGTCGAGGGGCTGCGGCTCGTCGACGCCCCGGCGTTCAGCGTGCAGTTCCACCCGGAGGCGGCCGCCGGCCCGCACGACGCCAACCCGCTGTTCGGCCGGTTCGTCGACCTCATGACCGCCTCGAAGGACGGCGCCGCGGTGACGCCCCCGCCGGTCGTCGAGTCCACCACCGGTGAGAAGGAGGCCTGAGGATGCCCAAGCGGACAGACCTCCAGCACGTGATGGTGATCGGCTCCGGGCCGATCGTCATCGGCCAGGCCAGCGAGTTCGACTACTCCGGCACCCAGGCCTGCCGGGTGCTCAAGGCCGAGGGCCTGCGGGTCAGCCTGGTGAACAGCAACCCGGCCACGATCATGACCGACCCCGAGGTCGCCGACGCCACCTACGTCGAGCCGCTGACCCCGGAGTTCGTCGAGCGGGTCATCGCCGCCGAGCGCCCGGACGCGCTGCTGGCGACGCTGGGCGGGCAGACGGCGCTGAACATCGCCATCGGCCTGTTCGAGAACGGGGTGCTGGAGAAGTACGGCGTCCAGCTCATCGGTGCCGACGTCGACGCGATCAACCGCGGCGAGGACCGGCAGCTGTTCAAGGAGATCGTGCGCTCGGTCGGCGCGGACGCCCCGCGGTCGAAGGTGTGCGCGACCGTCGAGGAGGCGCTGGCCACCGCTGCGGAGGTCGGCTACCCCGTCGTCATCCGGCCGTCGTTCACGATGGGTGGACTGGGGTCCGGGTTCGCCACCGACGAGCCGATGCTGCGCCGGATGGCCGGGCACGGGCTGGCCGACTCACCCGTCCACACCGTGCTCATCGAGGAGTCGGTGCTGGGCTGGAAGGAGTACGAGCTGGAGCTGATGCGCGACCGCAGCGACAACGTGGTCGTCATCTGCTCGATCGAGAACATCGACGCGATGGGCGTGCACACCGGCGACTCGGTGACCGTCGCCCCGGCGATGACCCTGACCGACCGCGAGTACCAGCGGATGCGCGACGTCGGCATCGACGTGCTGCGGGCGGTCGGCGTGGAGACCGGCGGCTGCAACATCCAGTTCGCCGTCAACCCCGAGAACGGCCGGCTGGTCGTGATCGAGATGAACCCGCGGGTGTCCCGGTCGAGCGCGCTGGCGTCCAAGGCCACCGGCTTCCCCATCGCCAAGATCGCCGCCAAGCTCGCCATCGGCTACACCCTCGACGAGATCACCAACGACATCACCGGGGTCACCCCCGCGTCGTTCGAGCCGTCGCTGGACTACGTCGTGGTGAAGATCCCGCGCTTCGCCTTCGAGAAGTTCCCAGGCGCGGACCCGCGGCTGACCACCACGATGAAGAGCGTCGGTGAGGTGATGGCCATGGGCCGCAACTTCACCGAGGCGCTGGGCAAGGCCATGCGCTCCACCGAGACGAAGGCCGCCGGCTTCTGGACCGAGGCCGCGCCCCCGGCGACCGCGGAGGAGCTGCTGGAGGAGCTGCGCACCCCGGTCGACGGCCGGTTGTACGTGGCCCACCGGGCGCTCGCCGCCGGCGCCACCGTCGAGCAGGTCGCCCGGGCCTCCGGGTTCGACACCTGGTTCGTCGACCAGATCGCGCTGGTGCACGAGCTGGGCGAGGAGGTCCGCGACGCCCCGGCGCTCACCCCGGAGCTGCTCCGGAAGGCCAAGCGGCACGGCCTGTCCGACCGGCAGGTCGCCGCGCTGCGGCCCGAGCTCGCCGGTGAGGACGGCGTGCGCATCCTGCGCTGGCGGCTGGGCATCCGGCCGGTCTACAAGACCGTGGACACCTGCGCCGCCGAGTTCGCCGCCCGCACGCCGTACCACTACTCGTCCTACGACGAGGAGAACGAGGTCGAGCCCCGCGAGCGCCCGGCGGTGCTGATCCTCGGCTCCGGGCCCAACCGGATCGGGCAGGGCGTCGAGTTCGACTACTCCTGCGTGCACGCCGTCATGGCGCTGCAGGACGCCGGCTACGAGGCGGTGATGGTCAACTGCAACCCCGAGACCGTCTCCACCGACTACGACGTCGCCGACCGGCTGTACTTCGAGCCGCTCACCTTCGAGGACGTGCTCGAGGTCGTCGAGGCCGAGCGCGCCGCCGGCCCGGTCGCCGGGGTCATCTGCACCCTGGGCGGCCAGACCCCGCTGGGCCTCGCGCAGCGGCTCAAGGACGCCGGCGTCCCGGTGCTCGGCACCTCGCCGGAGGCGATCGACGCCGCCGAGGACCGGGGCGAGTTCTCCCGGGTGCTCACCGACTGCGGGCTGCTCGCGCCCAAGCACGGCATGGCGACGACGGCTCCCGAGGCGAAGGCGATCGCGGCCGGCATCGGCTACCCGGTGCTGGTGCGCCCCTCCTACGTGCTGGGCGGCCGCGGCATGGAGATCGTCTACGACGACGCCACGCTCGAGGGCTACATCACCCGGGCCACCGAGGTGAGCACCGACCACCCGGTGCTGGTCGACCGGTTCCTCGAGGACGCGATCGAGATCGACGTCGACGCGCTCTACGACGGCACCGACCTCTACATCGGCGGGGTCATGGAGCACATCGAGGAGGCCGGCGTGCACTCCGGTGACTCCGCGTGCGCGCTGCCGCCGATCACCCTGGGCGGCACCGACCTGGAGGCCATCCGGCGGGCCACCGGGGCGCTCGCCGCCCGGATCGGCGTCCGCGGGCTGATGAACGTGCAGTACGCGCTCAAGGACGACGTGCTCTACGTGCTGGAGGCCAACCCGCGGGCCAGCCGCACCGTGCCGTTCGTCTCCAAGGCGACGGCGGTGCAGCTGGCCAAGGCCGCGGCGCGGATCGCGGTGGGGGAGTCGATCGCCGGGCTGCGCGCGGCCGGGGTGCTGGCGGCCAGCGGCGACGGCGCCGACCTGCCCGCCGACGCACCCATCGCGGTCAAGGAGGCGGTGCTGCCCTTCCACCGGTTCCGCACCATGGACGGCCACGGCGTCGACACGGTCCTCGGGCCGGAGATGAAGTCCACCGGTGAGGTGATGGGGCTGGACGCGGAGTTCGGCACCGCCTTCGCCAAGTCCCAGGCCGCGGTCTACGGCGACCTCCCGACCGGCGGCACCGTCTTCGTCTCGCTGGCCAACCGGGACAAGCGCTCGGCGGTGTTCCCGGTCAAGCGGCTGGCCGACCTCGGCTTCCACGTGCTGGCCACCGCCGGCACCGCGCAGGTGCTGCGCCGCAACGGCGTGCAGTGCGAGGTGGTCGGGAAGTTCAGCGCCGGCCCGGGCAACGTCGTCGAGCGCATCCAGGCCGGCGACGTCGACATCGTGGTGAACACCCCGTTCGGCACGCCGGGCAACAGCGGGCCCCGGCTGGACGGCTACGAGATCCGGGCGGCGGCGGTGACCGCGGGCATCCCCTGCATCACCACCACCCAGGGGCTGGCCGCGGCGGTGCAGGGCATCGAGGCGCTGCGCCGCGGTCACCTGGGCGTGCGCAGCCTGCAGGACCTGCACCGCGCGCTGGCCGCCGCCACCCAGCCCCAGGCGGGGGCATGACCGGCGGGCTGCTGACCGAGCCGGCGCCGGCGGCCCCGTGGCCGCCCGTCCAGCGGGTGGTGACGGTGGCCGGCCGGCGGCCGGTGGGCGCCTACGTGGAGCTGAGCCTCGCCGCCCCCGAGGTGGCCGAGCGGGCGGTGCCCGGCCAGTTCGTCGCGTTCGCGGTCGGCGGCCCCACCTCCGCGCACCTGCTCCGGCGCTCGATCGCGATCGCCGGGGTGGGCGGGGGTCAGGTGCAGGTGGTCGTCTCCGCGCACGGCCCCGGCTCCAGCTGGCTGGCCGGGCTGGCGCCCGGGGACGTGGTCGACGTCGTCGGGCCGCTGGGCCGCCCCTTCCCGATGCCGCCGCCGGGCACCCCGGCGCTGCTGGTCGGGGGCGGCTACGGCGCTGCCGCGCTGGTCGGGCTGGCCGGGCGGCTGCGGGCCACCGGCTCGGAGGTCGCCGCGGTCACCGGCGCGGCGTCGGCCGGGCGGCTGTGCTCGGTCCAGGAGCTCGGGTCGCTGGCCGCGCCCTTCGTGGTGATGACCGACGACGGCAGCGCCGGCCGCCGCGGCTGGGTCACCGACGCGGTCGCCGAGCTGGTCAACGGCGCCGGGGTGGTCTATGCCTGCGGCCCGATGGGCATGCTCCGCGCGGTCGCCGACGTGGCCACCGCCGCCGGGGTGCCCAGCTACGTCGCGGTCGAGGAGTCGATGGCCTGCGGCATCGGGGTCTGCATGACCTGCGTGCTGCCGGTGGTCGGCGGCGACGGGCGCACCCGCTTCGCCCGCTCCTGCGTGGAGGGCCCGGTCTTCGGTGGCGACCGGGTCCGCTTCGCCGACGTCGGCACGCTCCCGGCGGACGTCGTCGGCGCGGACGCCATGGGCCTCACCCCGCCCGCCGTGCCCACCCCGGCGGGTTCGCCCCCCACCCCGGTCGCGCCGCCCGAGGCGGACCCCGGCACCCCGGGAGCGTCGTCGTGACCGGCTCCGCCACGCCAGCTCCCGGCACCGGCACCCATCCAGGTTTCGGCGCCGAAACCCGGTCGGGAGTGGACATGGGGACGGCGATCGGCCGGGTGCCGGTGCCGAGCCCGGTGCTCACCGCGTCCGGCTGCTCCGGCTTCGGCCGGGAGCTGGAGCCCTTCGTCGACCTCGCCGCCCTCGGCGCGGTGGTCACCAAGTCGGTGCAGCTGCGGCCCCGCTCGGGCCGGCCCACGCCGCGGATGGCCGAGACCCCCAGCGGGATGCTCAACTCCATCGGCCTGCAGGGGCCGGGCATCGACGGGCTGCTGGCCGAGGACCTGCCGTGGCTGGCCCAGCGCGGTGCGCGGGCGTTCGTCTCGATCGCCGGCACCCGGGTGGAGGACTTCGCCGAGCTGGCCACCCGGCTGCGCGGCGTGCCCGGCGTGCTGGGCATCGAGGTCAACATCTCCTGCCCGAACGTGGAGAGCCGCGGCGAGGTGTTCGCCTGCGACCCGGTGGCGGCCCGCGACGTCGTCGCCGCGGTGCGCGCCGCGGCCGACCCCGCCCAGCCGGTCTACGCCAAGCTGAGCCCCGACGTCACCGACATCGTGACCATCGCCCGGTCGGTCGCCGACGCCGGCGCCGACGGGCTGTCGATGATCAACACGCTCCTCGGGCTGGTCATCGACCCGGACACCATGCGCCCGGTGCTCGGCGGCGTCACCGGCGGGCTCTCCGGCCCGGCGATCCGACCGGTGGCGCTGCGCTGCGTCTGGCAGGTGCACCAGGCGCTGCCGGACGTGCCGATCCTCGGCATGGGCGGCATCCGCAGCGGCCTGGACGCCCTGCAGTTCGTGCTCGCCGGGGCCAGCGCGGTCAGCATCGGCACGGCGGTGTTCAACGACCCGTCCGCGCCGGCCCGCATTCACGCCGAGCTCGCGGCCGCGCTGGCCGCCCGCGGCTTCGGCTCCCTCGCCGACGCCGTCGGCCACGCCCACCGGCCGGTGGACGCGTGAACCGCCCCACGCACGCCGAGGTCGACCCCTTCGGCGCCCGGCTGGCCGCGGCGGTGGCCGCGCGCGGCCCGCTGTGCGTGGGCATCGACCCGCACCGGCCGCTGCTGCTGGACTGGGGCCTGGGCGACGACGTCGACGGACTGCGCCGGTTCACCGATGCGGTCGTCGACGCCCTCGCCGGGCACGTGGCGGTGCTCAAGCCGCAGCTGGCCTTCTACGAGCGGCACGGTGCCCGCGGGGTGGCCGTGCTGGAGGAGGCCGTCGCCCGGGCCCGGGCGGCCGGCGCACTGGTGCTGCTGGACGCCAAGCGCGGTGACATCGGCTCCACCATGGACGCCTACGCCGAGTACCTGCGCAGCGACCACCCGATGCAGGTCGACGCGCTGACCGTGAGCCCCTACCTGGGGCCGGAGTCGCTGGCGCCGGCGGTCGGCACGGCACGGTCGTTCGGTGGCGGGCTGTTCGTGCTGGCCCGCACCTCCAACCCCGATGCCGCCACCTTCCAGCACGCGCTGGTGGGGGAGCGGTCGGTGGCGCAGACCGTGGTGGACACCGTCGGCCGGTGGAACACCCCCGACTGGCTGGGCGGCGACCCGGTACCGGACCCGGCCGCCTTCGCTGATGAGCAGCGCCGCTTCGGTGCGTCCACCGGCTCGTTCGGCGTCGTCGTCGGGGCGACGCTGCCCGAGCTCGACGTCGACCTGACCGGGCTGCGCGGCCCGGTGCTGGCCCCGGGGCTGGGTGCGCAGGGCGGCACGGTCGCCGACCTGCGCCGGCTGTTCGGCACCGATCAGGCCGTCGTCCCCACGGTCTCGCGGGACGTGCTCGCCGCCGGCCCGGACGCCGCGGCGCTCCGGGCCGCCGCCGACCGGTGGACGGCGGAGCTGACGGCGTGAGCCGGGCGGCATGAGACGGGTGCTGCCGTGGTCGGTGCTCGCGCTCGGCCTCGGACTCGCGGTGGCCGGCGTGACGACCTTCTGGCTGGCCAACACCCGGCCGTCGCACGTCGTCTACTCGGGTTCCTACGAGCCGCTGGTCCCCGGCACGTCCGAGGCGTACCGGAGCGAGCTCACCCTCACGTTCGACGCCGGTCCCACGGTGCTGTGGACCGAGCAGCACGTCGTCGGCGTCGGCCTGCTGCTGACGGGCCTGTTCGTGCTGGTCGGACTCGGCGGCTGGGTGCTCGGCCGGCGGTCGCGACGGGGCTGAACGGCGACACGCGCACTGACCAGCAGTGACGGAACCGGCGCACGGCGTGTCTGTGCGCGCGGGTCGCCGACCAGCACACCGGCCACCCGCCTCCGACACCGGGGCTGGCGTGACCGCTCGGTCTCGGATGACTAGGTTGACGGCCGAGGCTCACACCGCGGGCCGTCGCGATCGAGCTGGATCACCGAAGAACTGCGCCGGCACGCGCCGGACTGAACACGATTGGGTTGCTCCGTGCCCCTTCCCGAGTTGTCCCCCGAACAGCGCGCCGCCGCCCTGGAGAAGGCCGCCGCGGCCCGCAAGGCCCGTGCCGAGCTCCGCGAGAAGCTGAAGAGCAAGGGCACCACGGTCGGCGACGTCCTCAAGCAGGGCGAGACCGACGAGGTCATCGGCAAGATGCGCGTCTCCGCCGTGCTCGAGTCGCTGCCCGGCGTCGGCAAGGCGCGGGCGGCGAAGATCATGGAGCGCCTGGAGATCTCGCCCACCCGCCGGGTGCGTGGCCTGGGCGCCAACCAGCGCCGGGCGCTGGAGGCGGAGTTCGGCGGCGAGCACGTCGAGGCCGACCAGGTCCCCACCGAGGGTGCCCTCTGACCCACTGGTGGCTGGTCCCCGACCACCCCGGTGCGAAGATCAACGAGTGGCACGACAGAACCGCGCGCGGCTGACCGTGCTCTCCGGACCCTCGGGCGTCGGCAAGGGCACGGTGGTCGCGGAGGTCCGGCGCCGGCACCCCGAGGTCTGGGTGTCGGTGTCGGTCACCACCCGCAAGCCCCGGCCGGGGGAGGTCGACGGCGAGCACTACCTGTTCGTCGAGAACGACTACTTCGACTGGCTGATCGCCCAGGACGGTCTGCTGGAGTGGGCCGAGTACGCCGGCAACCGCTACGGCACCCCGGTCGCCCCGGTGGAGGAGCAGCTGGCCAGCGGCAGCCCGGCGCTGCTGGAGATCGAGCTCCAGGGCGCGCGGCAGGTCCGGGACCGGGCCCCGGAGGCCCAGCTGGTCTTCCTCGCGCCGCCGTCGTGGGGTGAACTGGTCAGCCGGCTGGCCGGGCGGGGCACCGAGGCGCCGGAGGTGCAGTCCCGCCGGCTGGCGCTCGCACAGGCCGAGCTGGACGCCGCCGGGGAGTTCGACGTCGTCGTCGTGAACGACGACGTGGCCAGAGCGGCAGACGAGTTGGTAAGCTTGCTGACTGCGCCTCCGCCCGCTGGTCCCTGACCGCTGCCGAGGGCGCACCCGAGGCGACCGTGCGGAGCCATCCGCCGCCCGCCCGCACACCGAGTTGAGGAGCACGCCCGCCCGTGTCCGGAGTCGCACCCGCCCCTGAGGGCATCACCAACCCGCCGATCGACGAGCTGCTGGAGCGCACCACCAGCAAGTACGGGCTGGTCATCTACGCCGCCAAGCGCGCGCGGCAGATCAACGCCTACTACAGCCAGCTCTCCGAGGGCCTGCTGGAGTACGTCGGCCCGCTGGTCGACACCGCGCCCCAGGAGAAGCCGCTGTCCATCGCGCTGCGGGAGATCAACGAGGGCCTGCTGACCCACACCGCCGGCGAGAACTGACCCGGCACCACCTGAACTGATGACGACGCCCCCGGCAGCTGCCGGGGGCGTCGTCGTGTCTGCGGGAGGATGGACGGCATGAGCCGGATCGTGCTGGGGGTGGGCGGCGGCGTCGCCGCCTACAAGTCCGCGCTGCTGCTGCGCGCGCTCACCGAGGCCGGGCACGACGTCCGGGTGGTGCCCACCGCCGCTGCGCTGCGCTTCGTCGGCGCGGCGACCTTCGAGGCGCTCAGCGGCAACCCGGTGTCCACCGAGGTCTGGGACGACGTCCCCGAGGTCGCGCACGTGCGCATCGGGCAGACCGCCGACCTGGTGCTGGTCAGCCCGGCGACCGCCGACCTGCTCGCCCGGGCCGCCGTCGGCCGCGCCGACGACCTGCTCACCGCCACGCTGCTGGCCACGCACGCACCCGTCGTCTTCGTGCCGGCCATGCACACCGAGATGTGGCTGCACCCGGCCACCCAGGACAACGTGGCCACGCTGCGCCGCCGCGGCGCCGTCGTGCTGCCCCCGCCGTGGGACGGCTCACCGGGCCCGACAGCGGCCCCGGCCGGCTGCCCGAACCGGCCGACGTCGCCGCGCTGGCGGCCGTCGTCCTCGACCACGGTGCCGCCGCACTGCCCCAGGACCTCACCGGCCGCCGCGTGGTGATCAGCGCCGGGGGCACCCGGGAGGCGCTGGACCCGGTGCGCTACCTGGGCAACCGGTCCTCCGGGAGGCAGGGCTGGGCGCTGGCCCGGGTCGCCGCCGCGCGGGGCGCCGACGTCGTGCTGGTCGCGGCCAACGTCACCGACCCCGCCCCGTTCGGGGTCCGCACCGTGGTCGTGGAGTCCGCCGAGGAGCTGCGCTCGGCCATGGTGGCCGAGGCGCCCGGCGCCGACGTCGTCGTGATGGCCGCGGCCGTCGCCGACTTCCGGCCGGTGTCGGTGGCGGGCACGAAGCTGAAGAAGGGCGGGCCGGCCGAACCCGCCGCCGTCGAGCTGAGCCGCACCGCGGACGTGCTCGCCGAGCTGGTCACCGCCCGGCCCGCCGGCCAGGTCGTCGTCGGCTTCGCCGCCGAGACCGGCGACGCCGAGGGCGACGTGCTCACCCACGCCCGGGCGAAGCTGGCTCGCAAGGGCGTCGACCTGCTGGTGGTCAACGACGTCTCCGCCGGCCGGGTGTTCGGCCGCGAGGAGAACGAGGTCACGGTGCTGTCCGACGACGGGACGGCCACGCCGCTGCCGGCGGCCCGCAAGGACGACGTGGCCGCCGGCATCTGGGACGCCGTCACCCGGCGGCTGCCCGTCACCTGACCCGCTCGTCCCCGCGCCGGACGTCGTCCGACGGGGACCGGACGCCGCCGGTAGGCTCGGCGGTCGAGCTCAGCACCGGACGCGGGTACGCGCTCGGCCGTCGATCGCAGGGAGAACCGAGTGGCACGCCGCCTCTTCACGTCCGAGTCGGTCACCGAGGGGCACCCCGACAAGATCGCCGATCAGATCAGCGACTCGATCCTGGACGCGATGCTCGAGCAGGACCCCCGCAGCCGGGTCGCGGTGGAGACGATGATCACCACCGGGCAGGTGCACATCGCCGGTGAGGTGACCACCTCCGGCTACGTCGACATCGCCGAGATCGTGCGGCGGACCATCCTCGGGATCGGCTACGACTCCTCCCGCAAGGGCTTCGACGGGGCCTCCTGCGGCGTCAGCGTCTCCATCGGCGCGCAGTCCCCGGACATCGCCCAGGGCGTGGACACCGGGTACGAGGCGCGCACCGCCGGGCTGACCGACGCCCAGCAGCGCGCGGTGATCGCCGACGACCTCATCGAGCGCCAGGGCGCCGGTGACCAGGGGCTGATGTTCGGCTACGCCTGCGACGAGACCCCCGAGTTGATGCCGCTGCCGATCGCCCTGGCGCACCGGCTCTCGCGGCGGCTCTCCGCGGTGCGCAAGGACGGCTCGGTGCCCTACCTGCGGCCCGACGGCAAGACCCAGGTCACGGTGGTCTACGAGGACGACCGCCCGGTCGCCGTCGACACCGTGGTGGTCTCCAGCCAGCACGCCGAGGACATCTCCATCGAGACGCTGCTCGCCCCCGACGTGCAGGAGCTCGTCGTCGAGCCGGAGCTGGCCGCCCTCGGCCTGCCCACCACCGGCTACCGGCTGCTGGTCAACCCGACCGGCAAGTTCGTGATCGGCGGGCCGATGGGCGACGCCGGGCTGACCGGACGCAAGATCATCGTCGACACCTACGGCGGCATGGCCCGGCACGGCGGCGGTGCGTTCTCCGGCAAGGACCCGTCGAAGGTCGACCGCTCGGGGGCCTACGCCATGCGCTGGGTCGCGAAGAACGTCGTCGCCGCGGGCCTGGCCCGCCGGTGCGAGGTGCAGGTCGCCTACGCCATCGGCGCCGCGCACCCGGTCGGGCTGTTCGTGGAGACCTTCGGCACCAACACCGTGCCCGAGGAGGCGCTGGAGAAGGCGATCAGCGCGGTGTTCGACCTGCGCCCGGGCGCGATCGTGCGCGACCTGGACCTGCTGCGCCCGATCTACGCCCCCACCGCCGCCTACGGCCACTTCGGCCGCACCGACGTGCAGCTGCCGTGGGAGCGCCTGGACCGGGTCGACGCGCTGACGTCGGCGGTGGGCGTCAACTGACCACGGCGCTGCCGATCGACGACGACCCGGGCCTCCGCACACAGCGGGTAGCCCGGGTCGTGGTCGATGTGCCGCTGGCGCACCTGGACCGGCCCTTCGACTACGCCGTCCCCGACGAGCTGGCCGAGCAGGTCGTGGCCGGTTGCCGGGTCCGGGTGCGCTTCGCCGGCAAGCTCGCCGACGGCGTCGTGCTGGAGCTGGCCGGCAGCACCGACCACACCGGGAAGCTGGCCCCGCTGGCCAAGGTGGTCTCCGCCGAGCCGGTGCTCACCCCGGAGGTCGCCGAGCTGGCCCGCTCGGTGGCCGACCGCTACGCCGGCACGCTGACCGACGTCCTGCGCCTCGCGCTGCCGCCCCGGCGGGCCGCCCCGGAGAAGCGGCCCCGGCTCGACGCCCCGCCCCCGCCCGAGGCGCCCGACCCGGCCGGGTTCGCGCGCTACCCGACCGGGCCGCAGCTGCTCTCCGCGGTGGCCGACGGAGCGCCGGCCCGGGCGGTGTGGACCGCGCTGCCGGGGGAGGAGTGGCCCACCCGGCTGGCCGAGCTCGCGCAGGCGGCGCTGAGCGGGGGGCGGGGCGCGCTGGTCGTCGTCCCCGACGGCAAGGACCTCGACCGGCTGGCCGCCGCCGCGGAGGTGCTGCTGCCGGCCGGGTCGGTGGCGGTGCTGCGCGCCGACGCCTCACCCGACGTCCGCTACGGCCGGTTCCTGGCCGCCTCGCGGGGCAGCGCGCAGGTGGTGCTCGGCACCCGCGGCGCCGTCCTCGCCCCGGTGCGCGACCTCGGGCTCGTCGTCGTCTGGGACGACGGCGACGACCTGCACGCCGAGCCGCGCGCCCCCTACCTGCACGCCCGCGACGTGCTGGTGCACCGCGCGCACCTGGCCGGCTGCGCGGCGGTCGTCGCCGGCACGGCGCGCACCGCCGAGGGGCAGCTGCTGGTGGAGTCCGGCTGGGCGCACGAGCTGGTCGCCGACCGGGCCACGCTGCGCACCGCCGCCCCGCGCGTGCAGGCCGTGGGCAGCGACTTCGAGCTGGCCCGCGACGCCGCCGCCCGCACCGCCCGGCTGCCCACCCTCGCCTTCGACGTCGCCCGCAAGGCGTTGCAGGCCGGCACCCCGGTGCTGGTGCAGGTGCCCCGCTCGGGCTACGTCCCCTCCCTGGTCTGCGACCGCTGCCGGGCGCCGGCCCGGTGCGCCCACTGCGCCGGTCCGCTCGGCGTGGCGCCGCGCC
This sequence comes from Modestobacter roseus, assembly GCF_007994135.1. Lineage (NCBI taxonomy): Bacteria > Bacillati > Actinomycetota > Actinomycetes > Geodermatophilales > Geodermatophilaceae > Modestobacter > Modestobacter roseus. The sequence continues at coordinate 1,070,392 of NZ_VLKF01000001.1, forward strand.
CCGGTGCCGGTGGGACCCGGATCGCCGCCTGCCGCTGGTGCGCCCGCCCGGCGGCGACCTTCGACTGCCCGCACTGCCACGGCACCAAGCTGCGCGCCGCGGTGATCGGGGAGGCGCGCACCGCCGAGGAGATGGGCCGGGCCTTCCCCGGCGCCGCCGTCCGCGTCTCCGGCCGGGGCTCCGGCGTGCTGGCCACGGTGCCGGGCGGGCCGGCGCTGGTGGTCGCCACCCCGGGCGCGGAGCCGGTGGCCGAGGGCGGCTACGGGGCGGCGCTGCTGCTCGACGCCTGGGCGCTGCTCGGCCGGGCCGACCTGCGGGCGGGGGAGGAGACCCTGCGCCGGTGGATGAACGCCGCCGCGCTGGTGCGGCCCGAGCAACCGGTGGTGGTCGCCGCCGACGCGGGCCACCCGGTGGTGCAGGCGCTGGTCCGGTGGGACCCCGCCGGCCTCGCCGCGCGCGAGCTCGCCGACCGGCGGGAGCTGGGCTTCCCGCCGGTCACCCGGATGGCGTCGCTGTCGGCGTCGCCGGCCGCACTGGCGGAGTTCCTCGACGCGCTGCGGCTCCCCGACCACGCCGACGTGCTCGGCCCGGTGCCGGAGCCGCCCCGGCCGGGGCAGGAGGGTGAGCGCGAGCGCTACCTGGTGCGGGTGCCGCGCGGCGAGGGCACCGGGCTGGCCCGGGCGCTGCGCGAGGTGCAGGGGGTGCGCAGCGCCAAGAAGGCGCCCGAGCACGTGCGCGTGCAGCTGGACCCGCTCGAGCTGGCCTGACGGGTCTCGTCAGTCGGCCGACTGCGTCAGCAGCTCGGCGAGCTCGGCGTCCATCCGCGCGGCGGCGGCGTCCTCCGCGGCTCGCTCGGTGGCCCGCCGCCAGCGCACCGGCAGGGTGCACGCCGAGGTGCCGATGCCGGCCAGGACGCCGAGCAGCAGGTGCGGACGCCGGTGCCCGCGGCGGCGCAGCGCCCGGGCCAGCGGGCGGTGCACGGCGGTGACGCCCAGCCCCCACCCGGTGCTGACCAGACCCTGGTGCCGCAGCACCGCGTGGTCGGCCGGGTCGGTGGGCTCCAGCGGCATGCCCTGGAAGGCCCGCCGCAGCGAGGGCAGGTCCTGGGCCACGGTGTCGGCGGCCACGGCGGCCATCACCGCCAGGTAGACGCGCCACCGGGCGGCGGACCGCGGTGGCAGGTCCAGGGCTGCCTCGGCGCCGCCGACGGCCACGCCGTCGACGACGCTGCTGACGACGGCGTGCACCCGGTGGGCGGCGAGGGAGGCCATGCCCCAGACGGTAGGGCCTGCACCGGAACCAGATGACCCTGCAGGCGCCGCCGCCCCCGCCGCCTACCATCGTCCGGTGAGCGTCACCCCGATCCGGATCATGGGCGACCCGGTGCTGCGCACCCCGGCCGCCCCCGTCGTCGACTTCGACAGGGAGCTCCAGCAGCTCGTCGCCGACCTGACGGACACGATGCACGCGGCCGGCGGCGCCGGCATCGCCGCGCCGCAGATCGGCGTGGGCCTGCGCGTGTTCACCTGGTACGTCGACGGCGAGGTCGGGCACCTGGTCAACCCCGACGTGACACCGGTCGGCGAGGAGACGGAGGAGGACGCCGAGGGCTGCCTGTCCATCCCGGGCTTCCGCTTCGACTGCCGCCGCCACCTCTACGTCGCGGCCACCGGCTGGAACATGCACGGCGACCCGATCCGGGTGGAGGGCTCGCACAAGCTGGCCCGCGCCATCCAGCACGAGACCGACCACCTCGACGGCGTGCTGTTCGTCGACCGGCTCGACACCGAGGCCCGGGAGGCGGCGCTGTCGGTGCTCGCCGACGCCGCCTGGCAGGGCGAGCAGGCCTACCTCCCCAGCGGTGAGCCGGCCCCCACCCCCGTCGTGAAGGTGAGCCCCCACTGAAGCTCCTGTTCGCCGGTACGCCGGCGCCGGCGGTGGTCGCGCTCGACGCCCTGCTGGGCTCCCGGCACGAGGTCGTCGCCGTCCTGACCCGGCCCGACGCCCCCGCCGGCCGGGGCCGCCGGACCAGCCGCTCCCCGGTCGCCGAGCGCGCCGACGCCGCCGGCCTCCCGGTGCTGCAGCCCCGGTCGCCGCGCGAGCCGGAGTTCCTCGACCAGCTCCGCGCCCTCGACGTCGACTGCGCCCCGGTGGTCGCCTACGGCGCGCTCGTGCCACCGGCCGCCCTGACGCAGCCGCGGCACGGCTGGGTCAACCTGCACTTCTCCCTGCTGCCGGCCTGGCGCGGCGCCGCCCCCGTGCAGCACGCGGTCATGGCCGGCGACGAGGTCACCGGTGCGGCGACCTTCCAGCTGGAGGCCGGGCTGGACACCGGCCCGGTCTTCGGCGTCGTCACCGAGCCGATCGGCGCCACCGACACCGCCGGCGACCTGCTGGACCGACTCGCGGTCAGCGGCGCCGGGCTGCTGGTGGCCACCCTCGACGGCATCGCCGACGGGTCGCTGCGCCCGGTGCCGCAGCCGGCCGAGGGGGTCAGCCTGGCCCCGCGGATCGAGACCGCCGACGCCCGCGTCGACTGGACCCTGCCGGCGCACGTCGTCGACCGGCGGGTCCGCGGCGTCACGCCGGCGCCGGGCGCATGGACGACCTGGCGGGGCAACCGGCTGCGGCTGGCCCCGGTCGAGCCGCTGCCCTCGTCGCTGGGCATGGAGCCCGGCGAGGTCTCGGTGGGCCCGACGGGCGTGCTGGTGGGCACCGGCCGCGGCGCCGTCCGGCTGCGCGAGGTGCAGCCCGCGGGCAAGAAGATGATCGCCGCCACCGACTGGGCGCGCGGTGCGCGCCTGGAGCCCGGCGAGCGGCTCGGCGAGCAGGTGGGCGCATGACCGGCCCGGAGCGGCGAGCCGGGCACAAGCGGCGCAACGACCCGGGCCGGGGCAACCAGCGCCCGCAGTCCCGGCGGCACCGGCCCACGCTGGACGGCGCCCGGCTGACCGCCTACGACGTGCTCGACGGCGTCTCCAGCCGCGACGCCTACGCCAACCTGCTGCTGCCCCAGCTGCTGCGCGAGCGGCAGTTGGAGCCCCGGGACGCCGCCTTCGCCACCCAGCTCGCCTACGGCACGCTGCGGGCCACCGGCACCCTGGACGCCGTCCTGGCCACGCTGGTGTCCCGGCCGCTGGCCGAGCTCGACCGCAAGGTGCTGGACCTGCTGCGGCTGGGCGCGTACCAGCTGATCGACCTGCGGGTGCCGGCGCACGCCGCCGTCGACACCACCGTCGCGCTCACCCGGGCCATCGTCGGCACGGGCGCCTCCGGCCTGGTGAACGCGGTGCTGCGCAAGGTCGCCGCCGGCGGTGACCGGGCCGCCTGGGTGGCGGCGCTGCAGCCCGCCGACGACGACGCCCGGCTCGCGCTGAGCACCGACCACCCGCGCTGGATCGTCGAGGCGTGGCGCGATGCGCTCGCCGACGGTGCCTCCGCCGACGATGCCGAGGTCGAGGCCGCGCTGCTGGCCGACGACGCCGCACCCGAGGTGCACCTGGTGGCCCGGCGGATCGACCGCGCGGAGCTGGCCGCCGAGTCCGGTGGCGAGCCTGGGCCGTGGTCTCTGTACGCCGTCCGGCTCGGCTCCGGTGACCCGGGCCGGATCGCCGCGGTCCGCTCCGGCGCCGCCGCGGTGCAGGACGAGGGCAGCCAGCTGGCCGCGCTCGCGCTGACCCGCGCGCCGCTGGACGGTCCCGACGTCCGCTGGCTGGACATGTGCGCCGGCCCGGGCGGCAAGGCGGGGCTGCTGGCCGCCGTCCGGCCCGCCGGGGTGCACCTGACGGCCGCCGACCGCGCCCCGCACCGCGCCGAGCTGGTGCGCAGCGCGCTGGCCGGGGCGGACGACGTGGAGGTCGTCGTCGCCGACGGCACGGCCCCGCCGTGGCCGGAGGGCTCCTTCGACCGGGTGCTGCTGGACGCGCCGTGCACCGGGCTCGGTGCGCTGCGCCGCCGGCCCGAGGTGCGCTGGCGGCGCACCGCGGACGACGTGGCGCCGCTGGCCGAGCTGCAGCGGCAGCTGCTGGACGGCGCGCTGGCCTCGGTACGGCCGGGGGGAGTGGTCGCCTACGTGACCTGTTCGCCGCACACGGCCGAGACGGTCGACGTCGTCGACGCCGCCGCGGCCCGGGACGACGTCGAGGTGCTGCCGGTGGCCCCGCTGTTCGGCGAGGTGCCGGGCATCGAGCGGGGGCGCTACGGGCAGCTGTGGCCGCACCGGCACGGCACCGACGCGATGTTCCTGGCGCTGCTCCGCCGCACCCGCTGACCTCAAGCCGGCGGGTCGGCGAGCCAGCGACGCGCCTCCCGGACCTCCCGCTCCCAGCTGACCAGGTCCCCGGTCAGCTGGGCGGCGAGCAGGCAGGCCAGCACGGACAGGGTGGCCGGCAGCCGGTCGGACGCCGCGCTGACCACCACCACCGCGCCCATGGTGAGGAGGCCGGCCGCCGCGCCGAAGCGGCGCCGGCCGATCCGCTGCTGCCGTTGCCGCGCGCAGCGGGTCACCTCGCCGGCGCGGGCCCAGCCGAGCGGCCGGCCGCGCCGCAGCGAGAGGTCCACGCGCGCCCGTGCGTGGCGGGCGCTGCGGTCGCCCCAGCGCCGGTTCCCGAGCCGGATGAGCACCCCCAGGCCGACCACTGCGCAGGCCAGCGCGGGATCCACCTCCATGGTCAGCAGGACGGCGGCGTACACCACCCCGAAGGCCAGCGCGGCGGCGTCCTCCGTGGCCAGCCGCCGGCGGGCGGAGCGGCGGACCTCGTCCTCGTCCCGGTCGACGGCCGCGACGTCGCGGGCTGCCGGCGGGCCGCTCATGCCGGCGGGTCGGCGACCCAGCGCCGCGCCTCGGCCAGGTTGCGCTCGCCGAGCCACAGCTGGACGACCGCGCCGGCCACCAGTGCGGCACCGAACACCGCCAGGCCCACGGCCGGTGGGTCGCCGAGCAGCGCGACCACGGTGATCGTCGTGCAGACGGCGACGACCAGCCCCCAGCCGATCCGCCGCAGCCGGGCCCGGCGCAGCCGCTGCTCCGCGCGCGCCCGGACCATCCCGGACTGTGCCCATCCGGCGAGCCGCCGGTGGCGCAGCGCGAAGTCGGTGCGGGCGCCGTCGGTGCGGGCTCCCCGGTCGCCCCACCGCCAGGCGGCCGCGCGCACCAGCGCGAAGATCAGGAGCAGCACCCAGGACAGGGCCGCCGGGGCGTCACCGCCGCCGAGGACCAGGAAGGCGTAGCCGGCGGCGTAGGCGAGCAGCACGGCCTCCACGACCAGCCGCCGCCGGCGGTCCCAGGAGCGCAGCTCGGCCTCGCCCTGCCGGATGGCGGCGTCGTCCTCTGCGCTGCGGTCCCTGGGCACCGGCGCACGGTAACGGGTGAGGAGGGAACCCCCTCGTCCGGACGCGGTCGCGCCTCTAGCCTCCGGTCCCGTGCCGTGGCTGCCCGAGGACTTCGCCCACCCCACCCGCGCCGAGCTGCCGACCGGTGAGCACCTGCGGCCGATGAGCGACGCCGACACCGAGATCGACTTCCCGGCGGTGATGGGGTCCCGCGAGCGGTTGTGGACGGTGTACGGCCCCGCGTGGGGCTGGCCGCCGGCGTCGATGACCGTGGCGGAGGACCGCGCCGACCTGGCCCGGCACGCCCGGGAGATCGCCGCCCACGAGAGCTTCCTGTACGGGGTGTTCCCACCGGACGAGGCCGAGCTGCTGGGCTGCGTCTACGTCGACCCGCCGGAGAAGGCCGGCGACGCCGACGCGGAGGTGTCCTGGTGGGTGGTCGACCGGTTGGTCGGCAGCGACACCGAACGGGCGCTGGACGAGTTCGTGCCCGCCTGGCTGGCGACGCACTGGCCGCTGGGCCGGCCACGGTTCGTCGGTCGCGACCTGACCTGGGCCGAGTGGACCGCCCTGCCGGCACGGGACGCTGCGCAGTCCGGCCCGACCAGCGGGTGACCGCCGCCCGGTCGTGGTCGCGGCCCGGTTTGTCGCCCACCCGGCGGGGCAGGTTTCAGGATCACCGCCCCGAGGCCAGGGGGTGGCGAGCGCAGCCGGGGGAACGGGTGGCCGACGGGATCAGCGTGCGGGTGCACCAGCACGGCGACGTGGTGGTGCTGGTGGCGCACGGCGACGTCCGGGACGACCAGGAGTCGCTGCGCCGGTTGGTCGGGGTCGCGCTCATGGCGCTGGACGACCGACCGGCCGTGCTCGACGTCTGCGACCTGTACGTGCACCGGCGGGAGGGCCTGGAGGCGCTGCGCTGGCTCATCCGGCAACGACCGCCCGGCGCCCGCACCGTCGTCCTGGCGCGCACGACCATGCGCCGGCACATGGTGGGGGTCTTCGGCCGCGACGTGGCCTGGTACCCCGCCGAGGTGCAGACGCCCTGGGTCGGGGTGGCCGCCTCGCTGTCGCACCACCGGCGGCACCTGCCGGCCGCGCAGCGGAGCGAGCTGGACCTGGAGCAGCTGGTCCCGCTGCTGTGGGCGGCCGCCGAGCAGCGGGCGACGGCCCGGGTGCGGCCGACCTCCGGGGAGGTCTGAGGCCGACGGTGTGCGGTGGGTGCCCGTTCCCGGCCGGGAACGGGCACCCACCGCACAGTGCTGGTCGGCTCAGGCTGCTGGTCGGCTCAGAAGGGGAACTGGCGCTTGGTGTGCTGGACGCTCACCCAGTGGTCGGTGGTGAACTCCTCGATCGCCCACTCGCCGCCGAAGCGGCCCAGCCCGGACTCCTTCTCCCCACCGAACGCGGTGTTGTTCTCGTCGTTGAGCGGGGAGTCGTTGACGTGGGTCATCCCGGCCTCGACCTGCAGCGCGAAGTTCACCCCGCGCAGCACGTCCTCGGTGAAGACCGCGCTGGACAGGCCGTACTCGGTGTCGTTCGCGATCCGCAGGGCGTCGGCCTCGTCCCGGGCCTTGATGATCGTCGCGACCGGCCCGAAGACCTCCTGCCGGGCGGTGGCGACCTCGTTGCTCCCCAGCAGCACGTGCGGGGGCAGCACCGAGCCGATCGGGCCGGTCGGGTCGCCGCCGAGCACCTGCTCGGCGCCGTCGGAGCGGGCCTCGGCGAGCATCTGCTGGATGCCCTCGAGCTGCTTGCTGTTGATGATCGGGCCGATGATCGTGTCGTCGTCCCGGGGGTCGCCGGCCTTGAGGCCGCGCACCTTGGCGACGAACCGCTCGACGAACTCGTCGTGCACCGAGGCGTCGACGACGATCCGGTTGGTGATCATGCAGACCTGGCCCTGGTGGAAGAACTTGCCCCAGGCCGCGGCGTTCACGGCGTACTCCAGGTCGGCGTCGTCCAGCACGACCAGCGGGCCGTTGCCGCCCAGCTCCAGGGAGAGCTTCTTCAGCCCGGCCTTCTGCGCGATGCCCTTGCCCACCGGGGTCGACCCGGTGAAGGAGACCACCCGCGGCACCGGGTGCTCCACGATCGCGTCACCGATGTCGCGGCCCGCACCGATGAGCACCGACAGCACCCCGTCGGGGAGACCTGCCTCCTCGTAGATCTTGGCCAGCAGCAGGCCGCCGGTCACCGGGGTGTCGCCGGCCGGCTTGAGGACGACGGCGTTGCCGACGGCCAGCGCGGGGGCGACCGAGCGGTTGGACAGGTGCATCGGCACGTTCCACGGGCTGATCACCGCGACGACGCCGACCGGGCGGCGGTAGACCCGGCTCTCCTTGCCCTCGATGTCGGCGGGAAGGATCCGGCCTTCGACCCGGTAGGGGTAGGACGACGCCTCGTGGAAGTCGCGCAGGGTGATCGAGTACTCGAACTCGGCGGCCGGGGCGGCGGCGCCGCTCTCCCGGATGTGCCAGTCGACGATCTCGTCCTTGCGGGCTTCCATGATCCGGGCCGCGCGGCGCATCACGTCGGCGCGCTCGCCGGGCAGCCGCGCGGCCCAGTCGCGCTGCGCTTCCTTCGCCTTCGCGTAGGCCTCGTCGAGGTCCTCGGCGTTGGCCAGCGGGATCTCGGTGAGCGTCTCGCCGGTGTAGGGGTCGGTGTCGGTGGCAGTCTTGCCGGCCCGGCCGGCGCGCCAGGTGCCGGCGATCGGCATCCGGTCGAAGCCGTCGTAGCGGGTGGGTGCTGGGGTGGCCGTCGTCATGGGACGGGGCCGTACCCGGTGGTGTGCAACGGAACCCCGCCGACGAATGCTCAGTAGTAGGGGCTGCTGCCGCCGTCCGCTGCGCCGGCCGCCCGCAGGTTCCGCCGGTGCACGAGCTCCAGGTGGTCGGTCACGGTCGTGCAGATCCAGGCCAGGGACCCGGTCGGCACCAGCTCCGGCGCGAAGACCGCCTCGGGCCACCGACCGCGCGCCCCGCAGGCCGTGGCCAGCACCTCGACCGCCGCCGCGACCTCTCCGGACGGCTGCTCCTCGAGCGCGGTGGGGACGCCGTACCGGGTGCCCAGCAGTCCCCGGCGGGTGCGCCAGCCGCCGAGTGCCACGCAGGCCTCGGCGACCTCGGGCATCGTGACGTCGCCGTGGTCGAGCCACCAGGTCAGCGGGTGCCCGGGCTCGGCCGCCATGCCGGTGAGCAGACGGTCCAGCGGCGGGAAGCCGGTGGGTGCGGGATGCAGGGAGATGCTGTCGGCCGTCTCGACCAGGCGGCCGACGTGCGCGGCGTCGACCAGCAGCGCCCCGCGCGCGGCGGCGTCCCAGATGTCGAACCGCCGCAGGCGGCCGCGCGCGTCGACGCACACCGCCGCGAGCCGTGCCGCGACACCGTCGGTCGGGCCCGCCATCATCACCGTCCAGTTCAGGGACTCTGCGAGGGTGAGCTGCCGTCGGTCAACTGGCGGCCAGCGCGCCGATCACCCCGCTTGCAACGGACAGCGCGATCCCCGCGTACCCGCAGATGAGCCCGGTCAGCGCGAAGCCGGCCCCGCCCGCGCCCTGCGCGGCTCGCGCCCGGCCCTTGTGGCTGAGCACCACGGCGACGATGCCCAGCACGAAGCTGGACAGCAGGTAGAGGAAGGGCACCCAGAAGGTGGCGGCGGCGATGATGCCGCAGATCATCCCGGCGGTGGCCAGGCCGTTCTGCTGCTGGTTGCCCGGGGTCGCGCGGTGCTGGCCGGTCTCTGTCATCACGGGGCTCCTGGTCATCGGTGGCCCTCCGGCGGGGCCTCCGTGATCGTGACGGTCGGTGAGCGGAACGGCCGGGCCAACGGGGCGTTGTCGCCCGATCGGGTGACGGTCCGGTCGACCGGCTGCCGATCGGGTGCCCGCTCCGGTGCAGGCGGCCGGTCAGGAGGCGACGAGGCCGAGCAGGAACGCGGCCACGACGCAGATGGCCCCGGCGGCCACGACCACCGGGAGCACCCGCTGCCACGGCGGGGCGGGCGGCAGGACGCGCGGCGGCCCCGGTGGGTCGGTCAGCCAGCGCCGGGCATCCCGCGCCGACCGCGCGACGGTCACCGCGAGGGCGGCGAAGAGGACCACCAGCGCTGCGACCGCGACACCGGCGAGGACCGCCCGGTCCCACGGCGCCGAATCGACGAAGAGCAGCGGCGCCACGACGAGGAAGGCGGCGACCCAGCGGTGCCCGGCCAGGGACGCGGCCTGGCGGTCGGCGCGTTCGCGCAGCTCCGGCCCGGGGTCGACGTGCGCCCGCAGCGCGTGCTGGATCCGCCGGGCCGCCACCTGGCGGGGTGCCGGCTCGCGCAGCCGGGTGACGCCGGTGCCCAGCAGCGACACCACGGCGACGCACCCGACCAGCCACCAGCCCAGCGGGCCGAGCAGCGCCGGCCAGTTCCCGCCCTGGACCACCACGAGAGCGGCCGCGTACGCGGTGGCCAGCGGCGGCACGGCCCAGGCCTGCCAGGCCGGGGGCCGGTCGGACACCGGCAGGTCGACGGACGGGGTCACGCCTGCTCCGCCCGGACGAACGGCGGGCTGTCGAGCCACTGCGAGGCGCACAGGAGCTGCCGGTGGCCGGCGACCGCCCACGCGGCGGCAACCAGGAGCGGTGTCACCGGTGCGGCCACGAGCGGGTCCTCCCGCAGGACGGCAGCGATGCCGCAGCCCACGGCCAGCCCGGCGAACACGGCGGCCGGCCCCCACAGATCGCTGGCCGGGCGGGCCAGCACGCCGCGGGCCAGCCGGTCGACCGCGTCCAGGTCACCGGGCCCCGGGTCGCGCCGGGAACGCAGGGCGTCGGCCGCCCGGCGCTGCTCGGCGACCTCCGCGGCCGGCGGCAGCCAGCGCCGCCACAGGACCAGGCCGACGCCGACGCACAGCACGGCACCGGTCCAGGAGGTGAACAGCGCGTCGATGCCCCAGGCCGTGGCCAGCAGGCTGAGGACGAGCCCGGCCGAGGGGAGCCCGACACCCACCCGGGGCGCAGCGAGGCGCCGCCGGCTCCGACCGCGAAGATCGTCGATCATGGCGGCAGAGTAGGAGCCCCCGCGCTGAGCTGCACGTTCCCCCGTGCCACCCGCATCGCCCCGAGGGCCACCGCACCGATGCCGGGGCAGTTGGGCCGGGGGCACCTCCGGTCACGGCACTGCCTACCATCGCGGAGTGTCCCGGCAACCGATGATCGCGCCCAGCCTGCTGTCCGCGGACTTCGCCCGCCTGGCCGACGAGGTGCAACGCGTCACCGACGCCGACTGGCTGCACGTCGACGTCATGGACGCCCACTTCGTGCCCAACCTGACCCTGGGCCTGCCGGTCGTGCAGGCCATCCAGGCGGTCAGCCCCGTACCGCTGGACTGCCACCTGATGATCGATGCCCCCGAGCGGTGGGCGCCGGGCTACGCGGAGGCCGGGGCGCGCAACGTCACCGTGCACGCGGAGGCCTGCACCGACCCGCGCGCCGTCGCCCGGGACCTCAAGGCCGCCGGTGCCCTGGCCGGGCTGGCGATCAAGCCCGGCACGCCGCTGGAGGCCTACCTCGACGTGCTCCCGGAGTTCGACACCCTGCTGGTGATGACCGTGGAGCCCGGCTTCGGCGGTCAGTCGTTCATGCCCGAGGTGCTGCCCAAGGTCCGTGAGGCCCGGCGGCTGGTCGAGAGCGGCCACCTGCAGCTGTTCGTCGAGGTGGACGGCGGCATCAACGCCGACACCATCGAGCAGGCCGCCGAGGCCGGCGCCGACGTCTTCGTCGCCGGCTCGGCCGTCTACGGCGCCGACGACCCCGCCCGGGCGATCGCGGCGCTGCGGGCCCTGGCCGCCCGGTGACCCCCGCGGAGCGCGCGGCCATGGCCCGCGCCCGCGAGCTCGGGCTGCGGGTGCTGGGCACCACGAGCCCCAACCCCGCCGTCGGCGCCGTGGTGCTCGACGCGTCCGGGGCCGTGGTGGGGGAGGGTGCGACCTCCCCGCCCGGCGGCCCGCACGCCGAGGTGCACGCCCTGGCCCAGGCCGGGGAGCGGGCGCGGGGCGGCACCGCCGTCGTCACCCTGGAGCCGTGCGCGCACACCGGCCGCACCGGCCCGTGCGCCGATGCGCTGATCGCCGCCGGCGTCGCCCGGGTGGTCGTCGCCGTCCCCGAACCCACTCAGCTCGCCGGCGGCGGCGCCGCGCGGCTGCGCGCCGCCGGGGTGGACGTCGAGCTGGGCGCCGAGCAGGTCGCGGCGGCCGAGGGGGCACTGGCCGGCTGGCTCACCGGCGTGCAGGAGCACCGCCCGTACGTCGTGTGGAAGGTGGCGACGACGCTGGACGGGCGGGTCGCCGCAGCCGACGGCACCAGCCGCTGGATCACCGGCCCGGACGCCCGCGCCGAGGTACACCGGCTGCGCGCCGGCTGCGACGCCGTCGTCGTCGGGTCCGGCACCGCCCTGGCCGACGACCCGCAGCTCACCGTCCGCGACGCCGCGGGCGCCGACGTGCCCCGGCAGCCGCTGCGGGTGGTGCTCGACCGCCGCGGCCGGGTGCCGGCCACCGCCCGGGTGCACGACGGCGCGGCGCCGACGTTCATCAGCGCCGCCGCCACCCCCGCGGCGCTGCTCGCCGAGCTGTTCGACCGCGACGTCCGCCGGGTGCTGCTCGAGGGCGGGCCGACGCTCGCCGCCGCCTTCCTCGCCGCGGGCCTCGTCGACGAGGCCGTGGTGCACCTCGCCCCGCAGCTGCTGGGCGCCGGGGCGGCGATGGTCGGCGACCTGGGAATCCCGACGATGGCCGCAGCGCTGCACCTGCGGGTCGTCGACGTCACCCTCCTGGGCGGGGACGTGCAGCTCCGGCTGCGGCCCGCCCGGCACACTGAGGGGCGGGCACACGACCGTCAGGACGCAGGAGGGAGCTGAGGTGTTCACCGGCATCGTGGAGGAGCTCGGCACCCTGGTGGCGCGCGCGGAGGGACCGGACAGCGCCGTGCTGCACATCCGGGCGGCGCGCGCACTCGAGGACGTCGCGCTGGGCGACTCGATCTCGGTCAACGGCGTCTGCCTGACCGTCACCGGCGTGGCCCACGACGAGGCCGACGGCACCGGCGTGTGGACCACCGACGTCATGGCCGAGACGCTGCGTCGCAGCAGCCTGGGTGCCACCGGCGTCGGTGACCCGGTGAACCTGGAGCGTGCCGTGACCGCGGCCACCCGGCTGGGCGGCCACATCGTGCAGGGCCACGTCGACGGCGTCGGCACCGTGGTCTCCCGCACGCCCGGCGACCACTGGGAGGTCGTGCGGATCTCCGCGCCGGCCGACCTGGCCCGCTACGTCGTCGAGAAGGGCTCGATCACCGTCGACGGCGTCTCGCTCACCGTCAGCGCGCTCGCGGACACGCCCGAGCCGTGGTTCGAGGTGAGCCTCATCCCGACCACGCTGCGCGAGACGACCCTGGGCAGCCGCGCTCCCGGTGACCCGGTCAACCTGGAGGTGGACGTCATCGCCAAGTACGTCGAACGACTGTTGGGAGCCCGCGCATGAGCTGGCAGCTGGACTCCGTCGAGGACGCCATCACGGCGATCAAGAGCGGCCGGGCGGTCGTCGTCGTCGACGACGAGGACCGGGAGAACGAGGGCGACCTGATCTTCGCCGCCGAGCTCGCCACCCCCGAGCTGGTGGCGTTCATGGTCCGGTACACGTCGGGCTACATCTGCGTCGCGGTCACCGAGGGCGACGCCGACCGGCTGGACCTGCCGCCGATGTTCCGGGTCAACCAGGACCGCCGCGGCACCGCCTACACCGTCACCGTCGACGCCCGCGAGGGCGTCACGACCGGCATCTCCGCCGCCGACCGGGCGCACACCATCCGGCTGCTGGCCGACGCCGGGACCAACGCCGCCGACCTCGCCCGCCCCGGGCACATCGTGCCGCTGCGCGCCAAGGACGGCGGGGTGCTGCGCCGGCCCGGGCACACCGAGGCCGCCGTCGACCTCGCCGTGCTCGCCGGGCTGCGGCCGGCCGGCGCGCTGTGCGAGGTGGTCAGCGAGAAGGACCCGGTGGGCATGGCCCGCGGCGACGAGCTGCGCGTCTTCGCCGACGAGCACGACCTGGTGATGATCTCCATCGCCGACCTCATCGCCTACCGCAAGCGCTTCGACAAGCTGGTCGAGCGGGTCGCCGAGGCCCGGGTGCCGCTGGCGCCGGGGGAGTTCACCGCGGTGGGCTACCGCAGCTCCTACGACGAGCGGGAGCACGTCGCCTTCGTCTACGGCGACATCGACGACGGGCAGGACGTGCTGGTCCGGGTGCACTCCGAGTGCCTCACCGGCGACGTCTTCGGCTCGCTGCGCTGCGACTGCGGTCCGCAGCTGCAGGCGGCGCTGGCCGCTGTCGCGCAGGAGGGCCGCGGCGTCGTGCTCTACATCCGCGGCCACGAGGGCCGGGGGATCGGCCTGCTGCACAAGCTGCAGGCCTACCAGCTGCAGGACTCCGGCGTGGACACCGTCGACGCCAACCTGGACCTGGGCCTGCCCGCCGACGCCCGGGACTACGGCACCGGCGCGCAGATCCTCGTCGACCTCGGCATCCGCACCATGCGCCTGCTGACCAACAACCCGGCCAAGCGCGCCGGGCTCGAGGGCTACGGGCTCAAGATCACCGGCCGGGTCGGTCTCCCCAGCCACGTCACCGCGGACAACCTCGGGTACCTGCGCACCAAGCGCGACCGGATGGGGCACCTGCTGGACATCATCGAGCCGGAGCCCGAGGGCGACGTCCCGGCCGAGCCGGTGCGGCGCGCCGACGAGCAGCCGATGTGACCGGTTGCCGCCCGGTCGACCGGCACACTGCACCGTCGTCACCGCGCAGCACGCGCACCAGCACGTTCGAGGAGAGGTCATGAGCGGGTCCGGAACCCCCCAGCAGGAGCCCATCGACGCCAGCGGCCTGACCCTGGGCATCGTCGCCGCCACCTGGCACCGCGACATCGCCGACTCCCTGCTGGAGCGGGCGGTCGCGTGCGCCGAGGCCGCCGGCATCCCCACGCCGACCGTGGTGCGGGTCCCCGGCGCCATCGAGCTGCCGGTGGTGGCCCAGGCGCTGGCCGCCACCCACGACGCCGTCGTCGCCCTCGGGGTCGTCGTCCGCGGTGGGACCCCGCACTTCGAGTACGTCTGCGACTCCTTCACCGCCGGGCTCACCCGGGTGTCGCTGGACGCCGGCAAGCCGATCGGCAACGGCGTGCTGACCACCGAGGGCGAGCAGCAGGCCCGGGACCGCGCCGGCATGGACGACTCCGGTGAGGACAAGGGCTGGGAGGCCACCGCCGCCGCCCTGCAGACCGCGCTGGTCCTCCGCGACCTGCGCGCGCCCAAGCAGAGCACCGGCTTCGGCGTGAACCCGGCGGGGGAGAGCGGCGCGTGAAGTCCTTCGACGAGCTGTTCGCCGAGCTGAGCGCCAAGGTGGCCGCCGGCGACGAGACCTCCGGCACCGTCACCGCCGTCCGGGACGGCGTGCACGCCGCGGGCAAGAAGGTCGTCGAGGAGGCCGCCGAGTCCTGGATGGCCGCCGAGCACGAGGGCGCCGACCGGACGGCGGAGGAGATCAGCCAGCTGCTCTACCGCGTGCAGGTGCTGATGCTCGCGCGAGGACTGTCGCTGCAGGACGTCTACGCTCACCTGTGACAACGGGCCCCCTCGCAGGGAGCCGGCCGTTCCACCCACTCATGTAGGAGTTCCCCAGTGCTGCGCGTCGCCGTGCCCAACAAGGGGGTCCTCAGCGAACCCGCCGCCGCGATGCTCGTGGAGAGCGGGTACCGGCAGCGGCGCAGCACCAGTGAGCTGGCCGTGTACGACCCGGAGAACGACACCGAGTTCTTCTACCTGCGGCCCCGGGACATCGCGATCTACGTGGCGGCGGGCACGCTGGACGTCGGGATCACCGGCCGGGACATGCTCCTGGAGACCACGCCCACCGACGCCGGGGGCGCGGTGGCGGCCGAGGTGATGCCACTGGGCTTCGGGCGGTCCTCCTTCCGGTTCGCCAGCCCGGCCGACTCCCCGATCGACGACGTGGCGGCGCTGGAGGGCCGGCGGATCGCCACCGCCTACCCCGGCCTGCTGCAGCGCTTCCTGGACGAGACCGGCATGAAGGCCGCGGTGGTCAAGCTGGACGGCGCGGTGGAGACCGCCTGCCGGCTGGGCGTGGCCGACGCCGTCTGCGACGTCGTCGAGACCGGGACGACGCTGCGTGCGGCCGGGCTGCGGATCATCGGGGAGCCGGTGCTGGCCAGTGAGGCCGTGCTGGTCGGGCGGGCCGGCGCCGAGGAGGAGCCGGCGGTGGCCCAGCTGCGGCGCCGGCTGCAGGGCGTGCTGGTGGCCCGGCGCTACGTGATGCTCGACTACGACTGCCCCAACGAGCTGCTCGCCCAGGCGACCGCCCGCACCCCCGGGCTGGAGGGTCCGACGGTCAGCCCGCTGCAGACCGAGGGCTGGTCGGCGGTGCGGGCCATGGTGCGCAAGGACGACACCAACCGGGTGATGGACGAGCTCTGGGAGCTCGGTGCCCGCGCCATCCTGGTCACCACCATCGCCGCGTCGCGGCTGTAGTCGGCGCCTCGCGTCTGTAGTCGGCCGCGTCGCGGCTCGGGTCGGATGGCCGGAACGGCATGCTGGGCGGCATGCGCCGCCTCGCCGTCCCGGTCCTGGTCGTCCTGTCGCTGGCGGCCTGCGACTCGGGTCCCGGGGACAGCGGGGCTGACGCGCCCAGTGCCTCCCCGTCGTCGTCGGACCCCGGGAGTGACGACTACGTGGTCCTGGCCGGGGAGCAGTCGGTCATGGTCAGGATCGACGCGGGCGACGGTGACGCCCCGGAGCTGTACACGCTGTCCTGTCCCCACGAGGGAGACGTGTTCACGACGTCGAGCACCCTCCCGGACGCGGATGCGGCCTGCGCGCACCTGGGGGCGCTGACCGACCCGTTCGCGGAGCTGCCGGGCGACCAGACGTGCACCCAGGTGTACGGCGGGTCGCAGACGGCGCTGATCGCCGGGAACTGGGCCGGGGAGGACGTGCGGCTGGAACTGTCCCGGACCGACGGCTGCCGGATCGCCCAGTGGGACCGGCTGGCTCCGCTGCTGCCGGTCGACGTGGGCTGAGCCGGACCGCTCGAGGCGGTCCGGCTCAGCAGATCAGCGGCGGGTGGTGCGGTCGACCAGGTCGATCGCGGTGCACAGCCCGAGGGACATCGCCCGGCCGCTGGTCGACCCGGTCGCCAGCAGCGCCGCGATCGCCGGGGCCAGGGCGCCGTCGCCGACCAGGCCCCGCAGCACCGCTGCGTACTCCCCGCTGACCTGACCGGCGGCGGCGTGCCGCAGCAGGGCCCGGGAGAGCTCGGTGGTGCGGCCGGCGGCCAGTGAGGTGACCCCGGCGCCGAACCGCTCGGCCGCCGGGTGCCCCAGCAGCACCAGCCCGGCGGTCAGCCCGGCCAGCACGTCGTCACCGGCCGGGGTGAGCCCGGGGCCCAGCCCGATCAGCCGGGTGGCGGTGCGCAGCGCCGCGTCCAGGTCGGCGCGGCGGACCGCCCCGCGGAGCGCCGCGAGCGGGCCGCTGGGGCCGGTCGGCAGGCCGGGCAGGGAGAACGCGCTGTGCGGCACGCCCTCGCCGTAGAGCGCGGTGCGCAGCTGCCGGACGCCCTCGGGCAGCAGCGCCGGGCGGGTGCTGGGCAGCTTCGGGCGGGGGTCCCACCAGGCGGCTGCGCTGACGGTCAGGTCGCCCACCTCCAGCCGGCCACCCCCGACCCGGGCCGGGGCGCCGGCCGGCACGGAGACCAGCGGGCGGCCGTTGGCCGGGCGGAAGAGCACGCACCCCAGCGGCAGGCGCGCGGCGTCGGAGGTCAGCACGCCGACGACGTCCGGCCCCTGGGGCGTGGCGACCGTCAGGTAGACGGCGGCGGGCACCGACAGCAGCACCCGGGCGGCGCGGACCGGGCCACGCAGCAGGTCGGCCACCCCGGTGCTCGCCTGCGCGGGCACCGCGGTGCCCGCGGAGCGGGGGAGCGGCAGGCCCGTCGGCCGGGAGCCGGACGGCAGGTGGATCGTGGGGACCCCGGCACGGGCGGCCCGCCCCGACCGGGAGGACGGTGCGGTCACGGTCGTGCCGTGTGCCGTCCGGGTACCCGGTGTCGCGGCGTCCGGCCCTCTGGTGTCCGGAGCCCCGGCGTCGCCCTGCCCGCCGGTGCTCTCGTCGATGGTGCGCATGCGGCCCTCCACCCGTGCGGTCGCCGGGAGGTGGCTGGCAGCGCCGGCCCCGCCCGGTGTGCTCATCGAGGGCCGGCGAGCAGCGCTGCCGCCGCTGGTGCGCGGAGACGGCCTACCATCCGACCCGGGACACAGGACCGGGCCGCGAACCCCGTGGCGCGCCGTCCGGCTCTGTATGGCGATTCTCGCCAAGCTCGGCTTCTGCCGTCCAGGGACGTCTGACAGGATTCTCGTCGGATCGGTGAAGTCAGGGCGCATTGGGGGTACACAGAGTGACTGAACGTGAGGCGTCCGTGACATACGCTGCGCACAGCGAGCGGGCGGCTACCTTCAGTGCCGTCCCGGCGTCGATCGAGCCGGTGCTCTCGCAGCTGCCACCGTCGGACCGCACCGCTCTGCAGGACAGCATGGGCCTCACCGTCGACCAGCTGCTGCAGCTGCCGGGCCTGGCCGGCACGGTGGTCGTGGGCGGCGCCACCGGCACGCGGCGGATCGTCCGCCACGTCGAGGTCCGCGACCCTGGCGACCTGGAGTCCGCGGCCGGGCCCGACGTGCTCGTCGTCCTCTCCGCCCGGCTGCCCCAGGTCGACGCCGCGCAGTGCCGCGCGCTGATCGAGGGGCTGCACCGCGGGGGCAGCGGCGCGCTCGCGTTCCGGTCCGAGGGCGGCCCCGGGTCCCCGCAGGGCGAGCTGCCGGCCGAGCTGCTGGCCGAGGCCGACCGGCGTGGCTTCCCGGTGGTGGCGCTACCGGAGCCGACCCGGCGCGACGAGGTCGTCGCCGAGGTGCTCGGCGCGATCATCGACAAGCAGACGCAGGCGCTGAGCCTGGCCAACCGGATGCACAACCAGTTCATCGACGTGGCGCTGTCCGGCGGTGGGCTGGCCGAGGTGACCGTCCAGGTCTCCACCTTCCTCGCCGGCGCGGCCGTCCTCGGCCTGGGGCCGGACCGCGAGGTCGCCACCAGCGCCGGCCCGCCGGAGGAGGTGGCGGAGATCCGCGACTGGCTCTGGCTGCTCGACGCCGCGGCCGACGACGCCTTCGCCGACCTGACGCCCTCGCGGCGGCTGTCGGGCAACCGGGCCGACCAGGGGGCGGTCACCCCGGCCGACGTCTTCGCCGACGCCGACATGTCCCCGGCCGACGGCATCCTGCTGGTGCCCGGCCACCACGAGCTCCCCGGCGGGGTGGGGGAGTACGCCGTCGCCCCGATCATGGCCGGCGAGCAGCGGCACGGCTGGCTGGTGGCGGTCAACCGGCACGGGCCGATGCTGCTGGGCGCCGGGGCGGTGCTCGAGCAGGCCGCGGTCATCGCCGCGCTCTCGGAGATCCGCTCCCAGGCAGTGCACTCGGTGGAGCTGCGCTTCCAGGGCGACCTGGTGCGCCGGCTGGTCGGTGGCTCGTTCGGGCACACCGAGCGGGCGCTGGCCTACACCCGGTCCTTCGGCTGGCGGCTCGACGGCCCGGTCATCGTGCTGGTGACGGCGACCGAGACGGTCGCCGACGCCGGCGCGGACCCCACCCGGGCGCTGGACGTGCTCGACCGGCTCGCCGACGGGTGGCGGGCGGCCATCGACAGCGAGGTGGCCGGGGCCGCCGTCGCCGGGCTGGCCACCGAGATCGTCACCGTCCTGCCGCTGGACGGCCGGACGCCGGAGGAGCTCTCCGCGCTCGTCACGGCGGTCACCGCCCGGGTCAACGCCCGGCTGCGCCGGGTGGGCCGGCTGCTGGGCACCGGCATCGGCCGGCCGGCGGAGTCGCTGTCGGCGCTGGGCGAGGCCTACCAGCAGTCCCAGCGCGCGCTCGTGGTCGGTCAGGAGATCCACGGCGGGAACGCGGTCACGCACTTCGACCAGCTCGGGGTGTTCCGGCTGCTGTCGCTGATCCCGGACAGCAACGAGCTGCGCTCCTACGTCGACGAGGTGCTCGGCCCGCTGGCCGACTCCGCCGACGTCGACTCCAGCGACCTGCGCGACACCCTGCGCGTGCTGCTGGAGACCAACCTCAACGTCGCCGAGTCCGCCCGCCGGCTGCACTTCCACTACAACACGATGCGGTACCGGATCGGCAAGCTGGAGCGGCTGCTCGGGCCGTTCACCACCGACCCGACGCTGCGGCTGAACCTGCTCCTGGCGCTGCACGCCGCGCGCATCCGGGGCCTGGACCAGCCGCACCGCCCGCCGATGGAGGGGCTCGCGGCCGCGGTCCTGGACGACGGGCTCGACCTCCTCGCCTGAGGCGTGACCCGCCGAAACAGGAACGTGACACCCGGGCTCTGGTGCCCGCCCCGCGCATCTGCCACTGTGCGATCCCTCAGCGCTGAGCTACTTCGCTCGGGCGGGTGATCGAGGAGGACCGATGGCGTTCGGCTGGAAGCTGCACGGGGACGGCAAGGCCCCGGCACTGGGTGAGGCGGTCGCGCCCGACGAGCGGTTGTCCTGGCCGCTGACGGTCGGGATCGGCGCGCAGCACGTGGTGGCGATGTTCGGTGCCACCTTCGTCTTCCCGCTGATCATGGGGCTGGACGCCAACCTGGCGATCATGATGAGCGGGATCGCGACGATCATCTTCCTGCTCATCGTGCAGGGGAAGGTGCCCTCCTACCTGGGCACCAGCGCCGCCTTCGTCGGCGGCGTGGCCGCGGTCCGGGCGCAGGGCGGGGACAGCTCCGACGTCGTCGGCGCGATCCTGGTCTCCGGCATCGTGCTCGCGCTGATCGGCCTGCTCATCCAGCGGGCCGGCGTGGCCGTGGTGAACAAGGTGCTGCCCCCGGCGGTGACCGGTGCGGTCGTGCTGCTGATCGGCTTCAACCTGGCGCCGGTCGCCGCGGGCCTGTACTGGCCGGCGGACCAGTGGGTGGCGCTGGCCACCATGGCGTTCGTCATCGTCGTCTCGCTGGCGCTGCGCGGCTTCTGGGCCCGGATCTCGATCCTGCTCGGCCTGGTCTTCGGCTACCTGCTCTCGCTGCTGCTGGACACCTTCTCCCAGGCGGTCACCTACGACGACGCGGGCGTGGGCACGGCGCACGACCGGGTCGACCTCAGCGGCATCGGCGAGGCGCGCTGGTTCGGGCTGCCCGAGCTCACCGCCCCGTCGTTCTCGGTGAACTTCGCGCTGCTGGTGCTGCCCGCGGTGATCGCGCTCGTGGCCGAGAACGCCGGCCACGTGAAGGCGGTCGGGGAGATGACCAAGCGCGACCTGGACCCGGTGCTCGGCCGGGCGGTCTTCGCCGACGGCGCCGCCACCGTGGTCGCCACCTCGGTCGGTGGCTCGCCCACGACCACCTACGCGGAGAACATCGGCGTCATGGCCGCGACCCGGGTCTACTCGACCGCGGCCTACTACGTCGCCGCCCTGGTCGCGATCCTGCTGGGGCTGGTGCCGAAGTTCGGCGCGCTGGTCAACGCCACCCCGGCCGCGGTGCTCGGCGGGATCACCGTCGTCCTCTACGGGATGATCGGCCTGCTCGGCGCCAAGATCTGGAAGGAGAACCGGGTCGACTTCGCCAACCCGATCAACCTGGTGCCGCTCGCGGCCGGGATCATCATCGGCATCGGCGACGTCCAGCTGCGGTTCAGCGCCGACTACTCGATCGGTGGCATCGCCCTGGGCACGATCGTCGCCGTCGTCGGCTGGCACGTCGCCCGGCTGCTCGCCCCGGCGGAGATGCGGGAGGCCCTCTACCGCGAGGGTGGCTTCGCCGACGGCACCGGCCCGGCGCTGGGGTCCTCCGGCAGCCACTCGACCGAGGGTCGAGCCAACGACCCGGGCGGCGCGGACCCCTCCGACGTCGACCGGATCAACCGGACCCGCTGAACCCGTCCCACCGGCCCGGTCCCTCCCACGGGGCCGGGCCGGTGGCGCGTTCGCCCTTTCCTGGAGGAGGACCATGACCGCCGGCATCGACACCCCCGACCGGCGCGGCCGCACCGGCCTGGACCGGGTCGGTCGCGACGTGACCGGCAACGACGACGTCCGCGTGCGGAACGTCGAGCTGCTGTCCAGCGACTGGTACGTGCTGCGCAAGACCACCTTCGACCAGCGGCACCGCGACGGCCGCTGGACCACCGAGACCCGCGAGACCTACGACCGGGGCAACGGGGCGACGGTGCTGCTGTACGACGTCGAGCGCCGCACCGTGCTGCTCACCCGGCAGTTCCGGTTCCCGGCCTACGTCAACGGCCACCCCGACGGCATGCTGCTGGAGACCGCGGCCGGCCTGCTGGACGACGACGACCCGGTCACCGCCGTGCGCCGGGAGGCCGAGGAGGAGACCGGCCACCGTGTCGGCGAGCTCACCCACGTGTTCGACGTCTTCATGAGCCCGGGCTCGGTCACCGAGCAGCTGCACTGCTACGCCGGACCCTACGACGCGGGCACCCGCACCGACGACGGCGGCGGGCTGGCCGAGGAGGGCGAGGACATCGAGGTCGTCGAGCTGGGCTTCGACGAGGCGCTGGCCCGGATCGGCACCGCGATCATGGACGCCAAGACGATCCTGCTGCTGCAGTGGGCGGCGCTGTCGGGGCCCTTCGCCCACTGAGCCGGTGCGTCGGGCAACCGGTTGAGCCCGGTCCGTTCGGGGCACAGGCGCGTCCGAGGCCGCGTCCGGCGGCCAGGAGGAGGCACGCATGACCGAGTCCACCCGTCCGCTGCAGGGGAAGGTCGCCCTGGTCACCGGGGCCTCGTCGGGCATCGGCGAGGCGACGGCCGTCGCGCTCGCCGAGGCCGGCGCCGCGGTGGCGATCGGCGCCCGCCGCCGGGACCGGCTGGACGCGCTGGCCGAGTGGATCGGGAGCAGCGGTGCCCGGGTGCTCACCCTCGACCTCGATGTCACCGACGAGCAGCAGTGCCGGACGGCGGTCGAGCGCGCCCGCAGCGAGCTCGGCGGGCTGGACGTGCTGGTGAACAACGCCGGGGTGATGCTGCTGGGCACGATCGTCGGCGCGGACACCGAGGACTGGCGCCGGATGCTGCACACCAACGTGCTGGGCCTGATGTACATGACCTCCGCCGCCATCGACGGCATGGTCGAGCAGGGTTCCGGCGACGTGGTGAACGTCAGCAGCGTGGCCGGTCGCACCGCCCGGCTGGGCGCCGGGGTCTACAACGCCAGCAAGTGGGCGGTGAACGCCTTCAGCGAGTCGCTGCGCCAGGAGGTGACCCAGCGCGGGGTGCGGATCGGGCTGGTCGAGCCCGGCGCCGTGGCCACCGAGCTCTCCAGCCACATCACCCAGGCCGACGCGCGGCAGCAGTCGCAGCAGATGGCCGAGAGCATGCGCACGCTCGACCCGGAGGACATCGCCCGCGCGGTGCTCTACCTGGTCACCCAGCCGCCGCACGTGGCGGTCAACGAGGTGCTGGTGCGCCCCACCGACCAGCAGCGCTGATCGTCACCGTTCCAGGACGGCCTTGAGGGTGGCCAGGTCGGCGGTGACCGCGGCGGCGTCGGCCTCGAACGCGGCGTCGTCCATGCCCTGCTGGCGGCGGAGGGTGAAGACCACCTCGCAGCCCTCGCCGTCGGGCAGCACCCGCAGCGGGTTGGTCACCGTGGGGCCGTCGGGCAGGACGACGTCGTGGTCGAGCACGCCGAAGGCGTTCTCCGGGGCCATCCGCACGCGCACCCGGCCCATGGGGGAGTCGGCCACCCATTCGCCGTCGACCCGCGCGATGCCGGCGGCCAGCCCGGCAGCCCACCGGGGCAGGTTCGCCGGGTCGCGGGCCCAGGCGTAGACCTCGGCGGCCGGCCGGTCGATGTGCACGCTGAGGTGCCGGGACTCGCTCATGCCCGCATCGTGCCGCAGCCCACCGACGGGCGGTCCTCGATCACCGGTTGATCGCGTCGATCCGGCCATCGTCCGGGGCGGGACGGCCAGTCCCAGCACGACGGCCGGAAACCGCCGGATCCCGTCGGTGGCGGGCTCTACCTTCTCCTCGTGCCCGCTCCTCGACGCCCGTTGGTGCTGCTCGCCGTCGCCGTCACCGTGCTCGCCTGGGCCTCGGCGTTCATCGGGATCCGGGCGGTCGGGGAGGACCTCTCACCCGGCGCGCTTGCGCTCGGCCGGCTCTTGGTCGGCGCCGCCGTCCTCGGTCTGCTGCTGGTGCGCCGCGGCTGGGTCGCGCCGACGCCGGGGGAGTGGCGGCTGCTGCTGGTCTGCGGCGTCGGCTGGTTCGGCATCTACAACGTGGCGCTGAACGCCGCCGAGCAGCACCTGGACGCCGGCACCACGGCGATGCTGGTCAACATCGGCCCGCTGCTGATCGCCCTGCTCGCCGGGGTGCTGCTGGGCGAGGGCTTCCCGCGCTGGCTGATGATCGGGCTCGCCGTCGCCTTCGTCGGGGTGCTGCTCATCGGCCTGGCCACCCGAGAGTCCGGCGCCGACCTGGCCGGCGTGCTGCTCTGCCTGGTCGCCGCGGTCACCTATGCCGGCGGCGTGGTGGCGCAGAAGCCGCTGCTGCGCCGGCTGCCCGGGCTACAGGTCACCTGGACCGCCTGCGCGATCGGGGCCGTCTGCTGCCTGCCCTGGGCGGGCGCCCTCGTCACCGACCTGGGCACCGCCCCGGCGTCCTCGATCGCGGGCATGGTCTACCTCGGTGCGGTGCCGACGGCGATCGCCTTCAGCACCTGGGCGTACGCGCTCTCCCGGATGGACGCCGGCCGGCTGGGCGTGACCACCTACCTGGTGCCGCCGCTGGTCGTGCTCATGGGCTGGCTGCTGTTGGACGAGGTGCCGCCGGCGCTCGCGGTGGTCGGCGGCGTCGTCTGCCTGGCCGGAGTGGGCATCTCCCGCCGGCGGGGCCGGGTGCGCCGTCCGGTGCCGGTCCCGCAGGAGACCGCCACCACCGGCTGACGAGGCGTCAGACCCGGGCGTCCACGCCGGGCAGCGCGGCCACCACGGCGTCCATCGCGCCGGGCACCAGCGAGTAGTACGCCCACACCCCGCGCTTGTCCCGGGCCAGGAAGCCGGCGTCGACCAGCACCTTGAGGTGGTGGGAGACCGTCGGCTGGGACAGCCCCAGCGGCTCGGTGAGGTCGCAGACGCACACCTCGCGGCCCGCGCCGGCGGCGACCAGGGAGAGCACGCGCAGCCGGGCCGGGTCGGCCAGCGCCTTGAGCGTGCGGGCCAGCTCGCCGGCCCGTGCGGCGTCCAGCGCGCCGTCCAGGGCGGCCGGCGCGCAGCCGGGGCCGTCGTCGACCACGTGCAGGGTGAGCGCGCCCGCCGTTCCGCTGGAGTTCACCGGGCCAGTGTCGCGGCCGCATTGACGTCTGTCGATCCCTTGGGGCAGAGTCCCCCACGGATAGACCGTCATCGATCCGTCGCGCCGCGGCGGGGAGGAGCACCCGCCCCATGAGCGATCTCGCCGCGGACACCCCACGGTCCGGCACCGACCTCGAGACCCCGGTTTTGGCCCGGCTGTCCACGCTGGACCGGTTCCTGCCGGTCTGGATCGTGGTGGCGATGGTGGCCGGGTTGCTGCTCGGCCGGCTGGTGCCCGGGCTGGACGACGCCCTGGACGCCGTCCGCATCGGTGAGGTGAGCCTGCCGATCGCCATCGGCCTGCTGCTGATGATGTACCCGGTGCTGGCCAAGGTCCGGTACAGCGAGCTGGACCGGGTGACCGGCGACCGGAAGCTGCTCGGCGCCTCGCTGGTGCTCAACTGGCTGGTCGGCCCGGCGCTGATGTTCGCCCTGGCCTGGCTGCTGCTGCCCGACCTGCCCGAGTACCGCACCGGCCTGGTCATCGTCGGCCTGGCCCGGTGCATCGCCATGGTGCTGATCTGGAACGACCTGTCCTGCGGCGACCGCGAGGCCGGCGCCGTGCTGGTGGCGATCAACTCGGTGTTCCAGATCCTCGCCTTCGCGGTGCTGGGCTGGTTCTACCTGCAGGTGCTGCCCGGCTGGCTGGGGCTGCCGACCACGTCGGCGGAGTTCAGCTTCTGGGCGATCGTGGCATCGGTGCTGGTCTTCCTCGGCATCCCGCTGCTCGCCGGCTTCCTCACCCGCACGATCGGGGAGCGGACGAAGGGCCGCGACTGGTACGAGGGCCGCTTCCTGCCGCGGATCGGCCCGGTCGCGCTCTACGGCCTGCTGTTCACCATCGTCATGCTCTTCGCGCTGCAGGGTGACGCGATCACCTCCAACCCCTGGGACGTCGCCCGCATCGCGCTGCCGCTGCTGGCCTACTTCGCGCTGATGTTCGGTGGGTCGTTCCTGCTCGGCATGCGGCTGCGGCTGGGCTACGCCAAGACCGCGACGCTGGCCTTCACCGCCGCGGGCAACAACTTCGAGCTGGCCATCGCGGTGGCGATCGGCACCTTCGGGGTCACCTCCGGCCAGGCGCTGGCCGGCGTCGTCGGCCCGCTGATCGAGGTGCCGGTGCTGGTCGCCCTGGTCTACGTCTCGCTCTGGGCCGCCCGGCGCTGGTTCCCCGGCGACCCGACCGTTCCCGCCACCGCACCCGAGGGAGTCCGCTGATGACCAGTACGGAGCGCGCGATGTCCGGCCTGCTGGACCCGAACACGGTGCTGCGGCGCCACGTCGAGGACCTGTCGGCCCGCTTCGCCGGGATGGTGAACCCGGAGACGGTCGAGCGGATGGTCTTCGAGAGCTTCGCCACCCTCGGCCGCACCGCCCGGGTGAAGACGCACCTGCCGGTGATGGCCTGCCGCTTCGCCACCGAGCGGCTCACCGCGCTCGCGCAGGCGAAGGGGGTGCTGGCCAAGGAGGCGCCCGAGGTGCTGTTCGTCTGCGTGCAGAACGCCGGCCGATCGCAGCTGGCCGCGGCCATGGTCGAGCACTTCTCGCAGGGGCGGGTGCACGTGCGCTCCGCCGGGTCGATGCCCGCCGCCGAGATCGATCCCGTGGTCCTGGACGTGCTGACCGACCGCGGCATGACGGTCACCGACGCGTTCCCCAAGCCGCTGACCGACGACGTCGTCCAGGCCGCCGACGTGGTCATCACCATGGGCTGCGGCGACGCCTGCCCGGTCTACCCCGGCAAGCGCTACCTGGACTGGGACGTCACCGATCCGGCCGGCCGCGACCGGGACGCGGTGGACGCCATCGCGGCGGACGTCGAGACCCGCGTCCGGGGGCTGCTCACCGAGCTCGGCGCATGAGCCGCCGGCTGCTCGTCGTCGGCGGCAGCGACGCCGGCATCTCCGCAGGGCTCCGCGCCCGGGAGCTGGACCCCGGCGCCCAGGTGACCGTCGTGGTGGCCGACGACTACCCCAACTACTCCATCTGCGGGATCCCGTACCACGTGTCCGGGGAGGTGCAGCCCTGGCAGTCGCTGGCGCATCGCTCCTCCGCCGACCTTGCGGCCGCCGGCCTGACCCTGCGGCTCGGCACCCGGGTCACCGGCATCGACGTGGCGGGGCAGGGGGTGTCCGTGATCGGCCCGGACGGCGCTCCGGACGTGCTCGGCTACGACGAGCTCGTCGTGGGCACGGGCGCCCGGCCGGCGGTCCCGGCGATCGACGGCGTCGGCGGGCCGGAGGGTCTCGGGCCGGCGGACGGCCTGCACCTGCTGCACACCATCGACGACATGCACGCGCTCACGGCCGCGCTGACCGACCGCCCGGTGCGCGAGGCGCTCATCGTCGGGGCCGGCTACATCGGGGTGGAGATGGCCGAGGCGCTCGTCGCCCGGGGCATCGCCACCACCGTCGCGCAGCGCCCCGCCGAGGTGCTGGCCACCGTCGACGCCGAGCTGGGCGCGCTGGTGCGCGCGGAGATGGAGGCGCACGGCGTCGAGGTGCTCACCGGCGCCGCCGTCACCGGGGTGACGCGCGCCGAGGACGCCCGGATCGCCGTGACGGCCGCCGGCCGGTCGGAGCGGGCCTTCGACCTGGTGCTGGTCGTGGCCGGTGTCCGGCCCGACGTGCAGCTGCTGGTCGACGCCGGAGCGCGCACCGGCGCGGGTGGCGCCGTGGTGGTGGACGAGACGATGGCCACCGGGCTGCCGCACGTGTGGGCGGCCGGTGACTGCGTGGTCACCCACCACCGGCTGGCGGGGGTCACCTGGCTGCCGCTGGGCACCACGGCGCACAAGCAGGGCCGGGTCGCCGGCGCCAACGCCGTCGGCGGGCACGCGCGCTTCGCCGGCAGCGTCGGAACCCAGGTGGTCAAGGTCTTCGACCTGGTGGCTGCCCGCACCGGCCTGCTCGAGCACGAGGCGGTCGCCGCCGGCTTCCGGCCGGTCACCACCCAGAGCACTCTCGACGACCACAAGGCGTACTACCCCGGCGCCCAGCCGATCACGATCCGGGTCACCGCCGACGCGGACACCGGCCGGCTGCTCGGTGCCCAGCTGGTGGGCCGGCTGGGCAGCGAGGTCGCCAAGCGTGTCGACGTCTACGCCACCGCGCTGTTCTCCGCCATGACCGTCGACGCCATCGCCGACCTGGACCTGGCGTACACCCCGCCGCTGGGCTCACCCTGGGACGCCGTGCAGCTGGCGGCCCAGGCGTGGAGCCGCGAACACCGCCCCCCGCGCACCGTCGCGCCCAGCGCGGCGCTGGCCTGATCCACCCCTGCGTGATCCACCCCTGCCTGATCCACCCCTGCCTGATCCACCCATGACAGAGGAGAACCCCGTGAGCGACCGTCCCAGCGTCCTGTTCGTGTGCGTGCACAACGCCGGCCGCTCCCAGATGGCGGCCGGCTGGCTGCGGCACCTGGCCGGCGACGCCGTCGAGGTGCGCTCGGCCGGCTCGGTGCCCGGCGACCAGGTCAACCCCTCGGCCGTCGCGGCGATGGCCGAGGTCGGCATCGACATCTCCGACCAGCGTCCCAAGGTGCTCACCACCGACGCCGTGGAGGCCTCCGACGTCGTCATCACCATGGGCTGCGGCGACGCCTGCCCGGTCTTCCCGGGCAAGCGGTACCTGGACTGGGCGCTCGAGGACCCCGCCGGCAAGGGCGTCGAGTCCGTGCGCCCGATCCGCGACGAGATCGAGACGCGCATCCGTGGTCTGCTCACCGAGCTGCAGGTGCCGACCGGCCGGTGAGGGGGAGGGTCAGCCCGCCCGTGGGGCGTACATGATGATCCCCACCCCGACCAGGCAGACGAGCGCGCCGACGACGTCGTAGCGATCGGGCCGGAAGCCGTCGACGGCCATGCCCCAGGCCAGGCTGCCGGCGACGAACACCCCGCCGTAGGCGGCCAGGATGCGGCCGAAGTTCGCATCGGGCTGCAGCGTCGCCACGAAGCCGTAGGCACCCAGCGCGACCACGCCCGCGCCGATCCACAGCCAGCCGCGGTGCTCGCGGACCCCCTGCCAGACCAGCCACGCCCCACCGATCTCGGCGACCGCGGCCAGCGCGAACAGCACGAGCGAGCGGGCGACCGTCACGGGCGCTCGGCGATGTCGGCGAGGCGGTCGAGTGACGCGCGGAGCCGGTCGGCCGTGGTCGCCCGGGCGCGACGCATCCGGTTCTCGTCGGTCAGCCGGGTCCAGTCGTAGGTGTGGACGACGTGGGTGCGCGCGGGGTCGAGCACCTGCACCTCCCACCGCCACAGGTGCCCGGGCGGCTCCTTCCCGGGCTCCGCCGGCCGCCAGGCGACGAGCCGGCCCTCGGCGAACTCGACGACGTGGTTCTCCCGCACGGCGCCGGTGGTGAGCGTCATGGTGAACACCGCGCCGACGGCCCGGACCCGCTGCCCCGGAGCCGCCGCGGCGAGGTTGTCGTTTCCGTCCCACCGGGGGTGCTGGGCCGGGTCGGCGATCAGCTCGAACACCCGCTCGGCGGTGGCGGCGATCTCGCGGGCGGCGCTGGCGATGCGCGGCGCGTCGTTCTGGCTGGGCACGCCCGCATCCAAGCACCGGGAGGCGCCCGCCGGGTCAGGGCACCGGCTGAGCGGCCGTGCCGCAGCAGGCCGCCGGTTCCGGCTGCTCCGCCGCGAACCCGTGCGCGCTGCCGGTGGCGAACCCCACGCCGCCTGCCTCGGCCGCCTCCCGGTCGCCCAGGTCGGTGCTGCAGACCCCGGTGGAGGGCAGGTGCAGCTGCACGTCGTCGGCGGCCTCGGTGTCCCCGGCCAGCGCGGCGGCGATCGAGCGCACCTGCTCGTAGCCGGTGGCCAGCAGGAAGGTCGGCGCGCGACCGTAGGACTTCATCCCGACCAGGTAGAAGCCCTCGTCGGGGTGGGCCAGGTCGCGGTGCCCGTGCGGGGGCACGGTCCCGCAGGAGTGGGAGTTGGGGTCGATCAGCGGCGCCAGCCGGGTCGGCG
This sequence comes from Modestobacter roseus, assembly GCF_007994135.1. Lineage (NCBI taxonomy): Bacteria > Bacillati > Actinomycetota > Actinomycetes > Geodermatophilales > Geodermatophilaceae > Modestobacter > Modestobacter roseus. The sequence continues at coordinate 1,100,193 of NZ_VLKF01000001.1, forward strand.
CCTCCAGGCCCGGGTCGAGGTCCAGCCGCACCTCGCGGAGCACCTCCAGGTCGGGCCGGAAGCCGGTCGCGGCGGCCAGCGCGTCGACCTGCAGGTCGACCGGGGCGCCGTCCCGGCCGGTGCCGCGCACCCGGAGCCGGCCGTCGGCGGTGGGGGCGAGCCCGGTCAGCGTGACCTCCCGGTGGAGCGTCACGCTCCCGGCCTGGACGGCGGCCTTCAGCGTGGACCCGAGCAGTCCGCGGGCGGGCAGGCCGTCGGCGTCCCCGCCGCCGTACAGCCGGGCGGGGGAGCGGCCGCGGATCGCCCAGCTGATCCGGGTGCCCGGCTCCGCCCGCTGCAGCTCCACCAGCGCCAGCAGGGTGTTCGCCGCGGAATGGCCCATCCCGACCACCAGGGCGTGCCGTCCGGCGAAGCGGGCCCGGTCGGTGCCCAGGACGTCGGGCAGCGGCCCGACCAGCCAGTCGCCGGCCTGCTCCTCGCCGACCGCGGTCAGCCCGGAGGCGCCCAGCGGGTTGGGCTGGCCCCAGGTGCCCGAGGCGTCGATCACCGCCCGCGCGGCCAGGTCCTCGACCCGGCCGCCGGCGACGGTGCGCACCACGTACGCCCGGCCCTCCCGGCCGACGGTCCGGGTCTTGTCCACCCCGGCGCGGCTGACCGCGACCACCCGGGTGCCGGTGCGGATGCGGCCGGCCAGCTGCGGCGTCGCGGCGAGCGGGGTGAGGTAGCGCTCGACCAGCTCGGCGCCGGTGGGCAGTTCGGCCCGGTCGGGGGACTCCCAGCCGGTCGGCTCCAGCAGCCGGACGGCAGCCGCGTCGACGTCGTACTCCCAGGGGGAGAAGAGCCGGACGTGCCCCCAGGCGCGGACGGCGGAGCCGACCTGCTCCCCGGCCTCGAGCACCAGCGGCTCCAGTCCTCGTTCCAGCAGGTGCGCGGCGGCGGCCAGCCCCACCGGGCCGGCCCCGATGACCACCACGGGCAGGTCGTGCGTGCGGTTCGCGGCCATGGCGCCGTCCTCTCGTCGTCTCACCACCAACGAGTCAGGACGTTAACAGCGATCACTGTTGACAACAAGGAGTGTGTGGCACACTTGCCGGCATGCCGCAGGACCTGGACGTGCGCCTCCTCGACGTCGACGAGCAGACCTCTCCCGCCGACCGCGCCCGGCTGCTCGCGCCGCAGCTGAAGGCCCTCGGCGACCCGAACCGGCTGCACCTGCTCCTGCTGCTGGCCGAGGGCCCCCGCACGGTCCGGGAGCTGACCGACGCCGCTGGGATGAGCCAGACACTGGTCAGCCACCACCTCGCGCCGCTGCGCGAGCAGGGGCTGGTCTCGATCACCCCGAAGGGCCGCAGCAACGTCTACTCGCTGTGCTGCGAGGCCTTGGCCGGGCCGGTGCGCGCTCTGGCCACGCTGGCCGCGCTCACCCCCGAGGGTGCGCGGGCCTGCTGCCGCTGACCCGGCTCAGCGCCGGGGTGCCCAGGGGTCGTCGGGGTCGAAGTCGTCGGGGTCGTCGTCGCCCGGTGCCCCGGCCGCGGTGGCGCCCGTCGTCGGCGCCGGCGACTGCGGGCCCCGCTGCGCCGCTGCCTCCAGGGCGGCGTCCCGCTCGGCCGCCTTCCGCGCCCGCGCCAGCCGCGCGTCCTCCCGCAGCTGGCGGCGGGAGGGTGAGCCGTCGGCGTTGGTGAGCTGCCACCAGCTGTCCTTCTGCCGCCACAGGGCGACGCCGGTGACGGCGAGCCCGACCGGGATCACGTAGCCCGCGACCCGCTCCATCCCGCCCTCACCGAGGAAGAGGAACACCGCGGCGCCGAAGAAGATGGTGGCGATGAGGCCGATCAGGCCGAGCACGGCCAGCGTCGTGCCCAGCGCCTCGGACCGCGGTCGCACCCCGTAGGCCAGCGCGATCAGGCCGATGGCGCCGCCGAGGAAGTGTGCGGCGGCCGCGATCTCGTGCACCGACGTCACCGAGTCCGACGGGAACAGCCCGACGACCAGCACGCCCAGGCCGGCCACGGTGAGCAGCACGCGGGCCAGCCGGCCGCCGAGCCCGGCCAGCCCGGGCCCCAGCAGCAGCGCGCCCGCGGTGATCAGCACGCCCTGGGCGACGAACGACCCGTTCATCAGCAGCCGGGCGGGGGAGTCGCCGGCGCCCAGGTCGCTGATCACGTCCTGGGAGTAGGAGTAGCCGCCGTAGCGGGCGGCGGCGATCGCCTCGACGACGAAGAACTGCAGGGTGAGCACCCAGGCCACCCCGCCCCAGCGGTACCGACTGTCCGTCACGGGAAGCGATGCTCCCAGCTCGGTCTGTGCCCAGTGCAGGCGAGGGTCGTCCATGCCATCCTCACGTCCGTTGAGATGTTCGGACGACGAGGGTGACCGATGGACGACGCCTGCGACCTGCTGTGCCTGGACCTGCCGCACGCCGAGGAGGTGCGCACGCGCCTGCTGTCCGCCGACCTGGCGGCGTCGGCCGCGGAGCGGGCCAAGGCGCTGGCCGACCCGACCCGGCTGCGGGTGGCCGCGGCGCTGGCGGCCGGTGGGGAGCTGTGCGTGTGCGACCTGGCCTGGGTGACCGAGCTCGCGCAGAACCTGGTCTCCCACCACCTGCGCCGGCTGCGGGCCGCCGGCCTCGCCGGCGCGCGGCGGGACGGGAAGCTGGCGATGTACCGGCTCACCCCCGCCGGCTCGTCGCTGCTCACCGCCCTGGTCGGGGTGCCCGCGGAGGCCGGCCGATGAGCGCCGTGACGACGCCGGGCCGGGCGGCGCTGGTCCGCCGGGTGCGGTTGCTGGTGGCCGCCACCATCGGCTGGAACGTGGTCGAGGCCGTGGTCGCGATCAGCGCCGGCGTCGGTGCCTCCAGCGCGGCGCTGATCGGCTTCGGCCTGGACTCGGTCGTCGAGGTCTCCTCGGCAGCAGCGGTGGCCTGGCAGTTCGCCGGCCGGGACCCCGAGGCCCGCGAGCGGGTGGCGCTGCGGGTCATCGCCGTCGCCTTCTTCGCGCTGGCCGCCGTCGTCACCACGGAGGCGCTGCGGCTGCTGCTCGGCGGAGCCGAGCCCCGGCACTCCACCGTGGGGTTGGCGCTGGCCGCGCTCAGCCTCGCGGTCATGCCGGTGCTCTCGCTCGCCCAGCGGCGCGCCGGGCGGGCGCTGGGCTCCGCCTCGGCGGTCGCCGACTCGCGCCAGACCCTGTTGTGCACCTACCTGTCCGCGGTGCTGCTGGCCGGGCTGCTGCTCAACAGCACGCTGGGCTGGTGGTGGGCCGATCCGCTGGCTGCCCTGGTCATCGCCGCCGTCGCCGTGCACGAGGGCCGGGAGGCGTGGCGGGGGACGCCTGCTGCGGCCCCGCGCTCGTCGCACCGACCGGCGGCGACGACTGCTCCTGCTGCGACTGACCGGTCGTCCAGGCCGGCCCGGCCGCCGGGCCCCGGCGTGGGGTGCCCGCGCGCGGACCGGCAGGCTCGGCGCGTGACGACGGGGGAGTGGCCGGGGCACCAGGTCGGTGAACCGGGGTTCCGGCGGGCTGCCACGGGCGTCTTCCTGGCCGGCATCGCCGTCTTCGTCAGCCTCTACGCCCCGCAGTCCCTGCTGCCCGAGCTGACCCGCTCGTTCGGGGTCTCCCCGGCGGCCTCGACGCTGGCGATCTCGGCCACCACCGGGGCGCTCGCGGTGGGCCTGCTGGTGCTCGGCCCGCTGTCGGACCGGCGCGGGCGCACCGGCATCCTGCACGCCAGCCTCGCCGCCTCCGCGGCGCTGGCCGTGCTCATCGCCCTGGCGCCGACCTGGGAGGTGCTGCTGGTGCTGCGCGGCCTGCAGGGCTTCGCCCTCGCCGGACTGCCGGCCGTGGCGGTGGCCTACCTGCGCGAGGAGCTGCACCCGCGGGTCAGCTCCCGCGCGATCGGGCTGTACGTCAGCGGCACCGCCATCGGCGGGCTCTCCGGCCGGTTGGTCAGCGGGTTCCTCACCGAGGTCGGCGGCTGGCGGACGGCGCTGGGCGGTGCCGCGGCGCTGACGGTGGGCTGCGCGGTCGCCGTCCGGTTGCTGTTGCCGCCGTCCCGCCGGTTCATCCCGGTCGACCGTGCGGGCCGGCTGCTCCGCCAGCTGGGCGCGGCGTTCACCGACCCGGCGCTGCTGGCGCTGTACGGGGTGGCCGCGCTGCTGATGGGCGGGTTCGTGGCCGTCTACAACGCGGTGACCTTCCGGCTGGAGTCCCCGCCCTACTCGCTGACGCCGGCGCTGGTCGGGCTGGTCTTCCTGGCCTACCTGCTGGGCTCGGCGAGCTCACCGACCGCCGGCTGGCTGGCCGACCGGGCCGGCCGCCGGGTGGTCGTGCCGCTGTGCCTGGTGGTGATGGGCGCCGGCATTGCGCTGACCCTGCCCACCCCGCTGTGGTGCGTGATCGCCGGCCTCTGCGTGCTGACCGTGGGCTTCTTCGCCGCGCACGGCGTGGCCAGCGGCTGGGTGGCGGCGCGGGCGCACCGGGGCGGTCGGCCGGTCGGGCAGGCCGCGTCGCTCTACTCGTTCTGGTACTACGTCGGCTCGTCGGTGGGCGGCACCCTCGCGGGCCGGGCGTGGCAGGAGGGCGGCTGGCCGTGGGTGGCGCTGCTGGCCGGCGGCTGCACCCTGGCCGCGCTGCTGCTGACGGTGCTGCTGGGCCGGACCCGGCCCCTGGGCGTGCGCTGACCCCGGGGCCCGGTGCGCGGGCCCCGGGGTCGGCGGCTCAGCCCTCGGTGGCGTCGTGCTCGTAGGCGCCGGCCGGGTCGGCGTCGTCGGACTGCACGGCCTGCCGCTCCAGCTCGGTGCGGTGCTCGAGCACCTCGTCGGACAGGTGCGGGTCCTTGGCGTGCTCGGTGCGGTCCCGCGGAGCCGGCTCCTCGGGGGTGATCACGTCGTCGAGCGTCGGCTCGTCGTGCGGGCTGGTCATCGCGTCCTCCGCTCTCGTGGCCCGGTGGTCCCGGGCGGTTCCGTCTCCCGGGTATCCCACGACGGTGCCCGCGCAAACGGACCGGCGGGAGGCGGTGGTCAGTCCGCGAGCCGGTGTCCGGTCACGGTCGACTTCGGGAGGCGGCCCGCGCGGGAGTGGCCCTGCAGCTCGTCACCGGCGACGACCACGTCGAAGAGCAGGTCCAGCCGCAACGGCCGGGTGATGCTCTGCCGCCACGTCACCCGCTCCCCATCGGGGTGGGGATGCGTCGTGACGTCGTGCAGCGCCACGGTCTCGCCCTTCCCGTTCGCCTCGCCGGTGAGGCCACCGTCGCGCTCGGTGAAGGTCATCTCCGCCTCGATGCTGCCGACGGGGGTGCGCATGCGCAGGGCCCAGCGGCCGGGGATCCGGCTCATCGTCTCCTCCTCGGGTCAGACGGCGAGGGGCTCGCGGCCGACGGGCCGCCAGACCGTGCCGCGGCGTTCGTACTCGAACAACTGCTCGACGGCGTGGGCCACCCGCGGCCCGAACCGCCGGTCCAGCAGGTGCAGCGCGAGATCCAGCCCGGAGGTGACGCCGCCGGAGGTGACCAGGTCGCCGTCGTCCACGACCCGCGCGTCGACGACGTGCACCCCGGTGGCCGCCAGGACGTCGTTGCCGAGCCGGTGGGTGACGGCGTGCCGGCCCTCCAGCAGGCCGGCCATGGCCAGCGCGAGCGAGCCGCCGCAGACGGTGGCGACCAGGGTGTCCGGCGCACCGAACGCCTGCTCGATCTTGCCGGGCAGCCCGGTGGTGCCGACGCGGGCGAGCAGGACCGGGACGGTGTCCACCAGGTCGGGGTCGGCCTCGACCGGGCCCGAGGCGCCGGGTACGACGACGAACCCGGGTGCGGTGGGCGCCAGCACATGGGTGGCCTGCAGCTGCAGCCCGCCGGTGCCGCTGGTGACCGGGCCGACGGCGTCGACGCCCACCAGTCGCACCTCCAGCGCGCCGCCGACGGCGTCGGAGCCGGCACTGAGCACCTCGAAGGGGGCGATGACGTCCAGCGGGTCGAACCCGTCGAACAGCACGATCTGGGCGAGCACGGGGCTCCTCTCTCGGTGGGTGCAGCGAGCGTAGGAACCGGCCGGACGGTCACACGAGTGGCAGATCCGCCCCTCACCGCAATCATCTCGCCACCCGGGCGGGGGTACTGTGCCGGCGTGCACACGGTGGCGGTCCTGGCGCTGGACGGCGTCCTCGCCTTCGACCTGGGCACCCCGCTGGAGGTGTTCGGGCGCACCACCGTCGGCGGTGCCCCTGCCTACGAGCTCGTCGTCGCCGGTCCCCGCCGGACCGTGGCCGCCGGGCCGGTCTCGCTGTCGGTGCCGCACGGCCTGGACCGGCTGGTGGTCGCGGACACGGTGGTCGTCCCGGGCCGGGCCGACCCGGGGGTGCCACCGGACCCCCGGGCGGTGCGCGCACTCCAGGAGGCGGCCCGCCGCGGTGCGCGGATCGCCTCCATCTGCGTGGGCGCCCTCGACCTGGCCGCGGCCGGGCTGCTCGACGGGCTGCGGGCGACGACGCACTGGCGGGCGGCCGCGGCGCTCGCCACCCGCTTCCCGGCGGTCGACGTCGACGCCGGCTCCCTGTTCGTGGACAACGGCCAGGTGCTCACCTCCGCCGGCGCGGCGGCCGGCCTCGACCTGTGCCTGCACATGATCGCCCGGGACCACGGTGGCGCGGTGGCCGCCGAGGCCGCCCGCACGGCCGTGGTGCCGCTGACCAGGGAGGCCGGGCAGGCGCAGTACATCCGCGACGACGGCCTGGGCAGCGGTGGGCTCACGGCCACGCTGCAGTGGATCGAGGAGCACGCGGCCCAGCCGGTGACCGTGGCCGACATCGCCCGGGTGTCCGCCGTCAGCGCGCGGACCCTCAACCGTCGCTTCGCCGACGAGGTGGGGACGACCCCGAGCGCGTGGCTCACCCGCTCCCGGGTCCGGCTGGCGCAACGCCTGCTGGAGACGACGGACTGGTCGGTCGAGCGGGTCGCTGCCGCCAGCGGCCTGGGCTCGGCCACCAACCTCCGCGCCCGGTTCGCCGCCGTCGTCGGCACCAGCCCCACCCGCTACCGGACCGCCCTCGGCACCGCGCCGCACTGAGCCGGACGCGCGGCGCTCAACCCTGGGTCAGCTGCTCGGCGGGCAGCCAGGCCTCGACCAGCACGGGGCCGTGCGCGCCGGTGATCGTGTAGGCCACCCGGCCGTGCCAGCCGTCCTCCTGCTGCCGCCACTCGACCAGCAACCCCGGCCAGGTGCCCGGCGCATCAGGCGGGTCGAGCACCCAGCAGTGCCGGCCGTGCCCGTCGCCGGCCGGGCGCCGCCGGCGGCTCGACCGGTCGGGCGACGGCGGCTCCGACGGTGCCGGGACGCCCGAGCGGGCCGCGCGGTCGGCGAGCGACGCCCCGAACCGCCCTCGCTGCATCCCGCCGGCCACCGGAGGATCGTCTCACGGTCGTCGAACACTTGTTCGACGACGGTTGCCCGCGTGTCAGCGGCCGCCGTGCCGCGGCGGGGGCAGCTGCAGTGGTGCACCGCTGCGGGTGGTGCCGTCCTGCCGCCAGCCGCGCGGCGTCACGCCGAACGCCTGGCGGAAGCGGCGGCTGAAGTAGGAGGCGTCGGTGAAGCCCCAGCGCCGGGCGACCGCCGCGATCGGGCGACCGTTGCGGGCAGGGTCGACCAGCTCGGCGCGCGCACCCTCCAGTCGCTGGTCGATGATCCACTGCTCGAGGCTGAACCCGGCCGAGGCGCACACCCGGTAGAGCTGGCGCACCGAGATGGACAGCGCCGCGGCGATCCGCGCGGCGTCCAGGTCGGGTTCGGTGAGGTGCCGGCGCACGTAGCTGCGGACCTGGCTGAGCATCGTCTCGGCCAGCGCGTCCTGCGCGGTCCGGCCGGTGTCCACGGACGAGGCGATCAGCGCCCGGGTGAGGTCGATCGTCGCCGACGCCAGCGAGTGCACCATCGGCTCGTCCACCAGTTCCTCGGCGCGCAGGGTCACCTGCTCCAGGTGCGCGCTCACCAGGTCGTGCAGCGGGCTGTGCCAGGCCGCCGGGAGAGCCCGGCGCAGCACGTCGACCGGCACCCCGAGCCGGGCCACCGGGATCTGCAGCGACCGGCAGACCCCGTGACCGGACCAGCGGTACTCGTACGGCGAGGTGATGTCGGTCAGCGTGAGCCCACCGACCGGCACGACCTGCCGGCCGCCGAGGTGGTCCTGCAGCGCCTCGCCCACCTCCTGGACGGCGAAGGACACCAGCGGCTCGACGTCCTGCCGGGCCTGCCGGGCCGACTGGGTGAGCTCCAGCTCACCGGTCAGGTCGGCGCGGGTCACGGTGAGCCCGCCGAGGTCCCAGGTGTCCATCCGTGCGTGCGTGGGTGGGCGCCGGCCGGGGAACCGGACCCGGGCACCGATCACCGCCTCCAGCTGCGCCCCGACCTGGGCCGGCCGGCGCTCGGACGGGGGGAGCAGATCGGTGTCGACCAGCATGACCATGGGAGCCCCTCGAGGTGGGTCCGCGGCGGCACTGCCCTGACGGGCAGATCCTGGGCCGTCCGGCGGCGGCGTGGCAAGGGACCGGGTCGGCAGGCAGGGTCCAGGGCGGGGCAGCCAGGGCACACCCCGCGTGGCGGACCCGCCCTAGCGTCGGCGCCGTCCGGTCCCGGCCGGCGGGCCCGGACGCATCCGCACGGAGCAGAGGAGCAGCGCCATGCCCTTCGTCACCACCCCCGACGGCGTCGAGATCTTCTACAAGGACTGGGGCACCGGTCAGCCGATCGTCTTCAGCCACGGCTGGCCGCTGTCGTCCGACGACTGGGACGCCCAGCTGATGTTCTTCCTGGCCCAGGGCCACCGGGTCATCGCCCACGACCGCCGGGGCCACGGCCGCTCCACCCAGGTGGGCGACGGCCACGACATGGACCACTACGCCGACGACCTGGCCGCCCTGACCGCGCACCTGGACCTGCACGACGCGGTGCACGTCGGTCACTCGACGGGTGGGGGCGAGGTCGTCCGGTACCTGGCCCGCCACGGCCAGGACCGGGTGGCGAAGGCGGTGCTGATCGCCGCCGTGCCGCCGATCATGGTGCAGACCGACGCCAACCCCGGCGGGCTGCCCACGAGCGTCTTCGACGGCATCCAGGAGCAGGTGGCCACCAACCGGTCGAACTTCTACCGGGAGCTGCCGGCCACGGCGTTCTACGGCTTCAACCGGGACGGCGTGCAGCCGCAGGAAGCCGTCATCCAGAACTGGTGGCGGCAGGGCATGATGGGCGGCGCCAAGGCCCACTACGACGGCGTCGTCGCGTTCTCCCAGACCGACTTCACCGACGACCTGAAGAAGATCACCGTGCCGGTGCTGGTCATGCACGGCGACGACGACCAGGTCGTGCCGTACGCGGACTCCGGACCGCTGTCGGCCGAGCTGCTGCCGAACGGGACGCTGAAGACCTACGCCGGCTTCCCGCACGGCATGCCGACCACGCAGGCCGCGACGATCAACGCCGACCTGCTGGACTTCATCCGGAGCTGAGTCGACCGCCGGGCCGGGGTGCGGCGCCCGGCCCGGCACCGGGTCAGCTCTTCTTCTTCCTCGCGGCCGTCTTCTTCGCGGCCTTCCGGGCGCGCTGGGGCTTCGCGGGCCGCAGCCCCTCGGCCAGCACCCCGGCCACCGCCTGCACGCCGGGGTGCCCGGCCAGCTCCTCGGTGGGCACCGGCAGCGGGATGCACCAGTTGGGCCGGTCGGTGGTGCCGGGCATGTTCGGCCGGCGTGCCACGGCCAGGGCGTCGTCCAGCGTCGCCGACAGCAGCGTCGACGGCGCCGTCGCCAGCCGCCGGTGGGCGGCCTCGACCGCCTCGACGGGCGTCGCGTCGGCCGGGACGGTGGACAGCCGCGCCAGCAGCGAGGCCCGGCCGCGCTCCAGCTCCTCCTCGGTGCCGACCCCGTGCTCGCGCTGCTCGGTCAGGTCGGCGCCGGTCCACAGCCCCGCGACCGTGGGCAGGTCGTGGGTGCTGATCGCCGCCATCGCCTCGGCCGGCCACTGCGCCGGCTCGTCCTCCTCGAACCAGAGCAGGCGGTAGGACAGGATGCCGTGCTCGGCCATGGCCTCCCGGACGCCGTCCTCGACGGTGCCGAGGTCCTCGCCGACCACGATCGCCTGGGCGCGGTGGCTCTCCAGCGCGACGATGTCGAGCATGTCCTCGTAGGGGTAGCGCACGTACGCGCCGTCGGCGGCGGAACCGTCCGAGGGCACCCACCACAGCCGGAACAGCCCCATTACGTGGTCGACCCGCAGGCCGCCCGCACCGGCCATGGTGGCCCGGATCGACTGGATGAACGGCTCGTAGTCGGCGGCCTGCAGGCGCCAGGGCACCAGCGGCGGGGAGCCCCAGTCCTGGCCCTGGCTGTTGAAGGCGTCCGGCGGGGCGCCCACGCTCACGCCCTGGGCCAGCACGTCCTGCCAGGCCCACGCATCGGCGCCGCCACCGGCGACGCCGATCGGCAGGTCCTGGATCACCGTGATCCCCTCGGTCGCCGCGCGCAGCTGGACGTCGAGCAGCCACTGCAGCCAGGCGTGGAAGGCGATCTGCCGGTCGTGCCCGGCGGCGAAGTCGGCGACGCCGGTGCCGCGGGGGTCGACCAGCTCGGCCGGCCAGGTCTGCCAGTTCGGCCCGTGCTCGTCGGCGATCGCGCACCAGGTCGCCCAGTCCATCAACGGCTGGCCCTGGTGCCACCACCACTCACGGAACGGGCCCTCGTCGGCACCGGAGTCGCGCCCGGCGTCGAAGACCCGCTGCAGCACCCGGCGCTTGACCGCCCAGATGGCGTCGCGGTCGATCAGCTCGCCGTCGTTGAGCGCCCGGCCGGCGTCGGTCTCGGCGTCGACCGCCTCGATCCCGGGGACGTCGGCGATGCGCAGGTAGACCGGGTTGCGGAACCGGCGGGTGGCCGGCAGGTAGGGGCTGTCCTCCTGGCCCGCGGTGGGGGCCACCGCGTGCAGCGGGTTGACCAGCACGAAGCCCGCCCCCTGCGCCTGGGCGAACTCCCGGACGGTGCGCAGGTCGCCCAGGTCGCCGATGCCCCAGCTGTCCCGGCCGCGGGTGGCGTACAGCTGCACCGCCCAGCCCCAGCCGCGCCAGCCCTCGGGCAGCCAGCAGCGGCCGGGGGAGACGATCAGCCGCCGGTCGCGGCCGTCGGTGGTGCGCAGCCGGTGGTAGCCGAGCGGGAAGTCCTCCGGCAGCGAGCCGTCGACGCGCCGGACCTCGCCGTCCTCGCAGGTCACCTCCGCGCCCTCGACCTCCAGCGGGTCGCCGGGGCGGGCCACGATCGGGGCCCGGTCGAGCAGGTCGGTGGGTGGATGGCCGATCACCTGGCGCAGCAGTTCGATCGTCTCCTCGGAGACGGTGTGCTCCTCGTCGAGGGCGTCGAGCCAGCTGGCGTCGATGCCCCAGGCGTCGGTGGTCGGCTTCGCGGGCGTGCTGGTCACCCCCTGATCCTCTCCGCTGCCGGTCGCCGCTGCCGGGTGAGGGGTGCAGGTCACGTCCACGCCCGGGGCGTTCAGCGCGACGGAGGCAATTGGTTAGGCAAGCCTTGCCTCATGTAGAAACACCGTATGCCACGCTCCCGCTCGCTCGCGCGCCGCACGCTCACCGGCGTGCTGGCCCTCGCCGTCCCCGTGTCCCTGCTGGCCGCCTGCGGCTCCGACGCCGAGGGGGACGCTGCCGCGGCGCCGTCCTCGAGCGAGGAGAGCGGCGCGTTCCCGGTCACCATCGAGCACGCCTACGGCGCCACCGAGATCCCCGAGGAGCCCATCCGGGTGGTCTCCCTCGGCTACACCGAACAGGACGCGATCCTGGCCTTCGACGTCGTGCCGGTCGCCGTCCGGTACGCCTTCGGGCCCGAGGACGACGTCTTCTTCCCCTGGGCCGACGAGGCCGCCGGCGACGCCGGGATCGCCGGTGCAGGTGAGGTGGAGATCCTGCCCCGCAACGAGGTCGACCCCGAGGCGGTCGCCGCGCTGGACCCGGACCTGATCATGGCCGTGACCGCCGGGCTCACCGAGGACGAGTACGAGACGTTCAGCCAGATCGCGCCCACCGTCGTCCAGCCGGCCGAGTACACGGCCTTCGGCACCCCGTGGCAGGAGCAGACCCGGGTGACCGGGCAGGCCCTGGGGCAGCCCGAGCGGGCCGAGGAGCGCATCGCCGACGTCGAGGCGCAGATCGAGCAGGTCCGTGCCGACCACCCCGAGTTCGCGGGGAAGACCGTCACCCTGTCCGGCCCGGCCTACGAGGGCGAGTACCCGTTCCACACCTCGGCGGACACCCGCACCCAGTTCTTCCTCGACCTGGGCATGACCGTCGACCCCGCGCTGGACGCCGTGGCCGACAGCGAGTTCTACGGCACGGTGAGCCGCGAGGAGGCCCGGATGCTGGAGGCGGACCTGATCGTCTTCCAGTCCGGCTCGGACGCCGAGCGGGCCGGCATCGAGGGCGACCCGGTGCTCTCCGGCCTGCAGACCGTGACCGACGGCCGGGTGGTCTTCGCCGAGGGCGCGGACTACGACGCCCTGCAGTTCGCCAGCGCGCTGAGCCTGCCCTACCTGCTGGAGTCCTTCGTGCCGGAGCTGTCCGCCGCCCTGGGGTGACCCGGCGCGGTCCTGCCGTTCACCCCGGCCCGCCGCGCGGCTTGGCACGGCGGGTCGGGGCTGCCGACGCCGGGTCCTCCGGCCACGGGTGGCGGGGGTAGCGGCCGCGCAGCTCGCTGCGCACGCCGGGCCACCCGGTGACCCAGAAACCGGCCAGGTCGCCGGTGGTGGCGATCACCCGGGAGGCGGGGGAGAGCAGCTGCAGGCGCAGCGGCCGGCCGGCCACCACCGGGGCGTCGGCCCAGCCGAACACCTCCTGCACCCGCACCGACAGCGTCGGCACCGACGGGTCGGCGTAGTCCACCCGCAGCGCGGAGCCGGTGGGCACCACGACCCGCTCGGGCACCAGCTCGTCCAGCCGGCCGGCCAGCTGCCAGGGCACCAGCGACCGCAGCGCCCCGGCGACGTCGACCCGCCGCAGCGCCGCCCGGTCCCGGGCCGCGGCCACCGCCGGGCTGTCCGCGAGCGCCGCCAGCAGCGCGGCGTCGTCGACCGCCGGCCACGGGTCGCCGAGGCCGGCGTGCGCCGCGGCGAGCCGTGCACGCAGCGCGCCGGCCGCGGGCGTCCAGTGCAGCAGCTCCAGCCCCTCGCGGCGCAGCCCCTCGGCCACCGCCGCGCCCACCGCCGCCGGGTCCGGGTCGGGCAGCGGCCGCTCGGTGAGCACCACCGCACCCAGCCGCTCCACCTGCGCCGCCCGCACGTCGCCGTCGCGCCACGACACCTCCGGGCCCGTGCGGCGCAGGGACGCGCCGGCGTCCAGCGCCGTCGCCTCGTCGACGGCGACCGCCAGCCGCACCCGCGCGTCGGCCCGGCCGGGCGCCCGGTCGGCGGCGGCCACCGCCAGCCAGGTCGCCCCGCCCAGCGCGGTGCCCGGCGTCAGCTCCGCGCCGGTGCCGGCCGCCAGCAGGTACGTCCGCTCGGCGCCCGGCCGCCGCCGGGCCAGCCACTCCGGGTGCGCCAGGCCGACGACCAGCCCGGCCGCCTGGTCGTCGGGGAGCTGGTCGTCGGGGAGCTGGTCGTCAGGGAGGTGGCCGTCGGGCCCCGACCCGGCCGGTGCCGCGTCGGGCACCGCCCGCGCGAGCCGGCCGGCCTCGTCCCGCCACCGGGCGGCGGGCCCGCCTCGGGCGCCGCGCAGGGCGCGCCACTCCGCGACCAGGTCGTCGGACCGGGGTGCGACGTCGGCCGACAGCAGCGCCACCACCTCCGCGGCCCGCCGCCGGCCCACCAGTGGCGCACCGTCGAGCAGCGCGCGGGCCAGCCGGGGATGGGCGCCCACCGCGGTCAGCGCGCGGCCCCGGGCGGTGACCCGCCCGGCGTCGTCCACCGCGCCCAGTTCGCGCAGCGCCGCCCGGGCCACCGTGAACGCGGCCTCGGGAGGTGCGTCGGGCAGCGCCAGGCCGGCGGCGTCGGGGGAGCCCCAGCAGGCCAGCTCGAGGGCGAAGCCGGTGAGGTCGCCGACCGCGATCTCCGGCTCGGCGGCGGCCGGCAGCCGGTCGTGCTCGGCGGCCGACCACAGCCGGTACACCCGCCCCGGTGCCTCCCGCCCGGCGCGGCCGGCGCGCTGCACCGCCGCGGCCCGGGAGACCCGCACCGTCACCAGCGCGCCCAGCCCCCGGGCGACGTCGAACCGGGGCACCCGGGCCAGCCCGGCATCGACGACGACGCGCACGCCGGGCACCGTCAGGCTGGTCTCGGCGACGTCGGTGGCCAGCACCACCCGCCGTCGTGGTCCGGGGGTCAGGGCGGCGTCCTGGTCGGCGGCCGGCAGCCGGCCGTGCAGCGGGCGGACGTCGGCGTCGACGCCGGTGAGCCGGCCGGCCACCCCGCCGATCTCCGCCGCGCCGGGCAGGAAGACCAGCACGTCGCCGGCCGCCTCGGCCAGGGCGCGCCGGACCGTGGTGGCGACCGCGTCCAGCAGCCGCGGGTCGACCCGGGTGCCGTGCGGCGGGGCCACCGCGGGTTCCGGCGGGCACCAGACGGTCTCGACGTCGTGCAGCGCTCCGGTGGCCTCGACCACCGGCGCCGGCCCACCCTCGCCGCCCAGCAAGGCCGCCAGCCGCGATGCCTGCGCCGTCGCCGACATCGCCAGCAGGGCCAGCTCCGGGCGCAGCGCGGCGCGCACGTCGACGCCGAAGGCCAGCGCGAGGTCGGTGTCCAGCTGCCGCTCGTGGCACTCGTCGAGCACCACCGCGGCGACCCCTGGCAGCTCCGGGTCGGCCTGCAGCCGGCGCACCAGCAGGCCGGTGGTGACCACCTCCACCCGGGTGGCGTCGCTGCGCCGGCTGTCGCCGCGCACGCTGTAGCCGACCGACCGCCCCACCGGCTCACCGACCAGGGCGGCCATCCGCCGGGCAGCGGCGCGGGCCGCGACCCGGCGGGGCTCGGCGACGAGCACCCGGCCCGGCAGGTGGTCGGCCAGTGCCAGCGGCACCAGCGAGGTCTTGCCGGTGCCCGGCGGGGCGACCAGCACCGCGGTGCCGGCGGCGGTGAGCGCCTCGGTGAGCCGGGCGAGCACGGCGCGGACCGGCAGGTCGGCGCCCGGCGTCCCCGGCGGTGGCAGCACGCCGACAGTCTCCCCGGCCGGGCAGGGGCCTCCGACCCTTGCCCTCGCACGTGATCCAGGCCACAGTGGCCACTCGGGACGACGTCGTCTGCACGGAGGTCCAGGTGGCCGGTCAGGGCAGGGAGAACGGCAGGGACAGGCCGGGCGCTCCTGCGCCCCGCCCGCCGGACCGGGTGCGCAACGTCGCACTGGTCGGACGGGCGGGGGCGGGGAAGACCACGCTGGCCGAGGCGCTGGCGGCGGCGACCGGGGCGGTGCCCCGGGCCGGGCGGGTGGAGGACGGCACCACCTGCCTGGACACCGACGAGGTGGAAGTGCGGCTGCAGCACTCGGTGACGCTGCACGCGGCCACCGTGGAGCACGACGGCCACCGGATCACCCTCTTCGACACCCCGGGGTCGCCGGACTTCCTCGGCGAGCTGCGGGCCGCGCTGCGCGCCGCCGACGCCGCGCTGTTCGTCGTCTCCGCCGTGGCCGGGGTCGACGCCGGCACCGTCACGCTCTGGGACGAGTGCGCGGCGGCCGGCCTGCCGCGCGCCGTCGTCGTCACCCAGCTCGACCGGCCCCGGGCCGACGTCGCGGAGGTGGTCCGCGCCTGCGCGGCCCAGTTGGGCGCGGGCGTGCACCCGGTGCAGCTGGTCGACGGGGGCGCCCTGGTCTCGCTGCTCGAACCCCAGCCGGGCACGCCGGACGCCGACCGGCTGCGCGCCGAGCTCATCGAGGCGGTGATCGCCGAGAGCGAGGACGAGACGCTGATGGAGCGCTACCTCGACGGCGCCCCGATCGGCCTGCCCGAGCTGGTCGCCGACCTCGAGACCGCGGTCACCCGGGGGGCCTTCCACCCGGTGCTGTGCGTCTCCCCGCTCACCGGGCTCGGCGTGGACGCACTGCTGGACCTGCTGGTCACCGGCTTCCCGTCGCCGCTGGAGCGGCCCTGCCCGCCGGTGCTGCGCCCCGACGGCAGCCCCGCCGGCCGGGTCTCCTGCGACCCCGACGGCCCGCTGGTGGCCGAGGTGGTCAAGACCACCACCGACCCCTACCTGGGCCGGATCAGCCTGGTGCGGGTCTTCTCCGGGCGGCTCCGGCCGGACATGCCGGTGCACGTCTCCGGGCACGGGCAGGGGCACGGGTGGGGCGACCGGCACCCCGACCACGACGCCGACGAGCGGGTGGGCGCGATCTCCGGCGCGCTCGGCAGCGTGCTGCGCCCGGTGGCCGAGTGCCTGGCCGGTGACGTGTGCGCGGTCGCCCGGCTGGCGACGGCGGAGACCGGGGACACCCTGTCCGACCCCGAGCGACCGCTGGTGGTCCAGCCGTGGGACCTGCCCGTGCCACAGCTGCCGGTCGCGGTGGCGGCGGCCTCCCGCACCGACGAGGACCGGCTGGCCGCGGCGCTCGCCCGGCTCACCCTGGAGGACCCCATCGTGCGGGTCGAGCGGCGCACCGACACCGGGCAGCTGCTGCTGTGGTGCACGGGCGACGCGCACGCGGAGGTGCTGCTGGAGCACCTGCGCACCCGCTACCAGGTCACCGTCGCCACCCCACCGGTGCGGGTGGCGCTGGTGGAGACGCTCGCCGGGCCGGCGACGGTCACCGCCCGGCACGTGAAGCAGTCCGGCGGGCACGGCCAGTACGCCGTTGTCGTGGTGGAGGGCCGGCCCGGGCCGCCCGGGTCGGGGATCACCTTCGACCAGCGGGTGGTCGGCGGCGCGGTGCCCGGGCAGTTCCACGGCAGCGTGGAGAAGGGCATCCGCACGCAGGCCGCCCGCGGGGTGAGCCCGGACCGGCCGCTGGTCGACGTCGCCGTCACCCTGGTCGACGGCAAGGCGCACTCGGTCGACTCCTCCGACGCGGCCTTCGCCGCCGCCGGTGCGCTGGCGCTTCGCGAGCTCGCCGCGACCGCCGGCACCCGCGTGCTGGAGCCGTGGTGCCGGATCGAGGCGGTCGTGCCGGTCGACGCGGTGGGCCCGGTGCTCGGCGACCTCGCCGGCCGGCGGGCCCGGGTGACCGGCAGCGACGTCGGCCCCGGCCGCGAGGAGACGACGGTGCGCGCCGAGGTGCCCGAGCGGGAACTGCTCGACTACGCCCGCGCGCTCCGCTCGCTCTCCCACGGCACCGGCCGGTTCCGCCGGGAACCGCTGGGTCATGAGCCGGCGCCGGCCGCGGTCGCCGCCGAGCTGCAGCCCGCGTGAGCGCCGAGAGCGGCACCCGCCCCGAGCGGACCGGCTCCTCGGCGTCACGGGCCGGGGAGCCGGTCGACCAGGACCAGCCCGACGTCACCGACACCGCCGTCCCGCCGCGGCGGCAGTGGGCCGGCCGCATCGGCGGCCCGGTCGCCGCGCTCGTCGTCTACTTCCTGCTCCGCCAGAGCGACGACCTGAGCACCGCCGGGCGCACCACCGCGGCGATCGGGGTGCTGCTCGCGGTCTGGTGGATGACGGAGGCCCTGCCGTTGCCGGCGACGGCGCTGGTGCCGATCGTGGCGTTCCCGCTGCTCGGGGTGCTCCCGGTCGGCGAGGCCACCGCGCCCTACGCCGACCCGAACATCTTCCTGTTCATGGGCGGCTTCATGATCGCGCTGGCGATGCAGAAGTGGGAGCTGCACCGGCGCATCGCACTGCTCACCGTGCGGGCGGTCGGCACGGAGCCGAACCGGCTGATCGGCGGCTTCATGGTCGCCACCGCGTTCCTCAGCATGTGGGTGAGCAACACCGCCACCACCGTGCTGATGCTGCCCATCGGGCTCAGCGTGCTGCTGCTGGTGCTGGACCGGGTGGGCGCCGGGGACGAGGACGCCGCCGCCGCTGACCAGGCCCGAGGAGGGACGACGGCGGTCACCGAGGCCATCAAGGACAAGGACACCCGCAATTTCGCCGTCGCGCTGATGCTGGGCATCGCCTACGCCGCCAGCATCGGCTCGCTCGCCACGCTCATCGGCACCCCGCCCAACCTGATCCTGGCGGCCTTCGTCCGGCAGAACTACGACATCGTCCTGGGGTTCGGGGAGTGGATGCTGCTCGGCCTGCCGCTGGCGGTGGTCTTCCTCGGGCTCGCCTGGCTGGTGCTCACCAAGGTGGCCTTCCGGTCCGGTCTGCGGGAGATCCCCGGGGGTCGGCAGGTCATCCAGTCCGAGCTGGACCAGCTCGGGAAGATGTCCCGCGGCGAGTGGACCGTGCTCGCGGTGTTCGTCGTCACGGCCCTGCTGTGGGTGTTCCGGCAGCCGCTGACCGGGTGGGAGGCGCTCACCGACGTGCTGCCGTTCGTCGCCGAGCTCAGCGACCCGGCCATCGCGATCGCGGCCGCGATCGCCCTGTTCCTCATCCCGGTGAAGGCGCGGGAGGGCGTCTCGGTGCTGGACTGGCACACCGCCCAGCAGCTGCCCTGGGGGGTGCTGCTGCTCTTCGGCGGCGGGCTGAGCCTGGCCGCCGCGGTCCAGGAGAGCGGGCTGGACGAGTACATCGGCGGCCAGGTGGGCGCGGTCGGGGCGCTGCCGGCCATCGTGCTGGTGTCCATCACCGCCGGCGTGGTGCTGCTGCTCACCGAGGTCACCAGCAACACCGCCACCGCCGCCGCCTTCCTGCCGGTCCTCGGCGGGGTCGCGCTCGGGCTGGACCTGCTGCCGCTGGTGCTGCTGGTGCCCGCGGCCCTGGCGGCCACCTGCGCGTTCATGCTCCCGGTGGCCACCCCGCCCAACGCCATCGTGTTCGGCTCGGGCTACGTCACGATCGGGCAGATGCTGCGGGCCGGTGTCGTCCTCAACGTGATCGGCATCGTGCTGATCACCGCCGCGGTCTACCTGCTCGGCGGGGTCGCGCTCGGCATCACGTTCTGAACCGGTCGTGTTTCCCGCCGACCGGTCGGTGGGCACGGGGCGCCGGGGCGCGGTGACCGGCACGTCGTCCGCCATCCACCGGAGCCGGGCGAGGAGGACCAGTGCAGGACCTGCACCTGGGGTATGCGCTGGTCGGCAGCCTGGCGGTGGTGCTGGCCGCGCTGTCGAGCAAGATGCGCGACCTGCCCGTCAGCGAGCCGCTGCTGGCGATGGTGCTCGGCGTCGTCGTCGGCCCGCAGGTGCTCGGGTGGATCGAGATCGCCGACGCCAGCCGCTCGACCCTGGTCGAGGAGACGGCCCGGGTGCTGCTGGCGGTCTCGCTGATCGGGGTGGCGCTGCGCTACCCGGTGCGCCGGCTGCGGCCGATCATCACCCCCACGACCCTGCTGGTGACCGCGGGGATGGCCGGCATGGCGCTGCTCTCGGCCGGGGTGGCCTGGCTGGTCCTCGGCGTGCCGGTGGCCCTCGCCGCGCTCATCGGTGCGTGCATCACCCCGACCGACCCGGTGCTCGCCTCCAGCGTGGTCACCGGCGAGCCGGCCGAGGAGCACCTGCCGGCGCGCACCCGGCAGCTGCTCTCCGCCGAGTCGGGCACCAACGACGGGCTCGCGCTGCCGCTGGTGCTGCTCGGGATCGCGCTCGTGCTGGGCGAGTCCCTGGGCCACGCGGCCCTCGACGGCCTGTACCAGGTCGTCGTCGCCGTGGTCATCGGCGCCGTCGTGGGGCTGCTGGCCGGGCGCGCGGTCAGCTTCGCGCAGAGCCGCGACGACGTCTCCGAGGGTGCGTCGCTGGTGTTCACCCTGGTGCTCGCGGTCGCGGTGCTGGGCATCGCGCGGCTGGCGAACGCCGACGGGATCCTCGCGGTGTTCGTCGCGGGGCTCGCCTACAACTTCGTCGTCAGCCAGGACGACGTCGGCCCGCAGAACACCATCGACGAGGGGGTCAACCGGTACCTGGTGCTCCCGCTGTTCCTGCTGCTGGGCATCCTGCTGCCGTGGTCGGCGTGGGGCGATCTGGGCTGGGGTGTCGTGGTCTTCCCGATCGCGGTGCTGCTGCTGCGGCGGCCCCCCGTGCTGCTGGCGCTGATGCGGCCGCTCGGGCTGGAGCTGCGCGATGCGGTCTTCCTGGGCTGGTTCGGGCCGGTCGGGGTGAGCGCGCTGTTCTACCTCTCCTTCAGCGAGGAGGAGGGGGTGACCGATCCCCGGCTGTGGGCGGCCGGCACGCTGGTGGTCGCGGCCAGCACGCTCGCGCACGGCGTCACCTCGGCACCCGGCCGCCGCCGCTACCGCCGTGCGGCGGGCAGCTGACGGGGCCGGCGTGACGAGCTGGCTGCTGGTGCACCCACCACCGGCGACGGTGGGCGGGTCAGGCGTCGCCGTCTGACGCGGGGTACAGGCTGGCGTCCGGCCGGGGCGCGTCGCTGGTGGCCCGGACGATCTTGAGCAGCAGCTCGTTGAGCTGCCGGCTCTCGTCGGCGGTCAGCCCCGCGTCACCGAGGTCGCTCGTGGCCTGGGCGACTCCCCACACGGCGTCGAGCGTCTGCCGGCCGGTGTCGGTGATCTGCACCGGGTTGCGTCGACCGCGGGCGCGGGCGCCGGTGCGGCGGATCAGGCCCCGCTGCTCCATCCCGTCCAGCAGCGGGGACATGCTCTGCGGCCGGACCAGGACCGCGCGTGCGATCTCGGAGGTGGTCATCTCCGGGTAGACCGCGAGGAACGCGAGCACCCCGAAGTGGATCGGGTTGATCCCGTGGTCGGCCAGGGCGAGCGTCATCCGGTACCCGGCGAACCGGGCCACCCGGACCAGGTTCCAGGTCAGCACCCCGTCGAGGCCCGGGTCCGCGTCGTCCGATGGCTGCACGCCCACATCCTGCCCGGGCTCCTCCGGCGCCGGGTTGCCGGATCGCCCTCGAGGCGTAACTTACAGAGGTCTGTAACTCCACCGAGGGGACCGATCATGCCCGACACCACGACCAGCGACCGGCAGCACATCGCGGACCTCGTCAGCAAGGCGAAGGTGGCGATGCTCACCACGATGACGCCGGAGGGCAGGCACGTCAGCCGCCCGATGGCCCTGCAGGAGGCCGAGTTCGACGGCGACCTGTGGTTCTTCGCCTCCGCGGACTCCGCGAAGGTGCACCAGATCGAGGCGGCGCCGGCGGTCAACGTCTCCTTCTCCGACACCGGTGACCACTCGTGGACCTCCATCGCGGGCACCGCGCACGTCGTCTCCGACCGGGCGAAGGCCGAGCAGCTGTACACGAAGGTGCTCCAGGCCTGGTTCCCCCAGGGGCTCGACACCCCGGGGCTCACGCTGATCCGGGTCGAGGCCGAGAGCGCCGAGTACTGGGAGGGACCGAGCAGCACGGCGTCCTACGTCCTGCAGACGCTGCGTGCCGCGGTCACCCGGGACGCCGACCGGGACCCGGTCCGCAACGACACCGTCGACCTGTGACCGGGAGCCGGACCTCCCCGCACGGCGACGCGGGCGGCCCGCGGCACGCGAGGCTGCTCGTCCTCGGAGCGAACGGCCCGACCGGTCGGCGGGTCGTGCAGCAGGCCCTCGACCGCGGGCACCGGGTGAGCGCGCTGACCCGGCACCCCGAGTCGTTCCCGATCCGGCACGACCGGCTGCACGTCCTCGCCGGTGACGCCACCGACGAGCGGGTGATCGACGCCGCGGTCGCCGGGGCCGACGCGGTGGTCTGCGCGATCGGTGCGTCCTTCACGCGACGACCCGTGCAGGTCTACTCGGCGAGCGCCCGGCTGCTCGTCGAGGCGATGACGCGCCACCAGCGGCGGCGGCTGGTCGTCGTGACGTCGTCCGGGTTGGGGCCACCGGACCCGGACGCCGGGGTCGTGGGCCGGGCGTTCCGCCTCCTGATGCGGCAGTACGTCGGCAGGACCGTCTACGACGACATGGCCGGGATGGAGGTGCTGGTATCGGCCAGCGATCTGGACTGGACGATCGTCCGACCGCCCGGGCTGACCGACGCACCCGGCACCGGGTACGCGGTGGCGGACACCGAGATCGACGCCGCCTTCTGTGCCCGCGAGGACCTCGCCGGCATGCTCCTCGACCAGCTCGACGACGACCGGTTCGTCCGGGGGATCGCCGCCGTCGCCACCCCGGGTCTCCGCGTCGGCGCCGGGTACATGCTCTGGCACGAGGTGCTCAAGCGCTGACGCTGCCGCGCGACGGGCCGACCCACGGGCGCGACCCATCTGGACGTGGCGTTGGGTCCGGCGGCGGCGGCGGCGGTGGTGGCGGTGGTGGCGGTGATCACCTCGGCCCGAGCGGGGCGTCCCGGCAGGTGACCACCCCGCTGGAGCCGGGTGGTCACCCGCCCGCGGTCGTTGCGGCCTGCACCCACCCGGCGGGTGATCGCCGACGCCGGTAGGCATGCGGCATGACGGTGCTGGGCTTCCACAACTCCCACGAGCAGGTGCACCCTGCCGACCTGCTGCGGGCGGTGCAGCACGCCGAGCAGGTCGGCTTCACCGCGGCGATGTGCTCCGACCACCTGGAGCCCTGGAACGAGCGGCAGGGCCAGTCCGGTTTCGCCTGGTCCTGGCTGGGCGCCGCGCTGGCCACCACCGGGCTGCCGTTCGGGGCGGTCAACGCCCCCGGCCAGCGCTACCACCCGGTGATCGTCGCCCAGGCGATCGCCACCCTCGGGTCGATGTTCCCGGGCCGGTTCTGGGTGGCGCTGGGCTCCGGTGAGGCGATGAACGAGCACGTCACCGGGCACGTCTGGCCGCGCAAGGAGCTGCGCGACGCCCGGCTGCGCGAGTGCGTGGACATCATCCGCGCGCTGCTGGCCGGTGAGGAGGTCAGCCACGACGGGCTGGTCACCGTCGACCGGGCGCGCATCTGGACGCGGCCGGAGCAGCAGCCGGCGCTCATCGCCCCGGCCGTCTCGGCGCGGACCGCCGCTCGGCACGCCGAGTGGGCCGACGGGCTGGTCACCATCAACCAGCCGCACGACGTGCTGCGCGAGGTCGTCGCCGCCTACCGGGACGCCGGCGGGCAGGGCACGCTCACCATCCAGGTGCACGTCTCCTACGACCCCGACCAGGAGAAGGCGGTCGCGATCGCGCACGACCAGTGGCGCAGCAACGTCTTCCCGCCGCCGCTGTGCTGGGACCTGGACACCACCCGCGCCTTCGACCAGGCCAGCCAACACGTGCGGCCCGAGGACATGGGGGAGTCGGTGCGCATCTCCAGCGACCTCGGCCAGCACGCGGCCTGGATCGCGGAGTACGTCGACCTGGGGTTCGACCAGGTGTACCTGCACCACGTGGGCCAGGAGCAGCTGCCGTTCCTGGACGCCTTCGGCGAGCACGTGCTGCCGCAGCTCGACGTCACCGCACCCGCCCCGGCCGTGGCCATCGACCCGCCCGGCCCGGCCGAGCCGCGCCGTCCGGCGCAGGTGCCCGAGCCCGCCGTCCTGGACTGAGGAGCTGACCCGTGCGGATCACCGACACGAGCGACCTGTGGTGGAAGAACGCCGTCGTCTACTGCCTGGACGTCGAGACGTTCATGGACTGGGACGGCGACGGGGTCGGCGACCTGGAAGGCCTGGCCCAACGGCTGGACCACCTGGCCGACCTCGGCGTCACCTGCCTGTGGCTGATGCCCTTCTACCCGACCGCCGGGCGGGACGACGGCTACGACATCACCGACTACTACGGGGTCGACCCCCGGCTGGGCACGCTCGGTGACCTGGTGGAGGTGATCCGGACGGCGAAGGACCGCGGCATGCGGGTGATCGCCGACCTGGTCGTCAACCACACCTCCGACCAGCACCCCTGGTTCCAGTCGGCCAAGGCGAGCAAGGAGTCCCCGTACCGGGACTTCTACGTGTGGCGCGAGGACGAGCCGCCGGACACCAGCGACCAGGTGGTCTTCCCCGATGCCGAGGACGGCATCTGGACGCACAGCCCGGAGACCGACACCTGGTACCTGCACCGCTTCTACGCCGAGCAGCCCGACCTCGACGTCACCAACCCCCGGGTCCGGGACGAGATCGCCAAGATCATGGGCTTCTGGCTGGAGCTCGGCCTGTCCGGCTTCCGCGTCGACGCGGTCCCGTTCCTGCTGGAGACCGCCGGGGTGGACGAGGAGTCCGCCCGGCACTTCCCCGACCCGCACGCCTACCTGCGCGCGCTGCGCGCCTTCCTCGGCCGGCGCACCGGCTCCGGGGTGCTGCTGGGGGAGGTCAACCTGCCGTTCGAGCAGCAGGCGGACTTCTTCGGCGGTTCCGACGGCGACGAGCTGACCATGCAGTTCGACTTCAACACCATGCAGCAGATGTACCTCTCGCTGGCCCGCGGCGATGCCGGGCCGCTGGCCGCCTCGCTGGCTGCACGTCCGGAGATCTCCCCGGACAGCCAGTGGGGCACCTTCGTGCGCAACCACGACGAGCTGACCCTGGACAAGCTCGCCGACGACGAACGCGCCGAGGTCTTCGCCGCCTTCGGGCCCGACCCGGACATGCAGGTGTACGACCGCGGCCTGATCCGCCGGCTGCCGCCGATGCTGGCCGGCGACCCGCGGCGGGTGCGGATGGTCTACAGCCTGCTGTTCTCCCTGCCCGGTACGCCGGTGCTGTTCTACGGCGAGGAGATCGGCATGGGGGAGGACCTCTCGGCCGGCAGCCGGCTGTCGGTGCGCACCCCGATGCAGTGGACCAGCGGGGCCACCGGCGGGTTCTCCGACGCCCCGGCCGACCAGCTCACCCGGCCGGTCGTCGACGGCGGCTTCGCACCCGAGTTCGTCAACGTCGCCGGCCAGCGCCGCGACCCGGACTCGCTGCTGTCGTTCATGAAGCTGCTGGTCCGCCGCTACCGGGAGTCCCCGGAGCTGGGCTGGGGCGGGTTCCAGCTGCTGGAGCAGCCGCACGCCGCCGTCCTGGCGCACCTGTGCACCTGGGACGACGGCGCCCTCGTCGCCGTGCACAACCTGGGCGCCGAGCCGCTGACGGTGCCGCTCACCGTGCCCGGCTGCGGCGCCACCCACCGGCTGGAGGACCTGCTCGCCGCGGGCGGTGTGCAGCTGGCCGACGACGGCTCGGTCGAGCTGGCGCTGGAGGGCTACGGGTTCCGCTGGCTGCGGGTGGTCGCGGAGGACAGCCGGCGGCTGCTCTGATCCCGCACGCTGACGCTCAGGTCGTGATGGACCACGGTCGGTCACTCCCCGCCGGGATCCCACCCGCCTCGCCCGCCACACCCGCCCGCCTCCGGCGCTGTGTCGGAGGTGCGACCTACCGTCCGCGCCGAGGTGATCGAACAGATGAGTGACGAGCGAGAGGCCCGCGGTGGGGCGACCGCCCTCGCGGCGGTCCAGGAGAACGCCGAGCCGACGGAGGCGCCGGCTGCCGAGCCGGCGACGGCAGGAGGCCCGCAGGCGACCGGCCCGGTGCCGACGGTCGACGCGCCGCCGGTCCCGGCGCCGGCGCGGGCCGACCAGTCGGCGCCGCCGGAGTCGGAATCGTCCCCGGCTGGGGCGGGGGACGGGACTCCCGCGGGCCCGCCGCACCCGACGACGCCGGTCGACGTCCGACGGCGGCCGCGGCCGCGGTTGCGCCGGCCCGACCCGATGATCCGGATGGGCCCGTGGGCGCCGGTCGCCGGTGCCGGTGTCGGGCTGCTGCTCGGCCTGGTCGTGGTGCTGTTCCTGGCCCCGGCGGTGGACACCTTCGACCAGCGGCTGTCCCTGGTCTTCGTGGTGCTCGGGCTGTCGCTGCTGGGCGCCGGTGGCACGCTGCTCGCCGACGAGGTGCGGCTGCTGCGCCGCGGGGCGCAGGCCGCGGAGGCGCGGGCGGCGAACGTCGGGGTGATCGCCGGCCTGCTCAACGGGCTCACCCCGGCCCGGCTGCTGATCACCGCCAGCGCCTTCGTGCTGCTGCTCAGCGCCTACGTCACCGGCGGCAGCTGACCGTGCGGTTCCCGGCCCCGCGGGGCCGGGAACCGCACCGTCGGGCTGGTGTCCTCAGTGGGCCAGCAGGGCGTCGAGGCGTTCGTAGCCCTCGCGGACGCCGGTCTCCATGCCGCTGGCCAGGAACGCGTCCCGGCCCTCGAACGAGTCGACCAGCGAGGTCGCGGTGAGGCGGGTCCGTCCGCCGGGCAGCTCCTCCAGGACCAGCCGCTCCAGCGCGACGTCGTCCGGCATGCCGTCGTAGGTGAAGGTCTGCACGATCAGCTGGGCCGGGCGGACGTCGTGGAACGAGCCGTGGAAGGCGTGCTCCTCGCCGTCCCTGGTGTGCACGTAGCGGTAGGAGCCCCCGGTCCGGCAGTCGTAGTGCTCCATCCGGGTCTCCATGCCGTGCGGGCCCTGCCACCGGGCGACCAGCTCGGGGTCGGTGTGGGCCCGGAAGACCTTCTCCGGCGGGGCGTCGAACTCGCGGGTGATCCGGACGAGCGGGACGTCGGGGTCGGCGACGATCCGGGTCTCGCGGGCGCTGGTGCTGGTCATGACGGACCTTCCTTGCCTGGGGTGGGGGAGACGTCGTCCGGCAGCGGCTCGTCGGGCATCGCGGCGAGCACGTCGTCCAGCCGGCGGTAGCGCTGCTCGGCCTCGCGGCGGTAGCGCTCGATCCACGTCGTCATCAGGTCGAAGACCTGCGCTTCCAGGTGCACCGGGCGGCGTTGGGCCTCCCGGCTGCGGGTCACCAGGCCGGCGTCCTCGAGCATCCTGAGGTGCTTGGACACCGCCTGGAGGCTCACGTCGTAGGGGGCGGCGAGCTCGTTGACCGTGGCGTCGCCGACGGCGAGCCGGGCCACCATGTCGCGCCGGGTGGGGTCGGCCAGGGCCGAGAACACCCGGGACAGGTCATCCGCCGCCACCGGACCTCCTCTCTTCCTCAACCGATTGGTTGAGGAAGGGTGGGGCGGGCGGCAGCCTGTCGTCAACCAGTCGGTTGAACGATGCGGGGGGAGGCTCCCGGGTCAGCTCTGCCCGTCGGCGGGCACCCGGAGGGCGTCCAGCGGCAGGAGGCCGGTGACCAGGTCGGCGGCGACGTCGTCCACCATGCGTTCCTGGGCGAAGGCGTGGGCCTTCAGCAGCGCCAGCGCGTCCTCGCTGTCGAGCCCGTGCGCCACGTTGACCATGCCCATCGCCTGCCAGACCCGCGCCCGGCGCATCGCATCGGGCCCCTCCCACCAGCCGCGACCCGGGTCCGGCTCGGCGTCAGCCGTACCCCGGGCGGCGACGGAGAGCTCGCGGCTCACCGCGACCACGACGTCCAGCACCTCGTTCCGGTCGATCGCCGGCAGCGCCTCGGGATCCTGGACGTACAGGTCGAGCACCACCAGCGGCCCGAGCGGGGGCAGCAGCGGCACCGAGAGCACCGCGCGGAACGGCGTCGTCGTGGTGAGCGCCGCATGCAGGTCCGGCCAGTTGCGGGCGATCTCGCCCTCGTCGAAGGCGATGGCGACGCCGTCGTCGTGCGCCCGGATGCAGGGGCCCACGCCCTGGGTGAACTGCAACCGCTCGGCCTGCGCCGCTACGGGGTCACTGGCGCCCAGCGGCGTCCGCAGGCCGCCCATGTCGTGGATGCCCAGACCGGCGCCGTCCACCGGCAGCGTCGCAGCGCAGGCGCGCGCCAGCCGGACGCCGAGCAGTTCCGGGGCCTGCAGCTCCGGCGGTGCCTGCTCCAGTTCTCGGGCGAAGCGGTCGGCAGCGGGGCCTGGGGCGGTCATCGGTCCTCCGTGGGTCGGTACTGCTGTGCCGCGGGCACCTCGTGCCCCGGCGAGGGCCCCATCATGCGGTCAGCCGTAGGCGTCGATGCCCAGGTGCACCGCCAGTGCCAGTCCGGCGACGGCGATGACCCGCCGGAGCAGGCGTTGCGGCACCCGCCGCACCACCCGGGGCCCGAGCCGGCCGCCGACGAAGAAGCCGAGGGCCAGGGGCAGCGCGGCGAGCCAGTCGACGTCGGCGAGGAACGCGTACCCCAGCGCCGCCACCAGGTTCGCCAGCCCCAGCACCAGGTTCTTCAGCGCGTTCCCCCGCGGCACGCCCTCACCGAGCACCAGCAGGTACATCGCCAGCATCAGCACGCCGGCGGCAGCGCCGAAGTAGCCCCCGTAGACCGCCACGAGGAAGGTGCCCAGCGCGAGCCCCCAGTGGTCCCGCGGCGGGTGCGCCGCCGCATCGGCGGCGCCCTCCGCGGCGAGTTCCCGGGGCGGCCGCTGGACGAGGATGGCCACCGACGCCGCCGCGATCAGGAAGGGCACCAGCAGCTCGAAGGCGTCCGCCGGGGTGAGCAGCAGCAGGACGGCGCCCAACAGCCCGCCGAGCACCGCGGCGACGCCCAGCCGGACCAGCCGCGGGCGCTGACCGCTGAGCTCGGGACGTGAGGCGCTGACCGAGCCGACGCTGTTC
Source organism: Modestobacter roseus (assembly GCF_007994135.1). Taxonomy (NCBI): domain Bacteria; kingdom Bacillati; phylum Actinomycetota; class Actinomycetes; order Geodermatophilales; family Geodermatophilaceae; genus Modestobacter; species Modestobacter roseus. Next base: position 1,128,577 of record NZ_VLKF01000001.1, read on the forward strand.
AGCACCAGCGCGACGGTGTTGGTCACGTTGGCCGACAGCGGGGACAGCCCGGTCGCCAGCAGGGCGGGGTAGCTGACCAGCGAGGCCAGCCCGGCGATGCTGCCGGTGAGGCCGCCGCCGACCCCGGCGAGCACCAGCAGGACGAACTCGAGCACGGTCATCGCGTGAGCAGCACCCCCAGCGCGACGAGGCCGAGCACGACGATCGCGCTGCGGAGCACCGGGGCGGGCAGCCGCCGGCCCAGCGTCGACCCGACGTACCCGCCCACCACCGAGCCGCCGGCGACCAGTGCGGCCGCGGTCCAGTCGATCCGGTCGGTGGCGACCAGGACGTAGGTCAGCGCCGCCACCGCGTTCACCCCGAGGGTGAGCACGTTCTTGATCGCGTTGAGCCGCTGGAGCGGCTCCCGCAGGAGCAGCCCGAAGATGCCGATCTGCAGCACGCCCTGGCTCGCCGCGAAGTACCCGCCGTAGGTGCCGGTGGCGTACGCCCCGGCGAACAGCGCGGCCAGCCGGCCGCGGCCGACGACCTGCACGGCCGGTTCGGTGTCGCTGGCGGCGGCCCGGCGGCGGGCCAGCCAGCGCTGCAGCAGCGGCTGCACGGCGACCAGGACGACGGCCAGGGCCACCAGGCCGGGGACGATCGCCTCGAACGCGGCGGCCGGCAGGTGCAGCAGCAGGAAGGCGCCGGTGAGGGCGCCCAGCACGGAGGCGGGGAACAGCCGCAGCAGCAGGCCGCGCTGGCCCCGCAGCTCACGGCGGTAGCCGATGGCCCCGGTCAGGTTGCCCGGCACGAGCCCCAGGGAGTTGGAAATGGTCGCGGTCACCGGCGGCAGGCCGACGGCCAGCAGCACCGGGAAGGTGACCAGGGTGCCGGAGCCGACGACGGCGTTGATCGACCCGGCGGCGAGCCCCGCGGTGGCGACCGCGACCATCTCCCACGCCGTCATGCGCACATCGCCGCGAGCGTGTCACAGGGCTGCGGGTGAGCCCGCGCACGCCCCGCGAGCGCCGCAGCCGGGGGGCCTCAGTCCTTGCGGCCGGCGTCGACCAGGCGGAGCACGACGCTGCCCTCCTCGTCGGAGGCGCCGAGGTCGACCTCGGCGTCGAAGCCCCAGTCGTGGTCGCCGGCCGGGTCGTCGACGATCTGGCGCACCCGCCACAGCCGCGGCTCGTCCCGGTCGACGATGAGCAGGGCGGGGCCGCGGGCGTCGGCGCCGGTGCCCACCTCGGCGTGCTCGGCGAAGTAGGCCTGCACGACCTCGCCCCAGCGGTCGGCGTCCCAGCCGGCGGCGGAGTCCAGCTCGCCCAGGTCGTACCAGCGGCGGCGGGCCCACAGCTCCACGCGGCGGAACAGCTGGTTGCGCACCATGGCGGTGAACGCCCGCTCGTTGCCGGTGAGCGGCCGGGGGCGGGCCGGGACGGCGACCGGTGCGTCCAGCGGCTGGTCCGGGCTGGTCAGCTGCTCCCACTCGTCCAGCAGCGAGGAGTCGACCTGGCGCACCAGCTCACCCAGCCACTCGACCAGGTCGGTGACCTCCTCCGTGCGGGCCTCGGTGGGCACGCCGGAGCGCAGCGCCTTGAACGCGTCGGAGAGGTACCGCAGCACCGCGCCCTCGGAGCGGGTCAGCCCGTAGTGGTTGACCAGCTCCCGGAAGGTCATCGCCTGCTCCCACATGTCCCGCACCACGGACTTGGGGGACAGCTGGGCGTCGCGCGCCCACGGGTTGCCGGCGGAGTAGACCTCGAAGGCGTGGCCGAGCAGCTCCTCGAGCGGCTTCGGGTAGGTGACCTCCTCCAGCAGCTCCATTCGCTCCTCGTACTCGATGCCCTCGGCCTTCATCTGGGCCACGGCCTCGCCCTTGGCCTTGTTCAGCTGTGCGGCGATGATCTGGCGCGGGTCGTCGAGGGTCGCCTCGATCACCGAGACGACGTCGAGGGCGTAGCTGTCGGACTCCTGGTCGAGCAGGCCGATGGCGGCCAGTGCGAAGGTCGACAGCGGCTGGTTGAGCTGGAAGTCCGGCGGCAGGTCCAGGGTGAGGCGGTAGCGCCGTCCGTCGGGGTCGGGGACGTCGAGCCGCTCGACCACGCCGGCGGTGATCAGCGAACGGGCGATGCCGATCACCTCACGCACGTGCTTGAGCTGCCGGGCCCGGGGCTCGTGGTTGTCGGTGAGCAGGTGCCGCATCGCCGCGACCGGGTCGCCCGGCCGGGCCAGCACGTTGAGCACCATCCCGGTGGAAACCCGGAAGTGGCTGGTCAGCGACTCGGGCTCGGCGTTGATCAGCCGCTGCTGGGTCGACTCGCTCCACGGCACCATGCCCTCGGGCACCTTGCGGCGCACCAGCTTGCGGCGCTTCTTGGGGTCGTCGGCGACCTTGGCGAACTGCTTGAGGTTCTCCACCTCGTGCTCGGGCGCCTGGACGACGACGGTGCCCGCGGTGTCGTAGCCGGCCCGCCCCGCCCGGCCGGCGATCTGGTGGAACTCGCGGACGGTGAGCATCCGCATCCGGGTGCCGTCGTACTTGCTCAGCGCGGAGAACACCACGGTGCGGATCGGCACGTTGATCCCGACGCCGAGGGTGTCGGTGCCGCAGATGACCTTGAGCAGCCCCGCCTGGGCCAGCTGCTCCACCAGCCGCCGGTACTTGGGCAGCATCCCGGCGTGGTGCACGCCGATGCCGTGCCGCACCAACCGGGACAGCGTCGTGCCGAAGGCGGAGGAGAAGCGGAAGCCGCCGATCATGTCGGCGATCGCCTGCTTCTCCTCCTTGGTGGAGACGTTGACGCTCATCAGCGCCTGGGCCCGCTCCAGCGCCGAGGCCTGGGTGAAGTGGACGACGTAGACCGGCGCCTGCCGGGTGTCCAGCAGCTCCTGGATCGTCTCGTGCATCGGCGTCGTCGCGTAGTAGTGGTGCAGCGGCACCGGGCGCTCGGCGTGGGCGACCAGCGCGGTGGGGCGGCCGGTGCGGCGGGTGATGTCCTCGCGCAGCGCCGTGACGTCGCCGAGGGTCGCGCTCATCAGCAGGAACTGGGCGTTGGGCAGCTCGATGAGCGGCACCTGCCAGGCCCAGCCGCGGTCAGGGTCGCCGTAGAAGTGGAACTCGTCCATCACCACGAGCCCGATGTCGGCGTCCGGCCCCTCACGCAGCGCGATGTTGGCCAGCACCTCGGCCGTGCAGGCGATGATCGGGGCGTCGGCGTTGACCGAGGCGTCACCGGTGAGCATGCCGACGTTCTGCGCGCCGAAGACCCCGCACAGGGCGAAGAACTTCTCGCTGACCAGGGCCTTGATCGGGGCGGTGTAGAAGCTCACCCGGTCGTTGGCCAGTGCCGCGTACTGCGCCCCGGTGGCCACCAGTGACTTGCCCGACCCGGTCGGGGTCGCGAGCACCACGTTGGCTCCGCTGACCAGCTCGATCAGCGCCTCCTCCTGCGCGGGGTACAGCGTCGTGCCGCCCTCGGCGGCCCACTCGGCGAAGTGGGTGAACAGCGCGTCGGGGTCACCGGCGAGCGACTGCAGCTCGGTGAGGTCGTCCGGGTCGCCGATCAGCGAGCGGACGGCGGGTGAGGGCAGCGCGGCGGCGGGGGAGTCGGCCGGGGTGGCGTCGGTGCCGGCGGGAGTGAGCGTCATCGTGCCCCACAGCGTGCCGGATGCCCGGCAGCTTCCCGGCGCCGCGTCCCTGCTGGCGTCCGAGATGGTCCGGTAACGAAACGGTCACGACTCCTCCAGTCGCGCGTGCGATCGGTCGATGCAGGGGAGAAGGTGAACAGCAGGTGAACGAAAGGTGGATGGGACATGCGCGAACGCTTCTGCCCGGAGTGCCGCTGGACGCTGGTGACCGACCGGGACGGCCGCCGGCACCTCGAGATGCGCTGGGTGCCGGTCGGCGCGGAGACGCCGATGGCCCGCGCGGCCTGATCGGGCGGCTTCGGAACACGACCCCGACGCGGGCGGTAGGAGGGGCGCGCACCGACGCGCGCCTCTCCCACCGCCCGCGTCGTGCGTCTGGGTCACGACGCCAGGCCGGCGGGCAGATCCCGGACTTGGGGGGCACTCCGCTGGAGCGGTACGTCTCCGATGCACGGTTCGCCGTCACCGGCGCCGAACCGATCCGCTGGCGGCCCGCCGAGTGCGCAGTTCTGGTCGCCACCGCTGGTGTGTCTGCGCGCGTCGGCGACCAGAACTGCTCACTCGTGCGCGGAGGTGGCGGCGGCGATGGCGGCGACGTCGGCGGGTCGTACCCGGCAGCAGCCACCGACCAGCCGCGCCCCGGCGGCGGTCCACGCGGTGACGTCGCCGACGCCGGGCTGCCCGGTCCAGCGGCGGGCGGCGGCGTCCCAGCGCTCGCCGCTGTTCGGGTAGGCCGCCGCCGGCTTCCCGCTGGCCGTGGCCATGACCGCCACGGCCGGGGGCACGCCGGCCGGATCGGTGCAGTTGACCCCGACGGCCACCACCTGCGACAGGCCCCGGACCAGCGCGGCGACCTCGGCCAGCGGTTCCCCGCGACGGGTCCGTGGCACGCCGTCCGGGCCGGTCGTGCTGGTCAGCGACAGCCAGGCGGGGACGTCGAGCGACTCGAGCTCCGCCAGCAGCGCCTCGACCTCGGCGGCGCCGGGCAGCGTCTCGACCGCCAGCACGTCGGCGCCGGCCTCGGCCAGCAGCGCCAGCCGTGGCCGGTGGAACGCGCGCAGCTCCGTTACGGACACGTCGTCCAGGTAGCCGCCGGTGTACTCCGACCCGTCGGCGAGGAACGCGCCGTAGGGCCCGACCGACCCGGCCACCCAGCCGGTGCGCCCGGCGGCGGCGAGGCCCTCCCGGGCCAGGCGCACGGAGCCCGCGATCAGGTCCCGGGCCCGGTCGGTGTCGATCCCGGCCGCAGCGAACCCGGGGAGGGTGGCCTGGTAGCTGGCGGTGGTCAGCACCTGTGCGCCGGCCGCGGCGAAGGCGGCGTGCGCGGCCACGACCGCGGCCGGGTCGTCGCGCAGCAGCCGCGCCGACCACAGCGCGGAGGAGACGTCGTGCCCGCGGGCCTCCAGCTCGGTGGACAGCCCGCCGTCGAGGACGACCGGGCCGGCGGCGAGCGCGGTGGCGAGAGAGGTCACGCCTCCGATGGTGCCCGGTGGAAGCGCAGCAGACCCGGGGTGTGCCGATCGGCCGCGACGAAGGCCACGGCGACCGCGAGCGGGGCGGCGCCGGCGATCCCGGTCACGGCCAGCACGTCGGCGAACGTCGCGGTGGAGACCGGGGCCGAGGACAGCAGTGCCCAGCCGAGGCCGGTGAGCGGCACGGTGACCAGGCCGGTGCCGAGCGCCAGCCGGACGCGGACAGCCCGTCCGGCGGTGGAGGCGAGCAGCCCGGCGAGGACCGCCGGCACGACGGGCACCAGGCAGCGGACCAGGAGGTCCGCGGGGCGTTCGGCGGCGGTCGAGAACGACGCCAGCGACAGCGCCGCGGCCACCGAGACCGCGGCCGAGCCCAGCACCAGGGCCCACCACAGCCGCACCGCCGGCACGGTCGGCAGCAGTCTCGCGGGGCGCACCAGGCGGGCGCCGCAGAGGCACAGCAGCACACTGATCAGCAGGAAGGAGACCAGCGACTGCGGCACGTCGGACACCCCGCCGCCGTCCCGGCCGGGCAGCTGCCACGGCTGGCGGCCGAGCACGGTGAGCAGGACGGTCAGCCCGATCAGGGACCCGAGCAGGCCGGCGGGGCCCATCGCGCGGGGGGTGGTCCCGGCGGCCGCCCGGGCGTCGAGGGCCTCGGCGCGGCGCATCAGGTCCGCCATCACCGGGTTCTCCGGCAGGGCGGGGCGCTCGGCGTCGGCCAGGGGGGCGACGGCGTTGCCGGTCACCACGTGCAGCCGGGGCGAGGCGTCCTGGTTCACCACCCGAGCGTCACACTCGGTGAGCGGGTCCGCGACCGGAACGGCCACCCGTCACCGGACCGGGCGACACGGTCGTTCCCGAACGGGGTGCCCGGTCACCGCGGTCACCCGACCGGGGTGGCCCGGCGGTTCCTCGGCAGGGTGATGGCCAGTGCGATCAGCAGCGGGACGACGCCGAACACCGCAGCCGCGTACAACGACCCCAGCAGCGTCTCCAGGATGCCGCCGTCGTCGTAGAGCGCCCAGCCGAGGGCGAGCAGCGGCAGGACCAGGGTGCCCATGCCGAGCGTGGCCCGCAGGTGCGCCCGCCGGCCGAGAGGGCGGGCGGCCACGCCGACCAGCAGCACGGGCACGAAGGTGAACAGCCAGTCGAACACCGGGATGACCGGGCCCTCGCCGCTGCCCAGCGCCGCGAAGTAGACGTCGTTCCAGCCCTGGGCGAAGGTCGACGCCGCCGCCAGGACCACCCACGTGGCGGCCGCGGTGGTGGAGCCGAGCGCCCACGGGCGGGTGAGAGTGGCGGCGACGGTGAGGCAGACCAGCGCCGTACCCACGACCAGGGCCAGCAGCGAGGTCGGCACGTCGGCCACCTGCCAACCGGACATCGTGCGCCGGGGGGCCGGCCAGTCCAGCGACCCGACGACGCCGGCGGCGGCGGTCAGCAGCACGGCGGCCGCACCGAGCGACAGCGGGCTGGGCGGGGCGGTCGACGGCGCTGTCATGGCCGCAGCCTGGCAGGTCGGCCGGGAAGTCGGTCGTGGCCGGCGCGCGGAGCAGGGAGGATGGTCACCGTGCCCGGGGACGACGCCTACGCAGACCTGCCGGTGACGGCGTCCCTCGTCGTCCCGGCGGGCCTGCTGTCGTGGCGGTTCTCCCGGTCCTCGGGGCCCGGTGGGCAGGGGGTCAACACCGCCGACTCGCGGGTGGAGCTGTCCGTGGCACCGCTGGAGCTGCCCGGCCTGACCGACGCCCAGCGGGCGCGACTGGCCGACCGGCTGGCGAACCGGCTGGTCGACGGCGTGCTGACGGTCGCTGCCAGCGAGCACCGGGCGCAGCTGCGCAACCGGGAGGCCGCCCGCGAGCGCCTCGCCGCGGTGCTGCGCGCGGCGCTGGCCCCGCCCGCACCGGCCCGCCGGAAGACCAAGCCCACCCGCGGCTCGAAGGAGCGGCGGATCACGGCCAAGAAGCAGCGCGGGGAGACCAAGCGCCTGCGCGGCCGGTGGGACTGAGTTCAGTCCTCGTCCAGCACCGGGATCGGGGTCAGTTGCGTGCGCAGCCACTCGGCCTGGGCGCGCCCGACCGCCACCTCCAGCTCGCCGGTGGTCGTCTGAACGGTCAGCACGACGTCCAGGAGGTCGTCGGTCCTGCTCCTCTCCCACCAGGTCGTCGGCCGCTCCCCGCGCCGGACGACCAGCACGTCGAGGACGACGTGGCTGCGGCCGTCCACGAGCCACCGGGAGAGGTCCAGCCGGCCGGGACGCGGCTCCGCCAGACGTCGCTGCCACCGGTCGGGAACCTGCCGGTGCACCCCCTGGACGGTGCGGACGGCCACCGGTGTCGTCCCGGTGACCTGCCGCCTCCCGAGTCGCTTGATGCGCGCGCGCCGGAAGACGACGAGTCCGACGACGATCAGGCTGTAGATGATGAGCAGCCGCACCAGGTCTTCGCCGTCGAACACCGCGGGAGCGTGGCACAGCAGCCGGCACGTCCGACGGGCCGGCTAGCGACGGCGGGCCACGCGGGTGCCGACCAGCACGCCCATCAGCGACCAGAAGGCACCCACCCCGACCCCGGCCAGCACCACCCAGAACGGCACCCGCATCTCGTCGGTCGCCGTCGCCACCAGCCGCTCCTGCACGCTCGGTTCCATGAAGGGCATCTTGACGGACAGTGCGCCGCACGGGTTGACGCGCAGCGCTCTGGACTTCCTTGCAGGCTGTATGTGACATGGCCACGTCGAGTGGCTTGCGTGGCCAACATGGCCTGTCACGCCTCGTGTCTCGTGCGCACCATGTCCGGAGTTGTCTACTTCCTAGCCACCATGCGCCGCCTGCAGCACGACCGGTTCGCTGACCGTGTCGACTTCAGCTTCTTCCGCGCATGTGTTAGACATGCCCGTGCGCATTGAGCGGCTCTGGTTCGCGGGTATCAAGAGCTTCGACGCGACCCAAAGTCTCACTTTCCAAGGCTTGAACCTTATCTACGGACCGAACTCCTCAGGGAAAAGCAGCATATTTCAGGCCCTACTGTTATTGAAGCAGAGTGTTCAACGTGCCTACGCGGCCGAGCCAGGGGTGCTGGAGTTTCGTAGCGGGGTGGCGGACCTTGGGGGGTTTCGAACCTTCGTCCACGGTCATGATGTAAGCAAAGCGATTACGGTGGGCTTATCCCTAACACAGGTTAGAACGCCCGCTCCGCGATTCTTTGGTCATCGAGTTTCTGTGGAACTCAAATTCGGCATGCGATCCGCTGCCGATAGGGAGCCTAGCCTTCTGCAGATTACCGTCGGGGATGACACGGACATAAAGTTTGCGTTCGATAGGCAGTTCGGCGAGATGAGGTTGGCGGATGCTGCTAGCTCGGCAGCACTGATCAACAAATGGTCGTCCGTGTACGAGGATCAAGCGCGCCATCGAGGGCGAAACGAGCCCCTGCCCACGGATGCAGACAGGCGATGGCTGCGAGAGTGGGTTCGCAAGCATGGCTGTCAACTGGCTGGCTGGTTGCCATATTGGTCGCCAGCGGAGTATGGCCGCGGAAAGCCTGGTCGACCATTCGGTGGTAGCTTTGATGCACCGCGATACGACTACCTGCAGAGCCTTCTTTACTGGTGGCAGAGTTGGTCGAGTGGTTTCGCTTTCGAGCTCTATCAAATGCTAGAGGACCTGGTATACGTTGGTCCTCTACGCGAATTTCCTCGTCGTGTGGCTACCGAAGCCAGTGATGCAATCGGTGTTGGTGTGCGTGGCGAGCGCCTCGTGTTGCACTTGGCGCGCCATGGTGAGCTCGTCGATCAAGTCAATGACGCATTCAGGGAACTGGAGATTCCGTACCGACTGAAGGTCGACCAGGTCCAGTCTGAGGCTGTGCAGGATGCGTTGGGGGACGTGGCTATCGCAATTCTAAGTGACGTACGCACAGGGGTCGACGTTAGTCCGGCGGATGTTGGATTTGGACTGTCCCAAGTACTCCCGGTAATCGTCCAACTTCTCGGGAACACTAATAGCATTATCCTCGTCGAACAGCCGGAGATTCATCTACATCCAAAGGTCCAGTCCAGGCTAGCGGATGTACTCATCAAGTCCGCAGTCAGGGGCAAGAATCAGGTCGTCGTTGAGACTCACTCGGAACACATACTCCTACGTGCGCAGCGACGAATGCGTGAACGCCAGACTGCTGGGTTCCGGGCAGGTTCGTTGGGAGTTCAGTACGTGTCATCGGTCGAAGGACGGGGTGTAGTGCAAAGCTTGCGCGTGGCCGCGGATGGTTCGCTTCTTGATCCCTGGCCGGACGGGTTCTTTGACGAGCGATTCGAAGACCTATTCGCAACGATCTGACGAGTGTTTGAGGTGCTGACCGCCACGTCTTCGAGTCAAGGTGTCGCCGCGGTCGATAACGACGTAATGACTGCACTGGCGGAAAAGCTTGTCAACACTGCCGTTCTGACTCGCCCATCGGTGGAGTGGCAGGCAGCTCTGCGCCAGGTGCTTAAAGACGCACCTCTGGACACGCAACAACGGTGGATCGAGTACGTGCGGGGTCGCCTCGTTTCGGACAGAAATCGGTGGTCGTGCGTTACGTGCCGACTTAACGCCCCGTTGGGGCTTATATTCGCGTCTGACGAGTCGGGAACCTGTCCCACGTGTTCGGGCGACAAAGAACTTCCAGTTGGCGTGCTAGGTAGCCCTCGCCTTGATCAGTGCAGAGCGGCCCAGGTTGCGCCACTTGAAAGGGGTGACGACTGTGCTGGTCGCCTCAACGCCGGGTTTGGCCCGATCCTCGATTTCTCCGACCAGGTGGACGTCGTCGACCCGTACGCCGTTACTGATGCACTGCGTAACCCTGCGGCCTCTGGTCTCGCACGATTCGTGCAACGCGCCGCGGCTGGTGGGGTCACGCGGTTGTTCGTTCATACGGGCGTAGGGGGGTCGCACAACAAGAAGGTCTTGCCCGCAAGTGATCTGGCTTCAGAGCTGGGTCAACTCGCCTCGAACGTGCTGGACGGTCTTCCTATGGAAGTGCACATAAGTGTGCTGAATAGCCAAGAGCGCGCGAAGCACATGCATGACCGCTTCGTGGGAATGTCCTGGGGGTCACGCGGCAAACTCTCTTGGGCTCTTGGTAAGGGACTCGGTCAATTCAATGGATCGCGAGCAAGTCGTGCCTACGCGGTTGCGCGTCAGAGTGATGGCGCAGTGGCTCGAATAGTGACCGACTTGCGTGTCTTCTCCACGTTAGGAATGCGGGTCTATTAGCCGCCTGCTGCTCTCACGGCCACACAGCGGGAGGTGTGAGGCGAACGGAACGCGACCTTGACGTGAGCGCAGCCGCCGGGAAACGGCGTCCCCGGAACCTCTAGATGTGTCCGCCGCCGTCTCGTTGCCCACCCCCGGGGTCGGCACGCGCACCACCGAGACGCACTGCCCGTACTGCTCGCTGCAGTGCGGCATCACCATGACCGCGGGCGATCGGCCGGCCACCCTGGTGCCCGCCGACTTCCCGGTCAACCGCGGCGGCCTGTGCTCCAAGGGCTGGTCGGCGGCGGAGCTGCTCGACCACCCCGAGCGGCTCACCCGCCCGCTCGTGCGCGCCGACCCGGCCGACCGCAGCAGCCCGCTGGTCGAGACCAGCTGGGACGCCGCGCTGGACCGGGTGGTCGCCGCGATCCGCCGCACCCAGGCCGAGCACGGCCGGGACGCCGTCGGCTGCTTCGGCGGGGGTGGCCTGACCAACGAGCAGGCCTACCAGTTCGGCAAGTTCGCCCGGGTCGCGCTGCGCACCAGCGCCATCGACTACAACGGCCGGTTCTGCATGTCCTCCGCCGCCGGTGCCGCCGTGCGGGCCTTCGGGCTGGACCGGGGCATGCCGTTCCCGCTCAGCGACGTCGCCGCGGCCGACGTCGTCGTGCTGGTCGGCAGCAACCCGGCGGACACCATGCCGCCGGCGATGCAGTACCTCGACGCTGGCCGTGCCGCCGGTGCCGAGCACATCGTCGTCGACCCGCGGCGCACCAACACCGCCCGGCACGCCGACCTGCACGTGCAGCCGCTGCCGGGCACCGACCTGGCGCTCGCCAACGGGCTGCTGCACATCGCGCTGGCCGAAGGGCTGGTCGACGAGGACTACGTCGCCGCCCGCACCACCGGCTTCGACCAGGTGCGGGCCGGGGTCGCGGGGTACTGGCCGGACCGGGTCGAGCGGCTCACCGGGGTGCCGGTGCAGCAGCAGCGGCGGATCGTCTTCGCCCTGGCCCGCGGCAAGCGGTCGATCGTCCTCACCGCGCGCGGTGCCGAGCAGCACCGGCACGGCACCGACACCGCGACCGCCTGGATCAACCTGGCCCTCGCCCTCGGGCTGCCCGGGCGGCCGGGCAGTGGCTGGGGCACGGTCACCGGGCAGGGCAACGGCCAGGGCGGACGGGAGCACGGGCAGAAGGCCGACCAGCTGCCCGGCTACCGGAAGATCACCGACCCGGCCGCCCGGGCGCACGTCGCCGCCGTCTGGGGCGTCGACCCCGAGGACATCCCCGGCCCCGGCCGCAGCGCCTTCGAGCTGCTCGACGCCCTGGGCACCGACGGCGGCGTGCGCACCCTGCTGGTGCTGGCCTCCAACGTCGCCGTCTCCGCTCCCGACGCCCGCCGGATGGTCAGCCGGCTCCGCGACCTGGACTTCCTCGTGGTCAGCGACTTCTTCCTCTCCGAGACCGCCGAGCTCGCCGACGTCGTGCTGCCCAGCGCCATGTGGGCCGAGGAGGAGGGCACGATGACCAACGTCGAGGGCCGGGTCATCCGCCGCCGTCGCGCGCTCGCCCCTCCCGGGGAGGTCCGCGACGACCTGCAGCTGCTCGCCGAGCTGGCCGAGCGGCTGGGCGCCCCGGGGTTCAGCGGGGACGCCGAGACGGTGTTCACCGAGCTCGGCCGGGCCAGCGCCGGGGGAGTGGCCGACTACGCCGGTCTCAGCTACGCCCGGATCGACGCCGAGCAGGGCCTGTTCTGGCCGGTGCCCACCGCCGACCACCCGGGAACTCCGCGGCTGTTCACCGAGCGGTTCGCGCACCCCGACGGCCGGGCCCGGTTCACCCGGGTGGAGCACGTGCCGGCGCACGAGGAGCCCGACGCCGACTACCCCTACGTGCTCACCACCGGCCGCGTGCTCGCGCACTACCAGTCGGGCACCCAGACCCGCCGTTCGCGGAGCCTGCAACTGGTCGCCCCCACCGCGCGGGCCGAGCTGCACCCCGACCTCGCCCGCCGGCTCGGCATCGCCGCCGACGACGTCGTGGAGCTGACCACCCGCCGCGGCCGGGCCCGCTTCCACGCCACGATCACCGACGCCGTCCGGCCCGACGTCGTCTTCGCACCCTTCCACTGGGGCGGGGCCAGCTCGGCCAACGCGCTCACCGACCCGGCGCTGGACCCCACCAGCCGGATGCCCGCCTTCAAGGTCTGCGCCGTCGCCGTCTCCCGGGTCGGCGGGCCCGAGGAGCTGATCGCCCCACCCGACCCGACCGGTCAGCCGCGGCCGCTCGCGCACCAGAGCCCGACGTCCCCCACGCCGCACGCCCCGTCCCGGAGGAGGACCACCCGAGTGAAGAGCAGCCCGCGCTTCCTGCAAGGCGTCTACCCGATCACCGGCGAGGGGCTGGCCAAGCCCGGCCCGCTGGACCCCGCCCTGCGCTACGAGGTGCCGCAGGGCAAGACCGCCCAGGCGCTGTACTTCCGCGGCGGCAACTCCACCGCCGAGCTGGTCTACCTGCTGCTGGTGCGCGACGGGCAGCCGATGCGCTGGTTCCCGATCGGCGCCAAGGGCGACGTGCACGTGCCGCTGCGGGTGGTCGAGGACCTCGACGGCGGCACCGTGGTCGAGCTGCACGTGGCCGCCCCGGAGGGCGTCACCGGCGACGTCGTCGTCGACCTCGGGCTGGTGGAGGTCTGATGGGCGCCACCCTCGGCGGTCGCCTCGAGGGGCTGACCTCGCTGCACTTCGCGCTGGACGAGGCCGACGGCGTGGACTCCCGGCAGCGCCTGGTGGTGGTCGGCAACGGCATGGCCGGCGCCCGGCTGGTCGAGGAGGTGCTCGAGCGCCGCGGCGGCGAGCAGTTCGCGATCACCGTCTTCGGCGAGGAGCCGCACGGCAACTACAACCGGATCATGCTGTCCCACGTGCTGGCCGGCGAGGAGCACGAGGACGACATCGTGCTCAACAGCCACGACTGGTACGCCGACAACGGCATCGTGCTGCGGGCCGGCGTCCGGGTCGAGCGGATCGACACCCACGCCAAGCTCGTCTACGCCTCCGACGGGACGGCGACCGGCTACGACCAGCTGGTCATCGCCACTGGCAGCCGCTCGTTCGTGCCCCCGATGGAGGGCATCCGCACCGCCGACGGCGCACTGATGCCCGGCGTGCTGGGCTTCCGCACCATCGACGACACCCGGGCGATGCTCGCCGCGGCGGCCGAGCACGAGAAGGCGGTCGTCGTCGGCGGCGGGCTGCTGGGCCTGGAGGCCGCCCGCGCGCTGCAGGGCCACGGCCTGGCCGTCGAAGTGGTGCACGCCGGCACCCACCTGATGAACCAGCAGCTCGACCCCGACGGCGGCGCCATCCTCAAGCAGTCGGTGGAGGACCTCGGCATCATCGTGCACCTGGCCACCCGCACCACCGAGGTGATCGGGCCCGACCGGGTGCGTGGCGTGGTGCTCGCCGACGGCCGGGCCCTCGACGCCGACCTGCTGGTGCTCGCCGCCGGCATCCGCCCGGTCACCGAGGTCGCGCTGATGAGCGGCATCGAGGTCGAGCGCGGCGTCGTCGTCGACGACCAGCTGCGCACCGACGACCCCGACGTCTACGCGGTGGGGGAGTGCGCCCAGCACCGCGGCGAGGTCTACGGCCTGGTCGCCCCGGTGTGGGAGCAGGCCCGGGTGCTCGCCGACGTGCTCACCGGCACCGACCCGGACGCCGAGTACCACGGCTCGCGCACCGCCACCAAGCTCAAGGTCGCCGGGGTCGACGTCGCCACCATGGGGCTCAACCGGCCCGAACGGGACGCCGACGAGTTCCTGGTCATCTCCGAGCCGCGCCGCGGGGTGCACCTGTCGGTGGTGATCCGCGACGACGTCCTCATCGGCGCCACGCTGCTCGGCGACACCCGCAAGGTCGCCTTCCTCACCCAGGCCTTCGACCGGGGCACCCCGCTGCCGGAGGAGCGGATCCGGCTGCTGGTCGACCTCTCCGACGGCGCGGCCGAAGTCGGCGTCGCCGAGCTGCCCGCCGAGTCGCAGGTGTGCAACTGCAACGGCGTCACCAAGCAGGCCATCTGCGACGCCGTCGCCGGTGGCTGCGCGAGCGTCGGCGGCGTCATGGACGCCACCCGCGCCGGCAAGGGCTGCGGCTCCTGCAAGGGCCTGGTGCAGCAGATCGTCGAGTGGGCCGCCGACGGCGACGTCGTCGAGGACCCGGCCGCGAGCTGGTACGTGCCGGGCATCCCGCTGGCGAAGCCCGCGCTGATGGCCGAGATCCGCTCCCGGGACCTGCGGTCGGTGTCGGCCGTCTTCGCCGCGCTCGCCCCCGGCGGTGCGGAGGACGCCAAGTCGAAGATGGCGCTGACCTCGCTGCTCCGGATGATCTGGGGCAGCGACTACGAGCAGGAGAACGACGCCAAGTTCATCAACGACCGGGTGCACGCCAACATCCAGCGCGACGGCACCTTCTCCGTCGTCCCGCAGATGAAGGGCGGGGTGACGACGGCGGCCCAGCTGCGCACGATCGCCGACGTCGCGGAGAAGTACGAGGTCCCGATGATCAAGGTGACCGGCGGGCAGCGGATCGACCTGCTCGGCGTCCGCAAGGAGGACCTGCCCGCGATGTGGGCCGACCTCGGCATGCCCTCCGGCTACGCCTACGGCAAGAGCATGCGCACGGTGAAGACCTGCGTCGGGTCGGACTTCTGCCGGTTCGGTCTCGGCGACTCCACCCAGCTGGGCATCGACCTGGAGACCCGGTTCCAGGGCATCGAGAGCCCGGCCAAGATCAAGATGGCCGTGGTCGGTTGCCCCCGCAACTGCGCCGAGGCCTACGTGAAGGACGTCGGCGTGGTCGCGGTCGGCAACGGGAAGTGGGAGGTCTACGTCGGTGGGGCCGCGGGCGCGAGCGTGCGGAAGGGCGACCTGCTGGCCACGGTCGACTCCCCGGCGGCGGTCATGGAGCTGACCGGGCGGTTCGTGCAGTACTACCGGGAGAACGCCAACTGGCTGGAGCGCACCTACGACTTCGTGCCCCGGGTCGGGCTGGCGCACCTCCAGCAGGTGCTGCTGGAGGACAGCGAGGGCATCGTGGTGCACCTCGACGAGGGCATCCAGCGCTCGATCGACGCCTACACCGACCCCTGGGCGCAGGACCGCGCGGAACCCGCCACCGCCGGCCAGTTCCGCCCCGCGTTGCCGCTGGTCGAGCTGCCGAAGGTGCCGGTCCGATGAGCCTCACGCGCACCGAGACCTCGGCCGGCGGACCGGGTCTGTTCGGCACCCGGGCGACCGGCACCGCACACGTGGTCGGCCGGGTCGAGGACGTGCCGCCGGGGGAGGGCCGGGCGTTCGTCGCCGGCGACGTCCAGGTGGCGGTGTTCCGGCTGCGCGACGGGTCGCTGCACGCCACCCAGGCCGCCTGCCCGCACGCCGGCGGTCCGCTGGCCGACGGGCAGACCGACACCGACGTGCTCGTCTGCCCGCTGCACCTCTACACGTTCCGCTGGGCCGACGGCACCAGTCCCGGGGGCGCGGGGCCGGTGCGGGTCTACCCGGTGCACGAGGAGGACGGGCGGCTCGTCGTCACCGTCTGACGCCGCCACCTTCCAGGTTTCGGCGCCGAAGCCCGGCCAGGTCTTGGCGCCGAAACCCTGGCAGGTTTCGGCGCCGAGAGCTGCGCGGGGCGCCGTCAGGCGTGCATGCGGGCGCCCTTGAGGATCTTGTCGACGGCGTTCCTCGGGCCGTGGACGGCGAGCCCGACCAGGTCCAGGTCGGCGCCGGGCACCGCCCGGACGGCCGCGCGGTTCTCCGCGTCGCCGCCGGTGGCGAACAGGTCGGCGGTGAACAGCGACGTCGGCAGGCCCCGGGCCAGCGCCTTGGTCCGGGCACTGCCCAGCAGCTGCGCCGGGCCGGTGAGCACCAGCACCGGCTGGCGGAACATCGCCAGGTACCGGGTGCCGTCGCCGTCCTCGTACGGCGCGCCGATCAGCTCGGGCACCGCCGCGGCGATCGCGCTGGACAGGAAGGCGGTCACGTTGAGCTCCTGCCAGGGCAGCAGCCCCTCACGCAGCAGGACGGCGATCTTGGTCGGCCACGGCGGGCCGGCGACCGGTGCCTCAGCGGCCGGGTCGAGCAGCGTCTCCATGCCGGTCAGCGTCGGGCACCGGGCCCGGCCGGGGCTTGTACGTTCCTGACGTGGCAGACGAGGTGCGCGCCTGGCGCCCGGCCGTCCCCGGGCTGACCGAGGTCTTCCACGCGCACTTCACCGACCACGTCTACCCGGCGCACACCCACGACGCGTGGACGTTGCTGCTCATCGACGACGGCGCGGTGCGCTACGACCTGGACCGCCACGCGCACGGCGCCACCACCACCGCGGTGACCCTGCTGCCGCCCGGGGTGCCGCACGACGGGCGGTCGCAGCACCCCGGCGGCTTCCGCAAGCGGGTGCTGTACCTGGAGCCGGCGACGCTCGGCACCCACCGGGTCGGCTCGGCCGTCGACTCCCCGGCGTTCGCCGACCGGGCGCTGCGGGACCGGGTGTCGCAGCTGCACGCCGCGCTCGCCCCGCACACCGAGGGGCTGGAGGCCGAGAGTCGGCTGGCGTTCGTGCTGGAGCGGCTGCGGCAGCACCTCGACGCCGACGTCCGGTCCGCGCCCGACGTGCGGGACGACCGGCTGGCCGACCGGCTGCGCGAGCTGCTCGACGCGCGGCTCGTCGAGGGGGTCTCCCTGGAGGCGGCGGCCGTGGAGTTCGGGGTGCACCCCACGCACATGGTGCGGGCGTTCACCCGCCGGCACGGGCTGCCGCCGCACCGGTACCTGACCGGACGCCGGATCGACCGGGCGCGGCGGCTGCTGCTCGCCGGTCAGCCACCGGCCGAGGTGGCGACGGCGGCCGGCTTCTACGACCAGGCGCACCTCACCCGGCACTTCCGCCGGGTGCTCGGGACGACGCCGGCCGCCTACGCCCGTTCCGCCTGACGATCACGGCGCCGGCACCTCGACGGCCGCCTCGGCGGGACCGCCGCACTCCTCGGTGCCACCCACCCGCACCCAGTCGAGGTCGGCGTCCCGTTCGGCGAGCACCGCGCCGTCCGCGGCGAGCACCGTGACGACGACGGAGTCCGGACTGGTCATCGGGAAGGCCACGGACGCCGTGCCGCCGGCGACGTCGGCGACGAGTTCCCGCCCTTCCACGGCCGGCTGGTCCTCCCGGACCTCCAGCGTGCAGGGGCTGGGGCAGGTCACCAGGACCGACACCGGGTCGCCTGCCGCCCACTCACCGGGCAGTTCGACCCTGAGCCCGTTGCTCCAGCCGATCGCCGGGCAGGCGGTCTGGACGAGCGGACCGCACCCACTGAGCAGCCCGACGAGCAGCACGGCGCCCGCCGCGCGCCTCACGGCGTCCCCGCAACAGGCCGGGGCAGCGGAGGCCGCGGGCGGGCCGGCCGCCGAAGCGCAGGCAGCGGCCGGGTCCGCGCCTCCTCGGCCAGCTGGCGCGCCGCGATCACCGACGCAGGTTCCGTGGCCGCCACGTCAGTTGCCGCCGCCCGGGGTCGCGGCGATGGCCTCCAGGCCGTTGTACCCCAGCGGGCGGGTGCTGCCCACCGACTGTCCAGCGGCCAGGAACTCCACGCCCTCCACGTCCACCGACGGGGGCAGGACGGCGACGCCGTCGACGAGGCCCACCTGCTGAAGCACGGCGCCTGCGCCGTCGAGGAGGCGGGCGGAGTCGGCGGCCGGGGGGCCGATCAGGACCAGGCTCTCGATCGGATCGGTTCCCTGCAGGAACGGCGCGCTGCAGCGGAGTGCGAACACCTGATCGGACAGCGCCGGACCGCCTGCGCGGAGGTCGGTGGCGCACCAGGTGCTGGCGACGGTCCCGTCGGCGGAGGTCGCGGCGAGCACCGCCTCCAGGTAGACCGAGCCCGAGGGGAGCGTTGCGGCGAGCAGGTCCACCCGGGCCGTGTCCGCGGTGGAGGCCGGCACGTCCCCTCGCCAGACGACCGTGAACTCCAGCTCCTCCGCCGGCAGCCCGGTGATCTCCAGGACGTGGTCGATGGCACCGGTCAGCACCGGCCCGCGGTCCCCTGGCTCGCCCCGCAGCCAGGTCACCGGGACATCGTCCGCTGCTGAGGCCCCGACCGAACGGTGGGTGCTGGGCATGGCGGTGGTCACCTCCGCGCCGTCCCGGGTGACCCGGTAGCGCAGCGCCTCGTCGTAGGTGCCCGCTGCTGGTGGCAGCACCACGGTGGCAACGCCGTTCGGCGCGTCGACCGGGTCGAAGCTGCGGCTCACGGCGCCGTCGGCGTGCACCTCCGGTCGTCGGGACAACGAGATCTCATCGCCCGGTGCGGCCACGACGACCAGCGCGCCGGTGCCCGCGTCGGACAGGGCGACCGGGGACGCGGCGTCGGTCCCGCTCAGCAGAGACGTCGGCTGCAGCTGCGCGGCCTCGGCACCGGCCGGTCCGGTGAACCAGGCGGCGGCGACCCGGTCCTCCCGCTCCGGGTCCGTGCCGGCCACCAGCGCCCACCGCGCGCCGGCCACCTCGCCGGCGAAGACGACGCGCCGGGACGCCAGCGGCGGGTCGACCTCAGCGGTCGGCGCGTCCGGGTCGTCGGCCTCGGTCCAGGTCAGGCGGCGCACGTCCTCGACGAACGCGGTGTCGGCGGCGAGAGACCCGCGGGTCGGTCCGGAGAGCACGTCGGCCTCGGCCGGGACCGGGACGTCGGCAACGACCGGGGTGGCGACAGACGCACGCTCTGCCGGTGACAGCAGGGAGGGCACGACGACCACGACCCCGGCGACCACGGCGGCGACCGCGGTCAGCGCGAAGGCCTGCCGCCGCTGGGCCCGGTGCCGGGTCACCACGGCGTCGGCGAGGTCGTGGCGCGGCGGCGGGGACGTGCGGTCGGCCAGCCGGTGCAGCCGCTCGTGCAGGTCGGTGGGTTCCATCAGGCTCGTTCCTCCCGGGCGGCGTACGCCGGTGGGCTCAGCAGCTCGCGCAACCGGGCCAGCCCCCGCGCGGTCTGCGTGTTCACGGTGCTGGCCGAGCAGCCCATCGCCGCCGCGGTCTGCTGCTCGGACAGGTCGGCGTAGTAGCGCAGGACGACGGCAGTGCGCATGCGCGGGGGCAGGGCGCGCAGCGCGGCCCGCAGCTCCTCGTCGTCCTCCGTCGCGGGGGGCGCGGCCCGGTCGGGCAGCTGCTCGACGACCTGTTCGGTGGTCGACAGCCGCCGTCGCCAGCTGGTGTGGCTGGTCACCAGCACCCGCCGGACGTAGGCGGTCGGGTCACCGGTGCAGGTGACCCGGCCCCAGTGTCGGTAGCTCTTCAGCAGCGCCGTCTGCACCAAGTCCTCCGCGTGCCCTCGGTCCCCGGCCAGCAGGACGGCGAGCCGCAGCAGCGCTGCCTGCTCCCGGGACACGAAGTCCTCGAAGCTCAGCCCGTCCACCCGTGCTCCTCCCGCTGGTCGCTCACCCGTCTACACGCGGTGGGCGGCTCGGCGGACCCACAACGGTGATCACGAACGGGTCACGATGCGGCCGGCGGCGACGTCCCCCTGCAGCAACGGGCGTCCTCCCGCACCAACGTCGGTGCAGGGGGAAGGGCTTCGATCAGGGCACCTGATCAAAGCCACGCGCGGGGGTCCTTCGTCAGGCGGGCGGGAGGTCCAGGTCCGCGAGGGCGGTGGCGACGTCGTCGTCCCGGACGAAGTCCAGCGCGAGCAGCCGGTGCACCAGCACGCCGCGACGGGTCAGCCGCAGGTCCGCGGGGCGCAGCCGCGGCCGCACCGCCCCCGGCCGGGCGACGGCGGGCGCGGGGTCGAGGAGCCCGGCGCGCTGCAGGTCGGCGACGTCCTCGCGGGCGCCCCACGCCGTCCAGGCGCGCGGCTCGTCCTCGAGCGCCCCGGTCGGCAGCGGCGTGCGGTCCCGCCGGCCGACCGCGGCGAGGAACACCAGCTGCCGCCAGCTGCAGGACTCGGCCAGCTGCAGCGCCCGGGTGGCGAGCGCCGGGTCGACGTCGGGGGAGACGGCGGTCTCGGCCAGCAGGTAGCCCAGGTGCCGCACCTGCCGCTCCTCGGGTGTGCGGCGGGCGGCCTGCACCACCGACTCCGCCAGCCGTTCGGCGGCCGACCGGGTCGCGACGGTGGCCGCGAAGAAGCCGTCCCGCCGCACGTGCCGGCCCTGCTGCCCGCGGGTGACCGAGAGCTCGGCGGCGAAGGCGAGGGCGGCGCCGGCGCGGGCCCGCTCCCAGAGCAGCGGCAGGTCGGCCGCGCCGGTGGCCGCGTCGCGCAGGCAGGCGGCCAGCCGGTCGTCCAGGCGGACGGCGCCCGGTCCGTCGCCGAACAGCAGCTCGGCCACCGTGCGGCTCATCGACCCGGCCACCAGCTCGCCGGTCTCGACCAGCGACCGTGCCGGCGGCGTCTCGCCGTCCAGGGAGTCCCTCACGCGGTGATCATGGCGGCTGGGTGCCGCCGGCGCACCTGCCGACGGCGGCCGCCTCCCCACCGCGGGGCAGCCGGGGACCTCCTGGGGGAACGGCCGCCCCGCGGCGGGTCACACGCCGGCCTGCTGCATCAGCGTGCCGCGGCGCAGGTAGACGAACCAGGTCACCGCCACGCAGGCCACGTAGAAGGCGCAGAAGGCGCCCAGCGCCGTCCCGACCCCGCCGGTCGCGCTGTAGGACTCGGAGATGATCCGCGGGATGAAGACCGCGCCCAGCGCGCCGACGGCGGAGATGATGCCGACCGCGGCGGCAGTGTCCCGCCGGGCCCGGTACATCGTCTGCGCCGGGGTCTCGCCGGTGCTGGCGGCGGCCGCCTCGGCGCGGTAGATGATCGGGATCATCCGGTAGGTGGAGCCGTTGGTCATGCCGACGATCCCGAACAGCACCAGGAAGCTGAGCAGGAACCCGGCGAAGCTGCCGGCGTTCACGAAGGCGATCGCCACCCCGATGGCCAGGGCCTGGCCGACGAAGGTCACCACGGTCACCCGCGCCCCGCCCACCCGGTCGGCGAGCAGCCCGCCCAGCGGCCGGGTGAGCGAGCCGACCAGCGGCCCGAGGAACGCGTACTGGTAGGTGTTCGCGGCGAACTCGTTGGCCAGCACCAGCGGGAAGGCGCCGGAGAAGCCGATGAACGAGCCGAAGGCGCCGATGTACAGGAAGGACATGATCCAGGTCTGCTTGCGCCGGGTGATCGCGGCCTGGGCGCCGATGTTGGCCTTGGCGCCGGAGAGGTTGTGCATGCCGAACCAGGCGCCGGCCATCGCCAGCAGGATGAACGGCACCCAGATCAGCGCCACGTTCTGCACGTAGCGGTCCGCGCCGTCCTCGGTGGTGCCGGTGACCCCGCCGACGACGGCGAGCGCCCCGGCCCCGGCGGCCAGCGGGCCCACCAGCTGGATGATCGCGACGCCGATGTTCCCGCCGGCGGCGTTCAGCCCGAGCGCGAAGCCCTTCTCCTTGTCCGGGTAGAAGAAGGAGATGTTGGCCATCGACGAGGCGAAGTTGCCGCCGCCGAACCCGCAGGTGATCGCGGTCAGCACCCAGAACCAGTAGGGCTGGTCGGTGGTCGCGGCGACGACGAGCAGCGTCACCGGCAGCAGCAGCAGCGCGGCGCTGACCACCGTCCAGTTCCGGCCGCCGAACAGCGCTGGCATGAACGTGTAGGGCACCCGCATGATCGCCCCGACCAGCCCGGCCGTGGCGACCAGCCAGAACAGCTGGTTGCTGGTGAACCCGTAGCCGATCGAGGCGAGCACGGCCGTGGAGACGCTGAACAGCTGCCAGACGCTGAACCCGATGTTCTCCGCGAACACCGACCAGACGAGGTTGCGCCGGGCGACCGGCTTGCCCTGCGGAGAGGCCCAGAAGGCGGGGTCCTCCGGGTCGTAGTGGTCGATCCAGCGGCCACCGACCCGGGCGACCGGCCCGTTGCCGGCCGGCGGGGCCGGGGTGGGTGCGACGGCGACGCCGGCGCGGTCGAGCTGGGTGTCTGTCATGGCGTCATCCCCTGGTGGAACCGGTGGGCAGCTGGCGGCCCGCGGCGGCGCTGCGGCGAGTGCGGCTGACGCTAGGAACCGGCCGTTTCCGTCCGGACGCGGTCAGGTCACCGGGGCGGAACATGTGCCGCACGCCGCCGCCTCGGTGGTCGTGAGCACCCGCCGGGGAACGCCCGGTCCTGTCACACCACCGCCCTACGGTGCGCGCATGACGGGACGAGCGGTGCTGCCGGTGTTGCTGCGCGGGTACGACGACGCCTGGGAACGGCTGGCCGCCCGGGTCGGCGGGCTGACCGACGAGGAGTACCTCTGGGAGCCGGTCCGGTCTGCCTGGAGCGTCCGTCCCGGCGACACGGGGGAGTGGCTGGCCGACGGGGCGGTCCCCGATCCGGACCCCGCGCCGGTCACGACCATCGCCTGGCGCACCTGGCACCTCGCCGCGGACTGCCTGGCCGACTACCTGAGCCGTTCCCCGGCCGGCCGGCCGCTACCCGACCGCGGCCGGGGCTGGCACGGCGCGGCCGCACCGGCGCTGGTCGAGCTGGCCGCGGCGGCGACGGCCTTCCGGACGGCGATGACCGACCTGGGGGAGGACGGGATCTGGCAGCCGTTGGGCCCGGCCTGGGGGCCGTTCGGGGAAGCGTCCTGGGCCGACCTGCTGGTGCACGCCACCGACGAGCTGGCCCACCACGGAGCCGAGATCGCGCTGCTGCGCGACCTCTTCCGCTGGCGCTGAACCCTCGGGACACACGGCGGAGGGCGGCCCACCCGGGTCGGGTGGACCGCCCTCACCAGGCGGAGCAGGGGTCAGCGGGTTCCGTCGGGGACGATCACTGCATCCCGACGGGCGTGGTGTCGGCCGGCACGGCCGCGTCCGGGGGGAGGTCGCTGGTCAGCAGCGGCTTGCGGCTGGCGCCGGTGCGGGCGTGCGTGGCGTAGAGGGTGAGCCCGACGAAGGCCAGCCCGCCCACCAGGTTGCCGACGACGGTCGGGATCTCGTTCCAGACCAGGTAGTCGCCGATCGAGAAGTCCCCGCCCAGCAGCAGCCCCGAGGGGAACAGGAACATGTTGACGATCGAGTGCTCGAAGCCCATGTAGAAGAACAGCAGGATGGGCATCCACATCGCGATCACTTTGCCGGAGACCGAGGTCGACATCATCGCGGCGACGACGCCGGTGGAGACCATCCAGTTGCACAGCACGCCGCGCAGGAACAGCGTCAGCATCCCGGCGGCGCCGTACTCGGCGTAGCCGACGGTCCGGCCCTCACCGATCGTGCCGATGGCCTGGCCGACCTCGTTCGGGGGCATCGCGAAGCCGTAGGTGAAGATCACCGCCATGATCACCGCGACGGTGAACGCGCCGGCGAAGTTGCCGGTGAAGACCAGGCCCCAGTTGCGCAGCATGCCGCGGACGGTCACCCCGGGCCGCTTGTCGAACAGGGCCAGCGGCACCAGCGTGAAGACGCCGGTGAGCAGGTCGAACCCGAGCAGGTAGAGCAGGCAGAAGCCGACCGGGAACAGCAGGGCGCCGACGATCGGCTGGCCGGTCTGCACGGTGACGGTGACCGCGAAGGCGGCGGCCAGGGCGAGGATCGCCCCGGCCATGAAGGCGCGGATCAGGGTGTCGCGGGTGGCCATGAAGACCTTGGCCTCGCCGGCGTCGATCATCTTGGTGACGAAGTCCTTGGGCGCCACGTAGGACATGCGGGTGCTCCTCGTTGGACGGGTGCGGGGAGGACGGGTGCAGCGGGCGCGCTCAGCGCGCCGGGGTCACCAGCGGTAGTCCAGGAACTTGCCGTCGAGGGTGATGACCACCCGGTCACCGTCGGGGTGGGGACGGCGCGCGACGTCGACGTTGAAGTTGATCGCGCTCATGATCCCGTCGCCGAACTCCTCGTGGATCAGCTCCTTGAGCGCCGGGCCGTAGACCGACAGCGCCTCGGTGAGCCGGTAGATCGTCGGGTCGGCCATCCGGGCGGGATCGGTGCCGCGGGAGGGCTGCAGCTGCAGGCTCTCCGCCACGGTCTCGTCCAGGCCGAGCAGCTTGGCGGCGAGCTCGGCCTGGTGCTTGCTCATCGGGTGCTGCCCCAGCAGTGCAGCGGTGGTCCACACGACCGGTGCGCCGATCTCCTCGGCGAGCTGGGCCCAGGTGAGCCCCCGGCGGATCCGCGCGGCGACGACCAGGTCGGCGGCGTCGGACTTGGACAGGATCGGGGTCATCAGGGTGATCGCGCTCCTCGCAGGACGGGCGGTCGGCAGCCGCCTCGGTCGGGATGCGAGGAACGCTAGGAACGGGGCGTTTCCGCACCGGCGCGGTCCGGTGACCGCTGCGGAACAGTCACCGCACACCGCCTGGGTGCCCGCTGTGAGGTGCCGTGCGGCCCTCCTGCAGGGGCCCGGCGCGAGCTCGCGAGCGTCGGGGGGCAGGAGGGCCCTTCGTCAGACCGCCAGGCGGTACCCGCGCTTCACCACTGTCTCGACCACCGGCGCTGCCAGCGCCGCGCGCAGCCGGGTCACCGCCATCTCCACCGCGTGCGCGTCGCCCCCACCGGACAGCTCGGCGAGCAGGTCGGGGCGGGAGACGACGACCCCGGGCCGGCGGGCCAGCGCCCGCAGCACCGCCATCGGCCCCGGGGGCAGCTCGACCAGCCGGCCGTCGAGGACGGCGGCGTGCCCCCGCACCTGGAGGGTGTGGGCCCCGGAGGTGAGCACCGGGTGCCGGGCCGGCAGCTGGGCGACGACCTCCCGGGCCAGCGCCCCGAGCCGGGCCCGGGTGGGCTGCACCGAGCGGATGCCGGCGGCCTCGAGCGGCCCGGCGGTCACCGGGCCGACGGCGACCGGCAGGACCGCGTCGGCGAACGCGGCGAGCACCCCGGCGCGGACGCCCTCGTCGGCGGAGACCTGCAGCAGGCTGGCCGCGGCCGGCGCGCTGGTGAAGGTGACGGCGTCGACCCCGCGAGCGGCGATCGCGGTGACCAGCCGGCGCAGCGGGGCGGTGTCCTCCGGCAGCACCCACCGGTAGACCGGCACCCGCACCACCTCGGCGCCGGCCCGTTCCAGGCCGGCCACGAGCTCGGGCAGCGGGTCGCCGTGCAGCTGGACGGCGATCCGGCGTCCCGGCAGCGGGCCCTCGGCGCCGGACAGCAGGTGCGAGAGCACCTCGGCGGAGCTCTCGGACTCGGGGGACCAGGCGTCGACCAGCCCGGCGCCGCGGATGGCGCCGCGGGCCTTCGGGCCGCGGGCCAGCACCCGGGCGCCCAGCAGGTGCTCGCGCAGCGGCAGGTCCCAGGCGTCGGCGGCCTCCAGCCACCCGCGGAAGCCCACCCCCGTGGTCGCCACGACGAGGTCGACCGGCCGGGCCAGCACGTCCTGGGTGGCCGAGACCAGGTCCGCGTCGTCGGACAGCGGCACGATCCGGATCGCCGGGGCGTAGACCACCCGGGCGCCTCGGCGGTCCAGCAGCGCGCCGAGCTCCTCGCTGCGCCGGGCCGCGGTCACCGCCACCGTGTAACCGGCCAGCGGGAGCAGCTCCTCCACCACGGCGTCGTCCATCGGGTGGTCGAGCGGGCTCTCGGTCACACCCCCATGGTGCGGGGTCGGTGTTCCATCCGTGTGACGCGGCACCCCACCGGTGTCGCACGGGCGCGGCGCGAGGACCTCCCGGCGGTGCAGGATGGAGCCGTGTCCGACACCCCCGAGCCCGACACCTCCGAGCCCGACACCCCCGGGCCCGACACCGCCGAGCCCGACACCTCCGGGCCCGACACCTCCGAGACCGTCGCCGCGTCCCCGCCGGTCACCGCCGTCCCCCGCCGGCTGCGGGTGGTGACCGCCCTCGCCGCGTCCGGCCTGCTCGCGGTCATGATCGTGGTCGCCGTCCTGCTCAAGGAGTCCTCGACCGGGGTCGTCGCCTTCCGCACCTCCGACCAGTTCGCCATGGTCGGGCTCGGAGTCGCACTCGCTGCCGGGGTGCTGGTGCTGGGCCGTTCCCGGGTGCAGGCCGACGCCGACGGGATCCGGGTGCGCAACATGCTCGTCGAGCACCAGCTGCCCTGGGAGGCGGTGCGGGCCGTCCGGTTCGACGAGCACTCGCCCTGGGCCAGCCTGCTGCTCAGCAACGGTGACGAGCTGGCGGTCACCGCCGTCCAGGCCACCGACGGGGTGCGGGCCGTCGCCGCCGTCCGGGGGCTGCGGGCGCTGCTCGCCGCCCACCAGGAGCGCACCGCGACACCGGCTCCCGACCTGCTGTACCCCTGGGAATGACGGCCGGGGTGGCGACGCTGTACTGTGGGCGTGCCTCCCCCCGCTACATCGAGGCGCGTGAACCACAGGTGGCCGAGATCCCGCATCCCGGCCACTGACCGAAGAGGAGCCCGCTCCCACCTGGCGCCGTCACAGGCACCCAGGTCCCCGGATCACGCAGGCCGGCCCTGTCGACCTGCGTGAACCGCACGAGCACCCCCGCCCCGGGGTGCTCCGTGTGGCGACCGGCGAGTGGGCCCCGTGAGCAGCAGCTCACGGGGCCTTTGTCGTCCGGCGCCGGGTGGGCCAGCGAACTCCTCACCGCAGCAGCAGAGGAGAGGCCATCACCGAGCCCCGCATCAACGACCGTATCCGCGTCCCCGAGGTCCGCCTGGTCGGTCCCGAGGGCGAGCAGGTCGGCGTCGTGTCGATCGGCGAGGCGCTGCGCCTCGCGCAGGACAGCGAGCTCGACCTCGTCGAGGTCGCGCCCATGGCGCGTCCGCCCGTCGTCAAGCTCATGGACTACGGCAAGTTCAAGTACGAGACCGCGCAGAAGGCCCGCGAGGCCCGGCGCAACCAGGCGCTCACCGTCATCAAGGAGATGCGGCTGCGCCTGAAGATCGACCCGCACGACTACGAGACCAAGAAGGGCCACGTCGAGCGCTTCCTCAAGGGCGGCGACAAGGTCAAGATCACCGTGATGTTCCGCGGTCGCGAGCAGTCCCGCCCGGAGATGGGCTACAAGCTGCTGCAGCGGCTGGCCGGCGACGTCGCCGACCTCGGGGTGGTGGAGTCCAACCCCAAGCAGGACGGCCGGAACATGGTCATGGTGATCGCACCGCACCGGAACCAGGCGGCGACGGACGCGGCGCGGCGGTCCGCCAAGCAGGAGAAGCAGGCGGCCAACGACGCGACCGCGGAGCAGGCGCCCCCGGCCTGATTCAGGCCCGGCACGACACCGACGCACCCGCGCCGGGCAGCAGCCGCTGCCCGGCGCCGGGCAGACACGAACAGGACGCAGAGATGCCGAAGAACAAGACGCACAAGGGCACGGCCAAGCGCATCCGCGTGACGGGCAGCGGGAAGCTGGTGGGTGAGCACACGAACAACCAGCACAAGTTCGAGGCGAAGTCCTCCTCCCGCAAGCGTCGCATCAGCGGCACCGGGGTGCTGTCCAAGGCCGACACCCCCCGGATGAAGAAGCTCCTCGGTCTCTGACCGCCCCTTTCCTGACGAGCAGAACGGAGCTCTCACGTGGCACGCGTGAAGCGGGCGGTCAACGCCCAGAAGAAGCGTCGCACGACCCTCGAGGCGGCCAGCGGCTACCGCGGCCAGCGGTCGCGGCTGTACCGCAAGGCCAAGGAGCAGATCCTCCACTCGGCCACCTACAACTACCGCGACCGCAAGGTCCGCAAGGGTGACTTCCGCAAGCTGTGGATCACCCGGATCAACGCGGCGGCGCGCCAGAACGACATGACCTACAACCGGTTCATGCAGGGCCTCAAGCTCGCCGGCATCGAGCTGGACCGCCGCGTCCTGGCCGAGCTCGCCGTCGCCGAGCCCGCGGCCTTCACGGCACTGGTGGAGTCCGCCCGGGCCGCGCTCGCCGCGAACCCCGAGGCGACCGGCGCCGCCACCGCTGCCTGATCCGCAGCAGCACGAGCACCATCCGACGCCGCCGTGCGCGGGTCCCCGGACCCGCACACGGCGGCGTCGTCGTCCGTCCGCCCTCGAGAGGACCCGCCCCGTGCCCGAACTGCTGACCGAGCGGTCCGCGCGGGTCGCGGCTGCCCGCAAGCTCACCCGCCGCAGCGGCCGGGACGACGCCGGCGCCTTCCTGGCCGAGGGGCGGCAGGCGGTCAGCGAGGCGCTGGCCGAGGCCGGTACGGACCCGGACGCCGTCCGCGTGGTGTTCGTTACCGAGGCTGCCGCGGCCGCGCACCGCGACCTGCTGGCCGCCACCCGGGTGCCGGTGCGGCTGGTCACCGACAAGGCCGCGGCGTCGCTGTCGGAGACGGTCACCCCGCAGGGGCTCGTCGCCGTCTGCCGGCTGCGCGACGTGCCCGCCGGAACGCTGGTGACCGACCCGCCGCGCCTGTCCGTGGCGCTCGCCGAGCTGAACGACCCGGGCAACGCCGGCACCGTGCTGCGCACCGCCGACGCCTGCGGCGCGGGCACCGTCGTCT
Source organism: Modestobacter roseus (assembly GCF_007994135.1). Taxonomy (NCBI): domain Bacteria; kingdom Bacillati; phylum Actinomycetota; class Actinomycetes; order Geodermatophilales; family Geodermatophilaceae; genus Modestobacter; species Modestobacter roseus. Next base: position 1,157,366 of record NZ_VLKF01000001.1, read on the forward strand.
TCGGTGCCGGCTCCACCGACCCCTACCACGGCAAGGTCGTGCGCAGCAGCGCCGGCAGCCTCTTCCACGTCGACGTCGTGCGGAGCGCCCCGCTGGGAGAGCTCGTCGCCGACCTGCAGGCCGCCGGGGTCACCGTGCTGGCCGCCGACGGCGGGGGAGAGGTGCCCCTGGACGCCGCCGCCGGCGAGGGCCTGCTCGCCGCCCCGGTGCTGTGGCTGTTCGGCAACGAGGCCCGCGGGCTCGACCCGGCGCTGGCGGCGCTGGCCGACGCCCGGGTGCGGGTGCCGATGCGCGGTCGGGCGGAGAGCCTCAACCTCTCCGTCGCCGCGGCCATCTGCCTGTACACCACCCAGCTCGCCCAGGGCTGAGCCGAGTGGGACGCGTCGCGGTCATCGGGGACGTCGGTGGGCACTCGGCGCAGCTGCGCGCGGCGCTGGTCGCCCTCGGTGCCGATCCCCGCAGCGGTCGGCTGCCGGCGGACCTGCAGGTCGTCCAGGTCGGCGACCTGGTGCACCGCGGTCCCGACTCCGCCGGGGTGGTCGCGCTGGTCGACCGGGCGCTCACCGACCAGCCGGACCAGTGGCACCAGCTGGTCGGCAACCACGAGGGCCAGTACGTCGACACGCCTGCCTTCGACTGGCCGGAGGTGCTGCCCGGCGACGTCCAGGACACCCTGCGGCGCTGGTGGCACACCGGCCGGATGCGCACCGCCGCCGCCATCACGGAGTCCGACGGCGGGCAGGTGCTGGTCACCCACGCCGGTCTCACGGCCGGCCTGCACCGCCGCCTCGGCCGCCCGCCGACCGGCGACGAGGCCGCGGCGGCGCTGAACGCGCTGCGGCACGACGACCCGGGCACGCTGTGGCGGGCGGGGACGATGCTCGGTGGCGGGGCGCCGGACCACTCGGCGGGCCCGGTGTGGGCGGAGGCGGGGGCAGAGCTGGCCGCGTCGTGGGTCGCGGACGAGGCGCGCGGGGCGCGGATGCCGTTCAGCCAGGTGCACGGGCACTCCAGCGTCGTCGTCTTCGACCGCGGGGAGCCGCTGCTGTGCGCGCCCGAGCTGCGGGACCGGGTCCGGCTGCAGCAGGCCGACCGGCACGTCGCGGTCAGCGCGGCGGGCGGGCTGCTGATCGGCGTCGACCCGGGGTTCGGGAAGCGCGCCCACCGGCGGTGGGCGCCGCTGGTGTTCTCCGGCGCCGCCGTCACCGCGTGACCGGTCAGCGGGTCGCGGCCTGCTGCTCCTCGTCCTCCGCCTCGAGCTGGTGGAACGGCGTCACCGTGCCGTCCTTGACCAGCTGCCCGGTGCGGCGGCCGTGCCGGACGAACAGGCCGAGCGCGAGCAGCACGTAGAGGCCGGAGAGCACCTGGATCACCAGCCGGTCGACGTCCGTGGACAGCGCGACGCTGGCGACGAACTGGACGACGAACAGCACCAGCAGGGTCGTCGCGCCGCGCCAGGTCAGCCGGAGCGTCACCAGCAGGCTCACCGCGAACAGCGACTGGGCCGCGGTCAGCAGCAGCTCGAGGCGCTGCTGGGTGTCCAGGGGCAGCCCGTGCAGGCTGGTCGAGGAGACCGCGAAGACGATCGGGATGGTGCCCACGAGCAGGGTCCACTGGTTGACCTTGCTCGACAGCAGCGTGCCCAGGGAGTCCGAGGCCTTCAGCCGCCACGCGTACAGGCAGGCGACGATCAGCTCGGGGGACTCGCTCGCCAGCGGCGCGAGCCACTGCACCAGGACGAACTCGTCGACCCCCAGCGTGCTCCCGGTCTCCACCAGCGCGGTGGCGAAGTGCTCCGCGCACAGCAGGATCACCACGCCGGCGGCGGCGAACATCGCCCCGACCCAGGCGTGCCGGGGCCGTCGGGCGTGGCCGGCGACCCACTCGGAGGTGCCGATCAGGTCGGGGTCCTCGGCCGGTGCCTGCGCCAGCCGCCAGGCGTAGACGACGAAGACGGCCACCAGCACCGCCGCGTCGACCAGGGTCAGCGACGTCCGCAGCGGCAGCGTGAGGGAGTAGAGCGTCGCGAAGCCGAGGAAGACCACCTCGGTGGACATGGTCGGCTTCAGGTCCACCCGGCCGGGGGCGGGCAGGTTCGCGGCGGGCTCGCCGGCCTGCCGGTGCCGGCGCGCCGACCACGCCGCGACCAGCACCAGCAGCGGCCAGCCGATGCCGACCAGCACCCGGTTCGCGCCGGTCATGTTGGCCAGGGCGAGCGCGCACGGGTTGCTCCCGTCCCCGCCGCCCGGTGGCACGCACTGGCCCTCGCTCGCGTAGACCTGCCCGGCCTCGAAGGTGAAGACGAAGTCCACCGCGTACTCCGGCAGCACCGCGACCAGCGCCAGCACCGCGAGCGCCAGGCCGGCGCTGACGTCGACCTGGATCGCCTCCGCCGCCCAGGACAGCAGGAAGGCAGCGCCGATGATCGCCGTCCCGAAGACGACGGCGAGCAGGTAGGGCGGCAGTCCGGTGTCGGTGCCCAGGTAGCTCAGCGCGCCCAGGACGGCGCCGGGGAGCGTCACCGCGGCAGCAGCGAGCATCGGGACCGGCGGACGGGCGGATCGGTCCTGCGGCACGAGCGCTCCTGGAGTCGGCGGGCCTGCCGGACCGGCGTCCGTGGCCCGCCAGACTGTTCACCGGCGCAACCGTCGGCAAACCCGGCGGCGCGTGTCGGCACCGGCCAGGCAGAATGGCGTCCCGTGTCTGGCGCCAACGACCCCTACGACCCCAAGCAGGTCGCCGCGCTGAGCGCGGAGGCCCTCGACGCCGCGGTGCGCGCGGCCACCGAGGCGTTCGCCGGGGCCGGTGACCTGGCGGCGCTGGCCGCCGTCCGCCCGGCCCACCTGGGCGACCGCGCGCCCGTGCTGCTGGCCCGCCGCGAGCTCGGCGCGCTGCCCCCGGCGGCGCGCTCCGACGCCGGCAAGCGGGTGAACGCCGCCCGGGTCGCCGTCACCGACGCCTACGCCGCCCGGCTGGCCGTGCTGGAGGCCGAGCGCGACGAGCGGGTGCTCGCCGAGGAGCGGGTCGACGTCACGCTGCCCTGGGACCGCACCCCCCGGGGCGCCCGGCACCCGCTGACCACGCTGACCGAGCGGATCGCCGACGTCTTCGTCGGCATGGGCTACGAGGTCGCGGAGGGCCCGGAGCTCGAGGCGGAGTGGCTGAACTTCGACGCGCTCAACACCGGACCGGACCACCCGGCCCGGTCGCTGGCGGACACCTTCTTCGTCGCGCCGGAGGACTCCGGGCTGGTGCTGCGCACCCACACCAGCCCGGTGCAGGCCCGCACCATGCTGGAGCGCACCCCGCCGATCTACGTCGTCGCCCCCGGGCGGGTCTACCGCACCGACGAGCTCGATGCGACGCACACCCCGGTCTTCCACCAGGTCGAGGGCCTGGCCGTGGACCGCGGGCTGACCATGGCGCACCTGCGCGGCACGCTGGACCACCTGGCCCGGGTGCTGTTCGGCCCTGACGCGCAGACCCGCTGGCGGCCGCACTTCTTCCCCTTCACCGAGCCCTCGGCGGAGTTCGACGTCTGGTTCCCCGAGCACCGCGACGGCCCGCGCTGGGTCGAGTGGGGCGGCTGCGGGATGGTGAACCCGCGGGTGCTGCGCGCCTGCGGCATCGACCCCGACACCTACACCGGCTTCGCCTTCGGCATGGGCATCGAGCGGGCCCTGCAGTTCCGCTCCGGCGTCGGCGACATGCACGACATCGTCGAGGGCGACGTCCGGTTCACCTCTGCGTTCGGAGTCCAGGCATGAAGGTCCCCGTCAGCTGGCTGACCGAGCACGTCGACATCCCGGCCGGCACCACGGTGCAGGAGCTGGACGACGCCTTCGTCCGGCTCGGCTTCGAGGTCGAGGACGTGCTGCGCCCGCCGGTCACCACCGGCCCGCTCGTCGTCGGCCGGGTGCTGGAGATCGAGGAGCTCACCGGGTTCAAGAAGCCGATCCGGTACTGCCAGGTCGACGTCGGGGAGGACGCCTCGCCGGGGGCTGGTGGGCGGGATGTACGGGGCATCGTGTGCGGCGCCCGGAACTTCGCCGTCGGCGACCTGGTCGTGGCGGCGCTGCCCGGTGCCGTGCTGCCCGGTGACTTCGCGATCGCCGCACGGACGACCTACGACCACGTCTCCGACGGGATGATCTGCTCGGTCCGCGAGCTGGGCATCGGCGAGGACCACGCCGGCATCCTGGTGCTCGGCCAGGACGGCTCTGCACCCGTCGGCATGGAGCCGGGCACCCCGGCGCACGCCGTGCTCGGGCTGGACGACGTCGTGTTCGACCTCGAGGTCACCCCCGACCGTGGCTACGCGATGAGCCTGCGTGGCATCGCCCGCGACCTGGCCGCCGCGCTGGGCGTCGAGTGGCGCGACCCCGCCGCGCTGACCCCGCCGGCCTGGTCCGGTGCGCCTGCCTGGCAGGTCACCGTCGCCGACGCCCACCGCTGCGACCGGTTCTCCATGGTGGCGATGGAGGGCCTGGACCCCGCGGCACCGAGCCCGTGGGCGCTGCGCCGCCGGCTGGCCCAGTGCGGCATCCGCAGCATCTCCCTCGCGGTCGACGTCACCAACTACGTGATGCTCGAGCTCGGCCAGCCGATGCACGCCTTCGACCGGGACACCGTCACCGGCCCGATCGCCGTCCGCCGGGCACGGGCGGGGGAGCGGCTGACCACCCTGGACGGCGTCGTCCGGGCGCTGACCGACGACGACCTGCTCATCGCTGACGACTCCGGCCCGATCGGGCTGGCCGGCGTGATGGGGGGTGCCTCCACCGAGATCGGCGACACCACGACCGCGGTGCTGCTGGAGGCGGCGCACTGGGAGCCCACCGGGATCTCCCGCGGCGTGCGCCGGCACAAGCTGCCCAGCGAGGCGGCCAAGCGCTTCGAGCGCGGCACCGACCCCGACGTCACCGTCGTCGCGCTGGCCCGGGCCGCCGGCCTGCTGGCCGAGCACGGCGGCGCGACCGTGGTCGGTGCGCCGGTCGACCTGGACACCCGGGCGCCGCGCCCGGTCATCCCGCTGGACGCCGCCCTGCCCGGCCGGATCGCCGGGGTGGCCTACCCGCCGTCCCAGGTGGTCGAGGTGCTGCAGGCGATCGGCGCGACGGTCGACGGCGACGGGCAGCAGCTGCAGGTCACCCCGCCGTCCTGGCGTGCCGACCTCACCGACCCGGCCGACCTGGTCGAGGAGGTGGTGCGTGCCGTCGGGTTCGACGAGATCCCCTCGGTGCTGCCCACCGCCCCGCCCGGGCGCGGCCTGACCGAAGGGCAGCGCCGCCGGCGCAGCATCGGCCGGGCACTGGCCGACGCCGGCTACGTGGAGGCGCCGTCCTACCCGTTCGTGGGCGTCTCCCAGCTCGACGCGCTCGGCCTGCCGGACGACGACGAGCGGCGGACGCTGATCACCCTGCGCAACCCGCTGTCGGAGGAGGCCCCGGCGCTGCGCACCACGCTGCTGCCCGGGCTGCTGGCCACCCTGGCCCGCAACCTCGCCCGCGGTCAGCGCGACCTGTCGGTCTTCGAGCACGGAGCCGTCTTCCCCGGCGGGCTGACCGGCGCGGCACCGGTGCCCGGTGTCGACACCCGGCCGGACGACGCGACCCTGGCGGCGCTGCTCGGCGCGGTCCCGGCGCAGCCCTTCCACGTCGGGGTCGCGCTCACCGGTCAGCGTGAACCGCGCGGCTGGTGGGGTCCGGGGCGCGCGGCCGGGTGGGCCGACGCCGTGCAGGCCGCCCGCACCGTCGCCGACGCCGCCGGGGTCGGGCTGACCGTGCGAGCGGGGCAGCGGGCCCCCTGGCACCCCGGGCGCTGCGCGGAGCTGGTGGCCGACGGCCGGGTCGTCGGCTACGCCGGGGAGCTGCACCCCCGGGTGTGCGCCGCCTTGGAGCTGCCCGCCCGCACCTCGGTGATGGAGCTGGACGTCGACGCCCTCCCCGCCGCCGGGGTGCCGGTGGGCCCGCACGTGTCCTCCTTCCCGCCGGTGCACATGGACGCCGCCCTCGTGGTGCCCGAGGAGCAGCCGGAGGCCGACGTCCGCCGGGCGCTGGCCGAGGGCGCCGGGGAGCTGCTGGAGGAGCTGCGGCTCTTCGACGTGTACGCCGGGTCGCAGGTGCCCGCGGGGCACCGCTCGCTGGCCTACGCGTTCACCTTCCGGGCACCGGACCGGACGCTGACCGGCGAGGAGGCCAAGGCGGCCTTCGACCGGGCGGTGGCCCTGGCCGGCGAGGCGGTCGGCGCGGTGCTCCGTGGCTGACGAAGGACCCCGTCCTCCTCATCGCTCGCAGGCTCGCGACGAGCCTCGGGACGGGGCCGGCGCCAACCGGACCACAGAGCTCTCCGGCACGGTCGCGCTGGTCACCGGGGCCTCGGCGGGCATCGGCCGGCACCTGGCCCAGGGGCTGGCCGCCCGGGGCGCGGCGGTCGCCGGACTGGCCCGCTCGGCGGACCGGCTGCAGACCGCGATGGACGAGGTCGCCGCGGCCACCGGTGCCCGCACGCTGGCCGTCCCGGCCGACGTGACCGACCGCGCGGCGGTCGAGTCCGCCGTCGCCCGGGTCACCGCCGAGCTCGGGCCGGTCGACCTGCTGGTCAACAACGCCGGCCTGATGGACCCCGCCGAGGTGCCGGTCTGGCAGGCCGACCCCGACGAGTGGTGGCGCGTGGTGGAGAGCCACGTGCGGGGTCCGCTGCTGCTGGTGCACGCCGTCGTCCCGGGCATGGTCGAGCGGGGCCAGGGCCGGGTGATCGACCTGGGCAGCGGGCTGAGCACCCGCGGCCGGGACCTGTACAGCGCCTACTCGGTGGGGAAGACCGGCCTGATGCGGCTGACCGAGGTGCTGCACGCCGGGCTGGCCGGCACCGGGGTGCACGCCTTCGACCTCTCGCCCGGGGTGGTCGAGACGGCGATGTCGGTGGCGATGTCGATCCACGAGGGCCGCACCGAGTGGACCGACCCGCAGGTCGTCGTCGACCTGGTCGCGGCGATCGCCGCCGGGGAGCTGGACCAGTGGTCGGGCCGGTTCGTCCGCGCCGGCGCCGACGAGCTGGACACGCTGCGCTCCGTGCAGCCCGAGGGCGACGCCCGGATGCTGCGGCTGCGCCGCTACGGGGACGACGACCCGACCGGCTGACCGGTCAGGTCGCGGCGCACCAGCCAGCGGGTGAACCCGGCACTGCGCGCCGAGGTCGTGACCGCGCGCGAGAAGCCGGTCGCCTCGAACATCGCCGTGGTGCCGACGTAGGCCAGTGAGCCGCTGATCCGGCCGCCGGTCGGGTCGACCGGATACCCCTCCACCGCTGGCGCCCCGTGCACCGCGGCGTGGTCGACGGCGCCGGCGAGCAGTGCGCGGGCGACCCCGGTGCGCCGGTGGCCCGGCGCGACCACGAAGCAGACGACGCTCCACACCGGCAGCTCGTCGACCACCGGAATCGTCCGGGACCGCCGCAACCGGCCCATCTCCTCCCGGGGACCCACCGCGCACCAGCCGACCGGCTCCCCGTCCCGGTAGGCGAGCAGTCCAGGCGGGACGGGCCCGGCGCACAGCTCACGCAGCCGGTCCGGACGTTGCGCGCCGGTGAGGGCGGTGTTCTCCGCCGACGTCGTCCAGTACGCCAGGCACCAGCAGGCCGCGGCGTCGGGACGGCGCGGCCCGAGCAGGGTGGCCACGTCCTCGAACCGGTCGGCGGTGGCGGGCTCGATGCGCAGCGCCACCGGGTGCTCGAGCTGTGGTCCGGAGGTCATGATCGCCGGCCCCTTCCTGCCGGCCCCTCGGCCGACGGGCCCACCGTGCCCGGGAGGTCCGACAGTTCCCGCCCGGGCCGGCGCGCCGCCGGTCAGCCGGCGGTCTCGGCCTCGACGACCCACACGGTGTTGCCGTCCGGGTCGCTCACGCTGAACAGCAGTGGTGCGCCGGGGGCCCGGGTGGGCGTCGGACCGACGTCCAGGTCGCCGCGGGCCGCCAGCCGGGCGTGCTCGGCGAGCACGTCGGTGCTCTCCACGCCGATCACCCCACCGCCGGGCGTGCCCTCCATCGGCGGGTTGAGGGCCAGCCGCGCGGTGGAGCCGGGAGGTGCGACCTCCAGCCAACGATGCTCACCGCGCTCGCCGAAGCGGTCGTCGCCGCGGACCTCGAAACCCAGGACGTCGGTGTAGAAGGCCAGCGCGACGTCCTGGTCGGAGACCGCGAACATCGCGGTCGCGATGGAGGTCAGGGTGGTGGTCGGAGTCTGCGTCGGTGTCATGCAGGTGGGACCGGCGCGACCCGCGCAACTCATCGCCCGGCGCTCAGCCGACCTGGGTGAACAGCGGGGAGGCCCCGGTCGCCTCGACGAGCCGGCGGACGGTGGAGGAGGGGCGGCGCAGCTCCGGGAGCCGGCCGGCGCGGCGGGCCGCCGCCGTCTCACGGACCAGCAGCCGCAGCCCCCGGCAGTCCAGGAAGGTCGTCCGGGACAGGTCCACCGCCTCAGCGCGGCGCGAGCCGGGCGCCGCCCCGGCGTCCCACGCCTCGACGACGGTGGTGTCCACCTCGCCGTGCAGTCGGAGGACCGGGACCCCGCCCTCCTCGACCAGGTCGATCCCGCCGGTCGCCGTCCACTGCTCTGCCTGGGCCGTCTGCGGCTGCGTCATCTGCGGCTGCGTCATCGTGATCGTCCTCCCCTGGCCGGCCTCGACCGCCGGACACCTCGCACTCTGCACCGGGGGTCTGACAGAACGTGCTGACCTGCCTGGCCACTTGCTGTGGATCATGTCTGGCAGGCTCACCCACCTGCCGCACATCCATGCATCAACGTGTATGTTCATGCATCGTGAGCGACGGACAGACGTGGACGGTCGGGGTCACCGGCGCCACCGGTTATGCGGGCGGTGAGGTGTGCCGGCTGCTGGCCGGGCACCCGCAGCTGCGGCTGACCGGGGTGCACGCCAATTCCAGCGCCGGCCGACGCCTGGGAGAGCTGCAGCCGCACCTCCTGCCGTACGCCGACCTGGTGGTGCAGTCCAGCGACGCATCCGCGCTGGCCGGCTACGACGTCGTCGTCCTCGCGTTGCCGCACGGGGAGTCCGCGGCGATCGCCGCCCAGCTCCCGGAGGACGTGCTGGTCATCGACTGCGGCGCCGACCACCGGCTCGACGACCCGGCCGCATGGGCGCGCTGGTACGGCGGCGAGCACGCCGGTTCCTGGCCCTACGGGCTGCCCGAGCTCCCCGGCCAGCGGGAGCAGCTGGCCGGCGCCCGGCGAGTCGCCGTCCCCGGCTGCTACCCGACCTCGGTCACCCTGGCGATGGCCCCCGCGCTGGCCGCGGGGCTGGTCGAGCCCGACGTCGTGGTGGTCGCCGCCTCCGGCACCTCCGGCGCCGGCAAGTCGGCCAAGACCCACCTGCTGGGCAGCGAGGTGATGGGCTCGGCCAGCGCGTACGGCGTCGGCGGCGTCCACCGGCACACGCCGGAGATGGTCCAGAACCTGTCACAGGCGGCAGGTAGGACCGTCGGCGTGAGCTTCACCCCGACCCTGGTGCCGATGAGCCGCGGCATCCTCGCCACCTGCTCCGCGCCGCTGGCCCCCGGTGCCGACGCCGAGGCCGCCCGCGCCGCCTACGCCAAGGCCTACGGCGACGAGCCGTTCGTGCACCTCCTGCCCGAGGGGCAGTGGCCGACCACCGCCGCCGTCCTCGGGGCCAACACCGTGCAGCTGCAGCTGGCCGTCGACCCCGACGCGGGCCGGCTGGTCGTCGTCGCCGCCGTCGACAACCTCACCAAGGGCACCGCCGGCGCCGCGCTCCAGTGCGCCAACCTCGCCCTCGGCCTGCCCGAGACCACCGGTCTCCCGCTCGTGGGGGTCGCGCCGTGAGCGTCACCGCACCCGCCGGCTTCCGGGCGGCCGGCGTCGCCGCCGGGCTGAAGTCCTCCGGCGACCCCGACGTCGCCCTGGTGGTCAACGACGGCCCGGACGACGCCGCGGCCGCCGTCTTCACCACCAACCGCTTCCCGGCCGCGCCCGTGCAGTGGAGCCGCCAGGTCCTGCAGACCGGCCGGCTCAAGGCCGTGGTGCTCAACTCCGGCGGGGCCAACGCCTGCACCGGCCCGGAGGGCTTCGGCGACACCCACGCCACCGCCGAGCACGTCGCGGCCGAGCTCGGGATCGGCGCGATCGACGTCGCGGTCGCCTCGACCGGGCTGATCGGCGTGCGGCTGCCGATGGACCGCCTGCTGCCCGGCGTCACCGCGGCCGTCGGGGAGCTCTCCGCCGACGGCGGCACCGCGGCGGCGCGGGCGATCATGACCACCGACACCGTGCCCAAGACGTCCGTGCAGGCCGGGAACGGCTGGACCGTCGGCGGGATGGCCAAGGGCGCGGGCATGCTCGCCCCCTCGCTGGCCACCATGCTCGTCGTCCTCACCACCGACGCCGTCGTCGACCCCGCCGTCCTCCAGCGGGCCCTGGCGTCGGCCACCAGCGTCAGCGTCGAGCGGGTCGACTCCGACGGGTGCCTGTCCACCAACGACACGGTCATCGCGATGGCCAACGGCGCCAGCGGCGTCACGCCGTCGGAGGCCGAGCTCACCGCGGCGCTCACGGCCGCGGCCACCGACCTGGCGATGCAGCTGCTCGCCGACGCCGAGGGCTCCACCAAGGACATCGCGATCACCGTCCGGAACGCCGCGACGGTGCGCGACGCGCTCACCGCCGGCCGGGCGTGCGCCCGCAACAACCTGCTCAAGACCGCGCTGTTCGGCAACGACCCCAACTGGGGGCGGGTGCTGGCGGCGATCGGCACCACCGACGCCGCCTTCGAGGCCGACCAGGTCGACGTCACGATCAACGGCGTCACCGTCTGCCGGGGCGGGGCGATCGGCGACCCGCGCGAGGGCGTCGACCTCACCGGCCGGGAGATCACCATCGACGTCGACCTGAAGGCCGGCACCGAGCAGGCCACGATCTGGACCAACGACCTGTCCATCGCCTACGTGCACGAGAACTCGGCCTACTCCACATGAGCAGCGACACCACGGGCCCTGCCCAGGACCCCACCCCGCCCGACCTCGCCCCCGACCAGGTCTCCCCGGCCGGGGTGGCCGGCCGGCAGGACCCGACCCCGCCGGACGTGCGCCCCGACGACGTCTCACCCGCCGGACGCCGGGCGATCGGCACCCGCCGGGTGATGCGCACCCACGACCCCGAGGGCGACGCCCGCAAGGTCGCCGTCCTCACCGGTGCGCTGCCGTGGCTGCAGGAGTTCCACGGCAACGTCGTGGTGATCAAGTACGGCGGCCACGCGATGGTCGACGAGGACTGCCGGCGGGCCTTCGCCGAGGACATGGTCTTCCTGCGGACCTGCGGCATCCTCCCGGTCGTCGTGCACGGTGGCGGGCCGCAGATCAGCGCCATGCTCAACCGGCTCGGCATCGCCAGCGAGTTCCGCGGCGGCCTGCGGGTCACCACACCGGAGACGATCGACGTCGTCCGGATGGTGCTCACCGGGCAGGTCGGCCCGGAGGTCGTCGGGCTGATCAACTCCCACGGCCCGCTCGCCGTCGGCCTCTCCGGGGAGGACGGCGGCCTGTTCACCGCCGCCCGCACCCACGCGATCGTCGACGGCGAACCGGTCGACGTCGGGCTGGTCGGTGACGTCGTCGCGGTCGACCCCGCCCCGGTCACCGCACTGCTGGAGGCCGGGCACATCCCGGTCGTGGCCACCGTCGCCCCCGACGCCGACGGCCAGGTGCACAACGTGAACGCCGACACCGCCGCCGCGGCGCTCGCCGTCGCGCTGGGCGCGGTGAAGCTCGTCGTCCTCACCGACGTCGAGGGGCTCTACGCCAACTGGCCCGACCGCGACTCCCTGGTCGAGCAGATCGACGCCACCGAGCTGGCCGAGATCCTGCCGGCCCTGGACGCCGGGATGATCCCGAAGATGGCCGCCTGCCTGCGGGCGGTCGAGGGTGGGGTGAAGCGGGCCACCGTCGTCGACGGGCGGCTCCCGCACGCCCTGCTGCTGGAGATGTTCACCACCGAGGGCACCGGGACGATGGTCGTCCCGGCCGGACCGACACCGGAGGAGGGGTCAGCATGACCGAGGGCGGGAAGGGTCTGGGTCCAAAGACAGCGGAGCTGGCCACCCGCTGGTCGACGGTGATGATGGGCAACTACAAGACCCCGCCGGTCGCGCTCGCCCGAGGCGCCGGCGCCACCGTGTGGGACGTCGACGGCCGCGAGTACACCGACCTGCTCGGCGGCATCGCGACGACGATCCTGGGCCACGCCCATCCCGCGGTGGTGCACGCGATCACCGCGCAGGCGCAGCTGCTGGGACACGTCTCCAACCTGGCCATGCACGAGCCGGGCGTGCTGCTGGCCGAGCGGCTGCTGGAGCTGTCCGGCCGGCCGGGGCGGGTGTTCTTCTGCAACTCCGGTGCCGAGGCCAACGAGGCCGCCTTCAAGATCAGCCGGCTGACCGGCCGCCCGGAGGTGGTCACCGCGCTGGGCGCGTTCCACGGCCGGACCATGGGCTCCCTCGCCCTCACCGGGCAGCCGGAGAAGTCCGCGGCCTTCGCGCCGTTGCCCGGCGGCGTCCGGCACGTGCCCTACGGCGACGTCGACGCGCTGCGGGCCACCGTCGGCGACGCGACGGCGATGGTGCTGCTCGAGCCGGTGCTGGGGGAGGGCGGCGTGCTGCCCGCCCCGGCCGGCTACCTGTCCGCCGCCGCCGCGGCGGCCACCGAGGCCGGCGCCCTGTTCGCCGTCGACGAGGTGCAGACCGGCACCGGCCGCACCGGCCACTGGTTCGCCTCCCAGGCCGACGGCCTGCAGCCCGACGTGATCACCCTGGCCAAGGCCATCGGCGGCGGGCTGCCGCTGGGCGCGGTGCTCGCCTTCGGCGCTGCCGCCGACCTGATGACGGCCGGCTCGCACGGCTCGACCTTCGGCGGCAACCCGATCGCGGCGGCGGCCGCACTGGCGGTGCTGGACACCATCCGCGACGAGGGCCTGCTGGAACGCGCCAAGGAGATCGAGCACCGGGTCACCGCCGCGGTCGAGGCGCTCGGCCACCCGGGCATCGCCGGGGTGCGGGGGCGGGGCGCGCTGCTGGGCGTCGTCCTGACCGCGCCGGTCGCCGCCGCGGTCGAGGCCCGGCTCCGGGCCGCGGGCTTCCTCACCAACGCGGTCGCACCCGACGCCGTCCGGCTCGCGCCCCCGCTGGTCGTCACCGACGCCCAGCTCGACGCGTTCGTCGCCGCCCTGCCGGCGGCCCTCGACGCCGCACTCCAGGAGAGCGACCAGTGACCCGGCACTTCACCAAGGACGACGACCTCACCCCGGCCGAGCAGGCCGAGGTGCTGGCCATCGCCGCCCAGCTCAAGGCCGGCCGGCACACCGCCGAGGCACCCACCCCGCTGCGCGCGCCCAACGGTGCGCCGAAGCCGGTGGCGGTGCTGTTCGACAAGCCGTCCACCCGCACCCGGATCAGCTTCTCCGTCGGCGTCACCGAGCTCGGTGGGTTCCCGCTGGTCGTGGACGCCGGCAGCAGCCAGCTCGGCCGCGGCGAGTCGGTCGAGGACACCACCCGGGTGCTCGACCGCCAGGTCGCGGCCATCGTCTGGCGGACCTTCGGCCAGGACCGGCTGGAGGCCATGGCCGCCATCAGCCGGGTGCCGGTGGTCAACGCGCTCACCGACGCCTACCACCCGTGCCAGATCCTGGCCGACCTGCAGACCGTCGCCGAACGCAAGGGCCGGCTGTCCGGCCTGACCTTCAGCTACCTCGGCGACGGCGCGAACAACATGGCGCACTCGTACCTGCTCGGCGGTGCGCTGGCCGGGATGCACGTGCGGATCGGCTCCCCGGAGACGTTCCAGCCCGAGCCCGCGGTGCTGGAGCGCGCCGCGCGGATCGCCGCGGAGACCGGTGGTTCGGTGCAGTGGACCGCCGATGCGGCCGCGGCCGCCGACGGTGCCGACGTGCTGGTCACCGACACCTGGGTGTCGATGGGCCAGGAGGACGAGTACGCGGCCCGGATCGCGCCCTTCGAGCCCTACGCCGTCGACGAGGCCGCGCTCGGCCGGGCCGCCGCCGACGCCGTCGTCCTGCACTGCCTGCCCGCCTACCGCGGCAAGGAGATCTCCGCCGACGTCATCGACGGCCCGCAGAGCGCGGTGTGGGACGAGGCGGAGAACCGGCTGCACGCGCAGAAGGCGTTGCTGATGTGGCTGCTGGAGAAGAGCGCGTGACGCCGGCCAGCGCCACGCGCGCCGGGTGCAGCTCGCCGCGCTCGCGCCTCCTGGAGAAGCGCGCATGAGGCGACGGCGATGACGAGTGCGCTCAACCGGTCGGCGCGGCACGCCCGCATCGCCGAGCTGATCAGCACCGGGCCGGTCACCTCCCAGACGCACCTGGCCAAGCTGCTGGCCGAGTCCGGCGTCGAGGTCACCCAGGCGACGCTGTCCCGGGACCTGGAGGAGCTCGGCGCGGTGAAGCTCCGCGGCTCCGACGGCGCCCCGGCGTCGTACGTGCTGCCCCCGGAGAACGCGCCGCTGCGCCCGGCCCAGGCCGCGCCCGCCCGGCTCACCCGGCTGCTGGCCGACCTGCTCACCAGCGCGGAGGGCAGCGCCAACCTGGCGGTCCTGCGCACCCCGCCGGGGGCCGCCCAGTTCCTCGCCTCCGGCCTGGACAAGGTGGGCCTGCCCGACGTGCTGGGCACCATCGCCGGCGACGACACCCTGCTGGTCGTCTCCCGGCACCCCGACGGCGGGGCGGCGCTGGCCGAGCGCCTGCGCGCGCTGGCCGGAGGCACCCCCGCTGCACCCCCGGACCCGGAGTCCGACAGCATCGACGACGTGGAAGAGAGCGTGCAGTGACCGACCCGGCAACGACCGCGGCCAGCCAGACCCGGCTGTGGGGTGGCCGCTTCGGCGGCGGCCCGTCCCCGGCGATGGCCGCGCTGTCGAAGTCCACCCACTTCGACTGGCAGCTCGCCCCCTTCGACCTCGCCGGCTCCCGGGCCCACGCGCGGGTCCTGCACCGGGCGGGCCTGCTCACCGACGACGAGCTGCCCCGCATGATCGGCGCCCTCACCGAGTTGTCGGCCGAGGTGGCCGACGGCACGTTCACCGCGATCGAGGCCGACGAGGACGTGCACGAGGCGCTGGAACGGGGGCTCACCGAGAAGCTCGGCGCGCTCGGCGGCAAGCTGCGGGCCGGGCGCAGCCGCAACGACCAGATCGCCACCGACCTGCGGCTGTACCTCCGCCACCACGTCCGGGCGCTGGTCGCTGAGCTGTCCTCGCTGGAGTACGCCCTGGTCGGGCTGGCCGACCGCTACCGCGACGTCGCGGCGCCGGGCATGACCCACCTCCAGCACGCCCAGCCGGTGCTCTTCGCCCACCAGCTGCTGGCCCACGCGCACGCCTTCACCCGCGACGTCGACCGGCTGCGCGACTGGGACCGGCGCACCGCCGTGAGCCCGTACGGCTCCGGTGCGCTGGCCGGCTCCTCGCTGCCGCTCGACCCGGACGCCGTCGCCGCCGAGCTGGGCTTCGACCGCGCGTCGGACAACTCGATCGACGGGGTGAGCGACCGCGACTTCGCCGCGGAGTTCGCGTTCGCCGCCGCGCTGATCGGCGTGCACCTGTCCCGGCTGGGGGAGGAGGTCGTGCTCTGGACCTCCACCGAGTTCGGCTGGGCCCGCCTGGACGACGCCTGGGCCACCGGGTCGTCGATCATGCCGCAGAAGAAGAACCCCGACATCGCCGAGCTGGCCCGCGGCAAGTCCGGGCGGTTCGTGGGCAACCTGACCGGTCTGCTCACCATGCTCAAGGGCCTCCCGCTGGCCTACGACCGCGACCTGCAGGAGGACAAGGAGCCGGTCTTCGACTCCATGGAGCAGCTGCTCCTGCTGCTGCCCGCGGTCACCGGCATGATCGCCACCCTCACGCTGCGGCCCGAGGTGCTCGAGGCAGCGGCTCCCCAGGGTTTCGCGCTGGCCACCGACGTCGCCGAGTGGCTGGTCCGCCAGGGTGTGCCGTTCCGGTCCGCGCACGAGATCAGCGGTGCGATGGTCGCCTTCTGCGAGGACGCCGGCCTGGAGCTGGACCAGCTGGACGACGACCAGCTCGCCGGCATCGACGAGCGGCTCACCCCCGACGTCCGCTCGGTGCTCTCCGTCCCCGGTGCGCTCGCCGCCCGGAAGGCCCGCGGAGGCACCGCACCCGAGCGGGTGGCCGAGCAGCTCACCTCCCTGGCCGAGCAGGCCCGGCAGCACGCCGACTGGGCGACGTCCTCACCGGTGGCGGGGGCGCTCTGAGCGGTCCGCCGACCCCCGAGCCCGGTCCGCCGACCTCCGAGCCCGGGCCGCTGCTCACCGACGAGGAGCTGCTCGGGCCGGTCGAGGACGTCGCCCGGGCCCTGCTCGGGTGCTGGGTGGTCACCGACCGGCCCGAGGGCACTGTCGCGCTCCGGCTCACCGAGGTCGAGGCCTACTCCGGGCAGGGCGAGGACCCGGCGTCACACGCGCACCGGGGGCCCACCCCGCGGGCGGAGATCATGTTCGGCCCGCCCGGTCGGCTCTACGTCTACTTCAGCTACGGGGTGCACTGGTGCGCGAACGTCGTCGTCGGCCCGGAGGGGCGAGGCTCGGCGGTGCTGATGCGCGCGGGTGAGGTCGTGGTGGGGAAGTCGCTGGCCCGCAGCCGCCGCCCCGCCGCGAAGGTCGACCGCGACCTGGCCCGCGGCCCCGCACGGCTCACCCAGTCGCTGTCCATCGGCCCGGACGACCGGGGCGCCGACCTGCTCGACCCGGCGTCCACCGTGCGCCTGCACCACGGGAGCGCACCGACCGCCGTCTCGGTCGGGTCGCGGGTGGGCATCAGCGTGGCGACCGAGCTGCCCTGGCGGTTCTGGGAGACCGATGCGCCCTCGGTGAGCGTTTTCCGGGCGGGTGGGAAGCCGCGGCGGAGGGGCGCCAGGCAGGATGGGCCACCGTGACCTCCGCGCCTTCCGTGATCGACGAGTTGCACCGCCGCGGGCTGATCGCCCAGAGCACCGACGAGGACGCCCTCCGCGCCCATCTGGCCGAAGGCCCGGTCACCTACTACTGCGGCTTCGACCCGACCGCGGCGAGCCTGCACGTCGGTCACCTGATCCAGTTCATGGTGCTGCGCGCCCTGCAGCGGGCCGGGCACCAGCCGATCGTGCTGGTCGGCGGGGCGACCGGGCTGATCGGTGACCCCCGGCCGTCGGCCGAGCGGCAGCTCAACGACCCGGCGCAGGTGGCCAGCTGGGTGGACGGGATCCGCCGCCGGGTGGCGCCCTTCCTGGACCTGCCCGCTGCCGAGCACGGGCTGCGGCAGCCGATCTACGTCGACAACCTGGACTGGACGTCGCCGCTGTCGGCGATCGACTTCCTCCGTGACCTCGGCAAGCACTTCCGGGTCAACCGGATGCTGGCCAAGGAGGCCGTCTCCGCCCGGCTGAACTCCGACGCCGGGATCAGCTACACCGAGTTCAGCTACCAGATCCTGCAGGCCAACGACTTCCGGGAGCTGTTCCGGCGGCACGGCTGCACGCTGCAGAGCGGTGGATCCGACCAGTGGGGGAACATCACCGCCGGCACGGACCTGGTGCGGCGCACCGAGGGTGCCTCGGCGCACGCCCTGGCCACCCCGCTGATCACCACCTCGGACGGGAAGAAGATCGGCAAGACCGAGGGCGCCACGATCTGGCTGGACCCTGAGCTCACCAGCCCCTACGCCTTCTTCCAGTACTGGCTCAACCTCGACGACGTCGACGCCCGCGCCTGGCTGCCGCTGTTCTCCGAGCGACCCGTCGAGGAGGTCGCCGCGCTGCTCGCCGAGTCGGAGGAGCGGCCGGCGTCGCGGGCCCCGCAACGGGCTCTCGCCGAGGAGCTCACCCGGCTGGTGCACGGGCCGCGGGAGCTGGCGCAGGCCGAGGCCGCCGGCCGGGCACTGTTCGGGCGGGCGGAGCTGACGGAGCTGGACCCGCAGACCCTGGCCGCCGCGCTGACCGAGGCCGGCGCGGTCGAGATCGACGACCCGGCGGTGTCGGTGGGCACGTTGCTGCAGCAGACAGGCCTGGCGTCCTCGCTGTCCGATGCGCGCCGCACGGTCAAGGAGGGTGGTGCGTACGTGAACAACGTCCGGGTCACCGACGCCGACGCCGTCCCCGCGGCGGGGGACTGGCTCCCCGGTGGCTGGCTGGTGCTGCGCAAGGGCAAGCGCTCGATCGCCGGCGTGCACTGCCCGGCGGCCGGGTGACCTGCCGCTCGGCTGACCGGTGTGAACGCCAGGTGACGCCCGCGTTCCGGGCAGGTGGCGGGCGTCACCACCCCCGGGTTTGACACCCGCCGCGGGGGCCGCGTAACTTTCTCTCTGCGCCGGGAACGAGCCGCGAGGCCGGGAACGAGCGCCGAGAGCAAGACAACAAGCCGAAGACGACGGCCGAGAGGCCCGGTTCTCCGCGCGTCCGCTCCTTGAGAACTCAACAGCGTGCCGAAAGTCAGTGCCATATAGTTAAACCCCCATTCGGCTGGGTCGCCTTCGGGTGGTCTGGTTGGGGATTCCTTTGGTTGATTGACATCGAGAGTGCTAGCTCTCGGTTCTCAGCCGTGGGTTGAATTCATCTACGGAGAGTTTGATCCTGGCTCAGGACGAACGCTGGCGGCGTGCTTAACACATGCAAGTCGAGCGAGGCCCTCCTTCGGGGGGTGCCCTAGCGGCGAACGGGTGAGTAACACGTGGGCAACCTGCCCTCAGCTCTGGGATAACTCCAAGAAATTGGTGCTAATACCGGATGTGACCGCTGACCGCATGGTCTGGTGGTGGAAAGATTTATCGGCTGAGGATGGGCCCGCGGCCTATCAGCTTGTTGGTGGGGTAGTGGCCTACCAAGGCGACGACGGGTAGCCGGCCTGAGAGGGTGACCGGCCACACTGGGACTGAGACACGGCCCAGACTCCTACGGGAGGCAGCAGTGGGGAATATTGCGCAATGGGCGAAAGCCTGACGCAGCGACGCCGCGTGAGGGATGACGGCCTTCGGGTTGTAAACCTCTTTCAGTAGGGACGAAGCGCAAGTGACGGTACCTACAGAAGAAGCACCGGCCAACTACGTGCCAGCAGCCGCGGTAATACGTAGGGTGCAAGCGTTGTCCGGAATTATTGGGCGTAAAGAGCTCGTAGGCGGTCTGTCGCGTCGGCTGTGAAAACCCGAGGCTCAACCTCGGGCCTGCAGTCGATACGGGCAGACTGGAGTACTGCAGGGGAGACTGGAATTCCTGGTGTAGCGGTGAAATGCGCAGATATCAGGAGGAACACCGGTGGCGAAGGCGGGTCTCTGGGCAGTTACTGACGCTGAGGAGCGAAAGCGTGGGGAGCGAACAGGATTAGATACCCTGGTAGTCCACGCCGTAAACGTTGGGCGCTAGGTGTGGGGGCCATTCCACGGTCTCCGTGCCGCAGCTAACGCATTAAGCGCCCCGCCTGGGGAGTACGGCCGCAAGGCTAAAACTCAAAGGAATTGACGGGGGCCCGCACAAGCGGCGGAGCATGTTGCTTAATTCGATGCAACGCGAAGAACCTTACCTAGGCTTGACATGCACGGAAATCTCGTAGAGATACGGGGTGCCTTTGGCGTCGTGCACAGGTGGTGCATGGTTGTCGTCAGCTCGTGTCGTGAGATGTTGGGTTAAGTCCCGCAACGAGCGCAACCCTCGTTCTATGTTGCCAGCACGTGATGGTGGGGACTCATAGGAGACTGCCGGGGTCAACTCGGAGGAAGGTGGGGATGACGTCAAATCATCATGCCCCTTATGTCTAGGGCTGCAAACATGCTACAATGGCCGGTACAAAGGGCTGCGATACCGCGAGGTGGAGCGAATCCCAAAAAGCCGGTCTCAGTTCGGATTGGGGTCTGCAACTCGACCCCATGAAGTTGGAGTCGCTAGTAATCGCAGATCAGCAACGCTGCGGTGAATACGTTCCCGGGCCTTGTACACACCGCCCGTCACGTCACGAAAGTCGGTAACGCCCGAAGCCGGTGGCCCAACCCTTGTGGAGGGAGCCGTCGAAGGCGGGATCGGCGATTGGGACGAAGTCGTAACAAGGTAGCCGTACCGGAAGGTGCGGCTGGATCACCTCCTTTCTAAGGAGCACTGGCCGCCACATGCTGTGTGGTGGTCCAGAGCCGTGCACGGACCGTGAAGTGTCCTCAATCTCGAGGGTGCTCGGGTGTTCGTGGCGGAGCTCGAGGGTGGAACACTGACCAGTTCGGCTGGTGGCTTGGTGCTGCCCCTAGTACGGCCTTCTACTCGTTCGCGGGTGGGGGTGTGGAGCGGGGTGGTGGTGGGTGGCTGGTCGTAGGCACGCTGTTGGGTCCTGAGGGAACGGGCCGGCGTGGTCATGCCTGTGGGTGTGGCTGGGTTGGGTTGTTGCTTCTGGTGGCAGGGCTTCGTGCTCGTCATACCGCTGATCGTCTGCTGGTCCCTGTGTGGGGTTGGTGGGTGGTGGGGTCTGGTGGTGGGTGGTAGCGGGGTGACTGTTCGTCGTTTGAGAACTGCACAGTGGACGCGAGCATCTTTTGTAGGTATCTGGATATCCGCACTGGTCCATCACTTGTGTCACCGCTGGCGGCTTCGGTCGCTGGGCTGGGTCTTCGGGTCTGGTGGGTGGGGTTGGTGGTGGGTGGGTGTGGGTGTTGTTGTGTGGTCAAGTTGTTAAGGGCACACGGTGGATGCCTGGGCACCAGGAGCCGATGAAGGACGTAGGAGGCTGCGATAAGCCTCGGGGAGCTGCCAACCGAGCGTTGATCCGAGGATTTCCGAATGGGGGAACCCCGCACCAGTCATGTGGTGTGACCCGCGCCTGAACACATAGGGCGTGTGGAGGGAACGTGGGGAAGTGAAACATCTCAGTACCCACAGGAAGAGAAAACAACCGTGATTCCGTGAGTAGTGGCGAGCGAAAGCGGATGAGGCTAAACCGATTGCATGCCAAGCCGGCAGGCGTTGTGTGGTCGGGGTCGTGGGACGATTCAGCATCTTCTGCCGAGGGTGCAGGGAGTCAGAAAGTCTTGTGTTAGTGGAAGGCCTCTGGAAGGGGTCGCCGTAGAGGGTGAGAGCCCCGTACACGAAAACGCATGGCCTCCCGAGTTGTATCCCAAGTAGCACCGAGCCCGTGAAATTCGGTGTGAATCTGGCGGGACCACCCGCTAAGCCTAAATACTCCCTGGTGACCGATAGCGGACAAGTACCGTGAGGGAAAGGTGAAAAGTACCCCGGGAGGGGAGTGAAATAGTACCTGAAACCGTGTGCCTACAAGCCGTGAGAGCCTTATCCACTTCGGTGGAGGGGTGATTGCGTGCCTTTTGAAGAATGAGCCTGCGAGTTAGCGGTACGTGGCGAGGTTAACCCGTGTGGGGTAGCCGTAGCGAAAGCGAGTCCGAACAGGGCGTCTCAGTCGCGTGCTCTAGACCCGAAGCCGAGTGATCTACCCATGGCCAGGTTGAAGCGCGGGTAAGACCGCGTGGAGGACCGAACCCACTTCGGTTGAAAACGGAGGGGATGAGCTGTGGGTAGGGGTGAAAGGCCAATCAAACTCGGTGATAGCTGGTTCTCCCCGAAATGCATTTAGGTGCAGCGTCACGTGTTTCTTGCCGGAGGTAGAGCACTGGATGGCCTAGGGGGCCCACAAGCTTACTGAAGTCAACCAAACTCCGAATGCCGGTAAGTGAGAGCGTGGCAGTGAGACTGCGGGCGATAAGGTTCGTAGTCGAGAGGGAAACAGCCCAGATCATCGGCTAAGGCCCCTAAGCGTGTGCTAAGTGGAAAAGGATGTGGGATCGCAGTGACAACCAGGAGGTTGGCTTAGAAGCAGCCACCCTTGAAAGAGTGCGTAATAGCTCACTGGTCAAGTGGTTCCGCGCCGACAATGTAGCGGGGCTCAAGCACACCGCCGAAGCTGTGGCATTCACATGAACCCGTCCAGGATTTCGGTTCAGGGCCAGGTGTGTGGATGGGTAGGGGAGCGTCGTGTGGCGGTGGAAGCGGCGGAGTGATCCAGCCGTGGACGCCACACGAGTGAGAATGCAGGCATGAGTAGCGAAAGGGGAGTGAGAAACTCCCCCGCCGGATGACCAAGGGTTCCTGGGCCAGGCTAATCCGCCCAGGGTGAGTCGGGACCTAAGGCGAGGCCGACAGGCGTAGTCGATGGACAACGGGTTGATATTCCCGTACCCGCGAAAGAACGCCCATGCTGAACCCAGCGATGCTAACCATCCGAAGCCGGTGACTGACCTTCGGGTCTGATCTGGTGGAGCGTGGGACCCGGACTGGTAGTAGGCAAGCGATGGGGTGACGCAGGAAGGTAGTCCTACCGGTGAGTGGTAGTACCGGTGCAAGGGTGTGGCCCGTGCCATAGGTAAATCCGTGGCACATGCAGGGTGAGGCCCGACGCATAGCCGAATGAGGCGAATTGGATGATCCTATGCTGCCGAGAAAAGCCTCTAGCGAGTTCTTAGCGGCCCGTACCCCAAACCAACTCAGGTGGTCAGGTAGAGAATACCAAGGCGATCGAGCGAACTGTGGTTAAGGAACTCGGCAAAATGCCCCCGTAACTTCGGGAGAAGGGGGGCCATCTGCTGTGAACCGCCTTGCGCGGGGCAGCGGTGGGTGGCCGCAGAGACCAGTGAGAAGCGACTGTTTACTAAAAACACAGGTCCGTGCGAAGTCGAAAGACGATGTATACGGACTGACGCCTGCCCGGTGCTGGAACGTTAAGGGGACGGGTTAGCTCTTCGGGGCGAAGCTCAGAACTCAAGCGCCAGTAAACGGCGGTGGTAACTATAACCATCCTAAGGTAGCGAAATTCCTTGTCGGGTAAGTTCCGACCTGCACGAATGGCGTAACGACTTCTCAGCTGTCTCAACCACAGGCTCGGCGAAATTGCACTACGAGTAAAGATGCTCGTTACGCGCGGCAGGACGGAAAGACCCCGGGACCTTCACTATAGCTTGATATTGGTGTTCGGTTCGGCTTGTGTAGGATAGGTGGGAGACTGTGAAGCGGGCACGCCAGTGTTCGTGGAGTCATCGTTGAAATACCACTCTGGTCGAATTGGATGTCTAACCTCGGTCCGTGATCCGGATCAGGGACAGTGTCAGGTGGGTAGTTTAACTGGGGCGGTTGCCTCCCAAAATGTAACGGAGGCGCCCAAAGGTTCCCTCAGCCTGGTTGGCAATCAGGTGTCGAGTGCAAGTGCACAAGGGAGCTTGACTGCGAGACTGACGGGTCGAGCAGGAGCGAAAGCTGGGACTAGTGACCCGGCACCGGCATGTGGAAGCGGTGTCGCTCAACGGATAAAAGGTACCCCGGGGATAACAGGCTGATCTTCCCCAAGAGTCCATATCGACGGGATGGTTTGGCACCTCGATGTCGGCTCGTCGCATCCTGGGGCTGGAGTAGGTCCCAAGGGTTGGGCTGTTCGCCCATTAAAGCGGTACGCGAGCTGGGTTTAGAACGTCGTGAGACAGTTCGGTCCCTATCCGCCGTGCGCGTAAGAGACTTGAGAAGAGCTGTCCCTAGTACGAGAGGACCGGGACGGACGAACCTCTGGTGTGCCAGTTGTTCCGCCAGGAGCACTGCTGGTTGGCTACGTTCGGCAGGGATAACCGCTGAAAGCATCTAAGCGGGAAGCTCGCTTCAAGATGAGGTCTCTCACCGGGTTAACCGGGTAAGGCCCCCGCCCAGACCAGCGGGTTGATAGGCCGGAAGTGGAAGCGGCGTGAGTCGTGGAGCTGACCGGTACTAATAGGCCGAGGGCTTGATCACACACACCATCCAGCCTTTTCTTGCAAAATGTTGTGTCGCGTCCACTGTGCAGCTCTGAAACGACGAGCCCCCCGTAACAAGGGGTGGCCGATAGTTTCACAGTGTTACGGCGGTCATGGCGAAAGGGAAACGCCCGGTCTCATTCCGAACCCGGAAGCTAAGCCTTTCAGCGCCGATGGTACTGCCCGGGGGACCGGGTGGGAGAGTAGGACGCCGCCGGACAATCTTTCAACGAACGGGGGTCGGAGCATTTGCTCCGGCCCCCGTTTCGTGCGTTCAGGGCCTCCTCTGCGCGTGCGGGCCAGGACCCCGAGGTGGTCTGGTGGCCGCGATCCGTTCCGGTCGCGCTCAGGCGTGCGCCGATTCCCAGTGAGGTACGTACAGACCATGACTTCTCCGCGACGCGGGCCCGCAGGTTCCGACCGAGGTAGAGGCGGCTCTTCCGGGGGCGGCGGCCGAGCAGCCGGCGCCGGCGGCCGATCCGGCGGGCCGCGGCAGGGGAGTTCAGGTGACCGCGGTCGCCCCGCGGGCCACCGCGGCTCCAGCAGCGGCACTGCACGGTCGGCGGGTCAGGGTGGCCGCCCCCAGCGCGGCAGCGGTGATGACCGTCCCCAGCGTGGGGGTGGGGACCGTCCGTCGTGGCAGGACCGCCGCCCCGCTGGTGACCGGCCGCAGCGTGGGGGCGGGGACCGTCCGTCGTGGCAGGACCGCCGGCCCGCTGGTGACCGGCCGCAGCGTGGGGGCGGGGACCGTCCGTCGTGGCAGGACCGCCGTCCCGCCGGTGACCGTCCGCAGCGTGGGGGCGGGGACCGGCCCTCGTGGCAGGACCGCCGTCCCGCCGGTGACCGTCCTACCCGTGGCGGGGCCGACCGTCCCGCTGGTGACCGTCCGCAGCGCGGGGGCGGCGACCGTCCCTCATGGCAGGACCGCCGTCCGGCTGGTGAGCGTCCGCAGCGTGGGGGCGGGGACCGTCCGTCGTGGCAGGACCGCCGTCCCGCTGGTGACCGTCCTACCCGTGGCGGGGCTGACCGTCCCGCCGGTGACCGTCCGCAGCGCGGGGGCGGCGACCGTCCCTCATGGCAGGACCGCCGTCCGGCTGGTGAGCGTCCGCAGCGTGGGGGCGGGGACCGTCCCTCATGGCAGGACCGCCGCCCGGCTGGTGATCGCCCCACCCGTGGCGGGGCCGACCGTCCCGCCGGTGATCGTCCGCAGCGCGGGGGCGACGACCGTCCCTCATGGCAGGACCGCCGCCCGGACCGCGCGGCCGGACGGCCGGCCGGAGGGAACGACTGGCAGGATCGCCGCCCGGCCCGCACCGGTTCCGCCGACCGCCCGTCGTGGGAGGACCGCCGCCCGGGTGACGCCGACAGCGCACCGGACGACGCCGTCCGACGCCCCGCCGGGCCGGAGCTGCCCGACTGGGCGGACGCCCGGGAACTTGATCCGGCCGTCCGGACCGCGCTCCGCGGGCTGGACTCCCGCAACTCCGACGTCGTCGGGCAGCACCTCGTGGCCGCTGGCGGCTTGCTGGAGGACGACCCGGAGCTCGCCCTGCAGCACGCACGCGCCGCGCGCGACCGGGCGTCCCGACTGGCGGTCGTGCGGGAGGCGGTCGGCGTCGCTGCCTACCACGCCGGTGACTTCGCGGAGGCAGCTCGTGAGCTCCGTGCCTACGCGCGGATGACCGGTGACCAGAGCTACCGGGCCGTCCTCGCCGACTGCGAACGGGCGCTCGGGCGTCCGGAGACCGCCCTGCGGTTGGTCCAGGAGGCGCTGGAGACCTCGCCCGAGGGCGAGGAGCTGGTCGAGCTGCGGCTGGTGGAGGCCGGTGCACGGCAGGACCTGGGCGAGCAGCGTGCCGCCGTCCTCGTGCTGGAGAACGCACTCGGTGGCCGGCCCACGCCCGCCGCGCTCGGCGCCGCGGACCTCGGCCGGCTGCGCCTGGCCACGGCCTACGCCGACCTGCTGCTCGACCGGGGCGACGACGAGCAGGCCCAGCAGTGGTACGCGGCCATCGCCGCCGCCGACCCCGACGATCTGACCGGCATCAGCGCGCACTTCGCTGAGGAGGTCGAGGACGAGGAGACCGCGGACTCGGAGGCCGACGTCGTCGAGGCGGAAGCCGAAGAGGTCGAGGCTGAAGAGGCCGAGGCCGTCGACACGGAAGCCGACGAGGCCGACGAGGCCGACGAGCAGCTCTTCCAGCCCGCGTCCGCGGAGGTGGACGAGCCGTTCGACGAGGAGATGCTCGCTGCGGTGACCGGACCGGTGACCGATGCCGACATCGAGGCCGAGGTCGCCGAGCTGCTGGGGGAGACCCCGCCGCCGGTCGAGCGCGACCACAACCGGCTCTTCCAGGCACCTCCCGGCCCTGAGGACGAGCACGACCGTCTGACGGACTGAGCACCGTCGTCCACACCGGCCAGGGCTGTCCACAACTCGCGGGCGACCCTGGCCGGTCGGTGCACCCTCCGGCGACGCTTGCCGGCATGAGCTTGGCCGTGATCGACCGGAACGACGTCGTGCTGCGTGGGCGGCTGTCCGCCCCA
The DNA here is from genome assembly GCF_007994135.1 of Modestobacter roseus. Lineage (NCBI taxonomy): Bacteria > Bacillati > Actinomycetota > Actinomycetes > Geodermatophilales > Geodermatophilaceae > Modestobacter > Modestobacter roseus. The sequence continues at coordinate 1,183,759 of NZ_VLKF01000001.1, forward strand.
CCGGAACTGCGCCCACTGCCCAGCGGCGACACCCTGCTGCTGTTCAAGTTGGTGGTGCGGCGGGAGAACCCGCGTCCGCGGGCGCCCAGGTCCGACATCCTGACCTGCGTGAGCACCGTGCCCACGCTGCTGCGCTACGCCTCCGCCTGGCGTACCGACGACGTCGTGGAGGTGGAGGGTTCGCTGCAGCGCCGCTTCTGGCGCACCCCCACCGGTACCGCCGTAGCCTACGAGGTCAGCTGCCGCCGGGGGCGGAAACTGCAGCGCACCGGGCGCCGGGCCGCGCGTGAGCCGGCGTGAACCCGTCAGTCCTCGTGCGGTCGCAGCACCAGCCCGGTCCGGGGTTTCGGCACGAAGAGGGTCGACTTGCGAGGCATCCGGGCGCCGCTGCGGGCGACCGCCGCCACGTCCGCCGGCGCGGGGGAGCGGAGCAGCAGGGCGACGCCCGAACGTTCACCGGCCAGCCGGAGTGCCTGGTCGACGTCGTGCGCGACCAGCACCGACGTGGGGTCGTCGGCCCGGTGCCACAGGTGGCTGAGCAGACCGTGGTGGGCCAGGACGACGTCCAGCTCCCGCCAGGCCGTGGGGGCCTCGGTCGGTACGGTCGCTCGCAGGGCGGCCGTCGGGATCGACAGCTCCACCACCCGGGTGCCGTCGGTCACCAGGAACACCGGGCCACGCCCCGTCTCGGCAGTGCCGTCGGCGCCTCTGGCCCAGCGGCGGCAGACCTCGGCGAGTTCCCCGTCGGCCGGGGTGACGTCCCGCGCGGTCAACCCGGTGGCAGCGGCCTCGACGGCGGCCGGCAGCGACAGGTCGGGCACGACGCGGTGGATCGCCTGCACCCGCAGTCCGCCCGGGCCCGTCGGCGTGAGGAAAGCCAGCACGGCGCAGCGCGTGGAGCCACCGGTGGTCTGGTGCGCCCGGGCAGCGGCGAACCGGTGGTGCCCGTCGGCGATCACCGCCTGGGTCCTGCCCAGCGCGGTGGTCAGCTGCTGGAGCACGGCCCGGTCGGTCACCCGCCACAGCCGGTGCGTCACACCGTCGGGGTCGGTGACCTCCAGGGTGGGCGCGCCCTGCCCGGAGTGGCGCGTGAGTTCGGCGACCTCCGGCTCCGGGTCGTGGGCCAGCACAATGGGCTCGAGGTCGGTGCGCGTCTCGTCGAGCAGGGCGCGGCGGCCCTCGACGGCCGGGGCGAACGTGTCCTCGTGCGGCAGCACGGCGGGGGACCCTGCCGGCGGGACGCGGACCGCCCCCAGCCACCCGGTGGTCGCCGGGAGCCCGGGGGCGGCCATCTCGTAGCGCCAGAGCGCCGCCACGTCCTCCCGGACGAGCACCCGGTCGGCCAGCCACTGTCGCAGGTTGGCCGCCGCCGCCCGGGCCGAGCTGCGGTCGCTGGCTGCGCGGCCTCCCGGCACGGGGTCGACGTGCGGCAGGATCAAGCGGACGATGTTGTGCGGGTCGGCCTCGGCCAGGCGGTCGCGGCCGCCGACGGTGACCAGGTCATAGGCCGGGGAGCTGACCCGGGCCAGCCGCGCGGGATCGTGCTCCCGGTAGACCAGAGCGCGAAACGGCCGGACGTCGAGACCCGTCGCGGCGGAGGGCGGGGCGTCCGCGGTCGGGGTGGGCACCGTCCGATGGTAGGAGCGGGGTCCCTGCCCGACGGCGGCGGCCGGACGGCGGCGCGGCAGGGCCGGGGCGACGGGGGAGGGACGGCGGTGCAGTCAGGGCAACCGGACGGCGGCGTGTACGAGTGGTACCAGCGCGGTCTGCAGCTGCTCAGCGCCGGCCACCCCGATGCCGCGGCCACCCTGCTGGAGCGGGCGGCCGGCGCCGAACCGGGCTCCCGCAGCGTGCTGGAGGCGCTGGCTCGGGCCCAGTACGACGCGGGGCGCTACCGGGCCGCGATCGACAGCTTCGCCCGGATCATCGACGCCAACCCGACCGACGACTACGCCCAGTTCGGTCTCGGGCTGGCCGCCAGCCGGGCCGGCGATCTCGAACTCGCCGCCGAGCACCTGGCCCTGGCGGTCGCCATGCGACCCGACCTCACCCACTACGCCCAGGCGTTGCGCGGCGTGCGCGCCCGCCGAGATCTCGCACAGGAGCTGCCATGACCCACCCGACGCCCGCCCCCGTGCCCCAGCACCCCGCGACGGCTGCGGCGTGAGCGCCCCCGGGACACCGCCCCTCGTCGCCGGCAGCAACCGGCCGCCGGCAGGCGAGTACGACGTGGCGCTGCTCGACCTCGACGGGGTGGTCTACGTCGGCCCGGCAGCGGTGCCCGGGGTGCCGGAGGCCCTCGCCGCCGCGCGTGACCGGGGCATGCAGCTGGGCTTCGTCACCAACAACGCCGCGCGCACCCCGGCGCAGGTCGCCGCCCACCTCACCGAGCTGGGCGTGGCCGCCGCGGAGACCGACGTCATCACCAGCTCGCAGGCCGCCGCGACGGTGGTCCGGGACCTGGTCGGGGCCGGCGCACCCGTCCTGGCGGTGGGCGGTCCGGGTGTGGCCGCGGCCCTCGCGGCCGCCGGGCTCCGGGTCGTCCAGCGTGCCGAGGACGGACCAGCGGCCGTGGTCCAGGGCTACGGGCCCGGAGTCGGCTGGGCGGAGCTCGCCGAGGCCGTGGTGGCCGTGCGCAACGGCGCCCGGCACGTGGCCACCAACACCGACGCCACCATCCCCTCGCCGCGCGGGGTGCTGCCGGGCAACGGCGCGCTCGTGGGCGTGGTCAGCGCCGTCACCGGCCAGTCCCCGGTGGTCACCGGCAAGCCCGATCCGGCCATGCACGCCGAGTGCGTGCGACGCACCGGCGCCACCCGGCCGCTCGTCGTCGGTGATCGGCTGGACACCGACATCGAGGGCGCCCGGCGCGCGGGGGCGGCCAGCCTGCTCGTCCTCACCGGGGTCGCCACGCCGGCGGACCTGCTCGCCGCCGCCCCCGACCAGCGCCCGGACCTGCTGGCCGCCGACGTCGCGGGCCTGCTGACCCCGCACCCGGCCGTGCAGCCGGTCGACGGCGGGTGGCGGTGTGGCAGCTGGCTGGCGTCCTCGGCCGGGGACCGCCTGGTGCTCCGTTCGGCCGGCGACGGTCCGGACGTCGGGGACGGGCTGGACGGCCTGCGTGCCCTCGCGGTGGCGCACTGGTCAGCGGACGAGCGACCCACCGGCGGGGACGGCCCGCGGCCGACGATCAGCGCGGCCGACGCCCACTCGGCCGCCGCGCTGACCCGGTGGGAGCTCGACGGCGGGTGACCGGGCGGCGGATGGTCCCGCGGCGAGTGTGCGGGCGTCCGGTGCGGGCCGGCAGGTCAGAGCATCGAGCGCAGCCGGAGCATGTCGCGCAGCCCTGCCTCCAGCTTCACCCGCCCACTGGCCCAGGCCGGCGTGAAGTCGAGGTCGCCGGCGGTCAGCGCCAGCAGGTCGTCGCTGGTCATCGTCAGCCGGATGTCGGCCTTGGGCACCGCCGGCCCCTCGGGCACCGCCGTCATGTCGTGGACGGCGCCCCGGGCCAACCGGCCGTGCACCACCTGCCCGAGGTCGGTCAGCCGGCAGGAGACGGTCCGGTCGAGGTCGCGGGCCGCGTCCTTGGCGGCCAGCCGGCCGACGAACCCGGTGAGAGCGGTCATGCACTGGTCCAGCGTCGCCACGGAAGGGGTGCCTCCTCCAGCCGATGGCCGGGCGGTTCCCGGCCGGGGCAGTCCGGGGCGGGACGCTACCGGCGGCCACCGTCACCCGTGCTGCCGGTCGGGGGCCCGGACCTGCCGCCAGGACCCGGGCCTGCCGGCCTGCGCCGTGAGGCCGTCGGGGTCCGGCCGCGCCGCGGGCCGTCGGCACCGGCCGGTAGCCTCCGACGTGGTCCCGCCGCCGCCACCCCGGCCGGCGGACCGGCCCGGGGCCGGGACCACCCGGCCCCGATCTCGATGACCCGATCTCGATGACCCGTCCGACCACCCGGGCGGCCCGCCTGCCCCGGCGGCGACACCCGACCACCGAGACCCGCGGAGGAGGACCACCGTGAGCCAGCCCGACCGACCGCGCCCGGTGCCCGGCCCCCCACGCGGGGCTCCCAGCGGGTCGTCGGTCGCTCCCACGCCCGGTGGCCGTGACGGCGGCACGGGGGAGTCCCCGGCCCGGCACGACCCGGCCCCGACCACCCCGGCGGCCGGACCACCGTTCGCCGGCCTGGCCGAGCGGCCGGTGGCCGAGCACGTCGGGGTGTACGAGGCCGAGCACGAGCGGTTGCAGCGCGAACTGTCGACCATCGACCAGCTCTGATGGCACGTCGCAGCCGGCTCGACGCCGAGCTCGTCCGTCGCGGCCTGGCCCGCTCGAGGGAGCATGCCGTCGCTCTCATCGCCGAGGGCCGGGTCACCGTCGCCGGCGCCGCCGCGACCAAGCCGGCCACCGGCGTGGAGGCCGCCACCCCCGTCGTCGTCCGCACCGACCCGGACCAGCCCAGCTGGGTCTCCCGGGGCGCGCACAAGCTGCTCGGCGCGCTGTCGGCGTTCGACGTCGACGTGAGCGGCCGGCGGGCCCTGGACGCCGGTGCCTCCACGGGCGGGTTCACCGAGGTGTTGCTCAGCCGCGGCGCGCGGGAGGTGGTCGCGGTCGACGTCGGGTACGGCGAGCTGGCCTGGTCGCTGCGCACCGACGACCGGGTCGCGGTGCACGAGCGCACCAACGTCCGCGAGCTGACCCCCGAGACGATCGGGGGGCCGGTGCAGCTGGTGGTGGCCGACCTCTCCTTCATCTCGCTGCGGCTCGTGCTCCCCGCCCTGACCAGCTGCGCCACCCCCGACGCCGACCTGCTGCCGATGGTGAAGCCGCAGTTCGAGGTGGGGCGGGAGAGGCTGGGCAGCGGGGGAGTCGTCCGCGACCAGGGGCACCGGGCCGACGCGGTGCTCACCGTGGCCCGGGCCGCCGCCGACCTCGGCTGGGGCACCGCGGGCGTGGTGGCCAGCCCGCTGCCCGGCCCCGCGGGCAACGTGGAGTTCTTCCTCCGGCTGCGCCGCGACGCCCCACCACCGCAGCCGGACGACGTCGACCGAGCAGTTCAGGAGGGACCACAGTGACCGAGTGCGCGCCACCGCGGGAGGGGGGCGGTACCCGGCGGGTGCTGCTGGCCGTCCACACCGGGCGAGCCGACATCGTGGCGCTGGCCCGCGCCGCGGCCGCCCGGCTGGCCCGGGCCGGCTTCGTCGTCCGGGTGCTCGACGACGAGGCCGACGACCTGGACATCCCCGGAGCCGAGGTCTGCACGTTCGGTCCGCAGGCCGCTGAGGGCACCGAGATCGTCCTGGTCTTCGGTGGTGACGGCACGTTCCTGCGCGCCGCCGAGCTGGCCCGCTCCACCGATGCGGCGATCACCGGCGTCAACCTGGGCCGCGTCGGGTTCCTCGCCGAGACCGAGCCCGAGGCGGTCGAGGAGATGCTCGCCGCCGTCGAACGCTGCCAGTACGAGGTGGAGGAACGCCTGACGCTGGAGGCCACGGTCTTCGACGACGAGGGGCGGTCCGTCGGCGGCACCTGGGGGCTCAACGAGGTCTCGGTGGAGAAGGTGGAGCGCGCCCGGGTGCTCGACGTGGTCCTCGAGGTCGACGGGCACCCGCTCACCAGCTTCGGCTGCGACGGCGTGCTCTGCGCGACCCCGACGGGCTCCACCGCCTACGCGTTCTCCGCCGGGGGGCCGGTGGTGTGGCCCGACGTCGAGGCCCTGTTGCTGGTGCCGGCGAACGCGCACGCGCTGTTCTCCCGGCCCCTGGTCACCTCCCCGTCGTCCGTGCTGACCGTCGCCGTGCCGCACGACGGCGCCCGTGCCCGGGTCTCCGCCGACGGGCGGCGCCTGGTCGAGGTCCCCGACGGCGGCCGGGTCGAGGTGCGGCGCTCGGACCGGCCGGTGCGGATCGCCCGGGTCAACCCCACCTCCTTCGGCGACCGGCTGGTCGCCAAGTTCGGCCTCCCGGTCCGCGGCTTCCGCGACGCCCGCTCGCACGGACCCGGGCACGAGGCGCCGACCTCGCACCGCAACGTGCTGAGCCGGGAGATCAACACCGCCGACGGCCTCACCCGACGACCCGAGGGGGTGCGGAGTGGCGACGCGGACGGCGCGGCGTGAGCAGGCCGCTGCGGCCGCTCCCCGCAACAGCGCCCTGACCGAGCTGCACATCCGTGGCCTGGGCTCGATCGACGACGTCACCCTGGACCTGGGGCCCGGGCTGACCGTGGTCACCGGGGAGACCGGCGCCGGCAAGACCATGGTCGTGACCGGCCTGACCCTGCTGTTCGGCGGCCGCGCGGACCCCGGCCGGGTGCGCGCCAACGGCCGGGCCAGCGTCGAGGGCCGGATCACCCTGCCGCCGGGCTCGCCGGTCTGGGACCGGGCCGCCGACGCCGGCGCCGAGCCCGACGAGGACGGCAGCCTGATCCTCGCCCGGACGATCAGCGCCGAGGGGCGGTCACGGGCCCACCTGGGCGGGCGCACCGTGCCGGTCGGTCTGGTCGCCGAGCTGTCGGAGGACCTGCTGGCCGTGCACGGGCAGACCGACCAGCTGCGGCTGACCCGTCCGGCCGAGCAGCGGCGCGCCCTGGACCGCTACGCCGGCGCGGCACACTTGACCCTCATCGAGGAGCACCGGGCCGCGTACGCGCGGTGGCGCGAGCTGGCCGACGACCTGGACCGGCGGCGCAGCCAGGCACGGGAGCTGGCGCAGACCGCCGACGTGCTGCGGCACGGGCTGGAGGAGATCGCCGCCGTCAGCCCCGAGCCGGGTGAGGACGAGGCGCTCGACGCCCAGGCCAAGCGGCTCGGCGACGCCGATGCGTTGCGCGTGGTCGCCGACGAGGCGCGGATCGCGCTGGTCGGTGACGTCACCGGCGAGCTGGGCGGCGACGGCGGCTTCCCGGCCGACGCCACGGCGGCCCTGGCCACCGCCGAACGGGCGCTGGCCGCCTCCGACGACCCGTCGCTGGTGCTGCTGGCCCGCGACCTGGCCGACGCCGTCGCCGTGGTGTCCGACGTCGCCGTCCAGCTGGCCGGCTACGTCGCCGACCTGGACGCCGACCCGGCCCACCTGGCCGAGGTGCTGGACCGGCGGGCCGCGATCACCGCCCTGGTGCGCAAGTACGCCGAGCCGGGTGCCGGGCTGGCCGGGGTGCTGGCCTGGGCGGCCGACGCGCAGGAGCGGCTGGACCGGCTCGACGTCTCCGACGAGGCGCTCGAGCGGCTGGAGGCCGAGCGGGACGCCGCCCGTGCCGAGCTGGCCGCGCTGTCCACCCGGGTCACCGAGGGGCGCCGGGCCGCGGCCGACGGCTTCGCCGCCGAGGTGGGCACGGAGCTGGCCGGGCTGGCGATGAAGAGCGCGCAGGTGTCCTTCCGCATCGAGACCGACCCGGACCACCCCGGCGCCGACGGCGCGGACGAGGTGGTGCTGCTGCTGTCCGCGCACCCGGGCGCGCCCGCCAGGCCGGTGCACAAGGGGGCCTCCGGCGGTGAGCTGTCCCGGGTGATGCTGGCCATCGAGGTGGTGTTCGCGGGCGCCGACCCGGTGCCGGTGATGGTGTTCGACGAGGTCGACGCCGGCGTGGGCGGGCAGGCGGCCGGTGAGATCGGCGCCCGGCTGGCGCGGCTGGCCCGCGAGCACCAGGTCGTCGTCGTCACCCACCTGGCGCAGGTCGCCGCCTTCGCCGACACCCACGTCGTGGTGGACAAGGCGCCGGACTCCGGGGCGGGCATCACCGCCACCGACATCCACACCGTCGCCGACGAGGAGCGGGTGCGGGAGCTGGCCCGGATGCTGTCCGGGCTGGCCGACAGTGAGACCGGGCAGGCGCACGCCCGGGAGCTGCTGGCCGTGGCGGCCCAGCGGAACTGAGTCCCGCGGCCACCGGCCGCGCCGGGCGGGGCGCGCGGCGCTACCGGCGCTCGGCGTACCCGGCGAGGCCGGTCTGCAGCAGCGCCAGGCCCGCGCGGCCGCGGGCGCGGAGCTCGGCGACCAGCTCGGGGCCGGCGGCCCCCGCCAGCACCCGGTCGCGGGCCAGCTCCAGCAGGCCCGCGTACAGGCCCAGCACCGCGTGTGCGGCCAGCCACGGCTCGAGCCGGCCCGGCTCCGTCCCGGTCTCGACGGCGAACTCCGCGGCCAGGGCGTCGGTCAGCGCACCGAGGATCTCCCGTTCCCGCACCTGCAGGGTCCGCGAGCCGCGGATCACCCGGGCCATCTCGCCGACGCCGTCGGCGGCCTCCGCCGAGCCGAGCTGGCTGATCGCCGCCACGATGAACCCGCCGGCGGCCGCGGGGGCCGACAGGCCGGGGCGGCGCTGCCGGACGGCGTCCAGGAGCGCGCCGCGCATCGGCGGGTCGGCCTCGAAGACCAGCCCCTCCTTGACCGGGAAGTGGTTGAAGACGGTCTTCTCCACCACACCCGCGCGCTGGGCGATCTCCTGCACGCTCACGGCGTCGAAGCCACGCTCGGCGAACAGCCCGGCCGCGGCGTCGACGATCTCCTCGCGGGTCTGCTGGCGGCGCAGCTCCCGCTTGTTCGGCCCGCCGCGCCCGCGCCGCCGGGAGGGCCGGCGACCGGGCTCCGTGACGACGTCGGCCGGTGGCGCGGGGGCGGGCGGCGCGGCGGGGACGGCGCGGGGCTCGCCGGCGCCGGCGGGGCGAACGCCACCACCCGTGCACCGGGACCGGCGTCCTCCGCACCGGGGTCGGCGGCCTGAGCCGTGCCGACCCGGTCGAGAGCGGTGTCGTGCAGGACGGTCGCTGTACCCCGGCTCGCGGAGGCCCCTCCAGTCACAGCAGCCACGCTAGTGACGGGCCGGTCCCGTCCCCGGACAACGACACCCGGCGTGATCGTGGGCGTGTCGCGCCGTCCGCCGTGGCGTTCACCATGTGTGACCGGTCAGTGACGATCGCGCGTCGGTCATCGGTGAACAGCACGCCATGGGAGCATGAAGCGCATGCGCATCGGCACCCTGCGGCGCGGACGGGCGTCCTCGACCGGACCCGGCGTGGCCGGCACCGTCCGGCTCGATCACCGGACCAAGAACCTCACCAAGCGGCTGCGGCCCGGTGAGATCGCCGTCATCGACCACGCCGACGTCGACCGGGTGAGCGCCGACTCGCTGGTCGCCGCGAAGGTCGCCGCAGTGGTCAACGCCGCCCCGAGCACCACCGGCCGCTACCCGAACCTGGGCCCCGGGATCCTCGTCGAGGCCGGCATCCCGCTGATCGACGGGGTGGGCAAGGAGGTCTTCGACACCCTCCAGGAGGGCACGCACGCCCGCGTCGACGGCAACCGGCTGCTCGTCGGGGAGACCGTGGTCGCCGAGGGGGTCGAGCAGACCCAGGAGACCGTCGACGCGGCGATGGCCGAGGCCCGGGCCGGGCTCTCCACCCAGCTCGAGGCGTTCGCCGCCAACACCATGGAGTACATGAAGCGCGAGCGTGCGCTGCTCCTCGACGGCGTCGGCGTGCCCGACGTCCGGACCCGGATCGAGGGCCGGCACGCGCTGGTCGTCGTCCGCGGGTACGACTACAAGGAGGACCTGGCGGCGCTGCGGTCCTACATCCGCGACTACCGGCCGGTGCTCATCGGGGTCGACGGCGGGGCCGACGCGATCCGCGAGGCCGGCTACCAGCCGGACATGATCATCGGCGACATGGACTCGGTCAGTGACGACGTCCTGCGCTGCGGCGCCGAGGTCGTGGTGCACGCCTACGCCGACGGGCGGGCCCCCGGGCTCCAGCGGGTGCTCGACCTCGGGGTCGAGGCCATCACCTTCCCGGCCTCGGCGACCAGTGAGGACATCGCCATGCTGCTGGCCGACGAGAAGGGCGCCTCGCTCATCGTCGCCGTCGGCACGCACGCCACGCTGGTCGAGTTCCTGGACAAGGGCCGCGGCGGCATGGCCTCCACCTTCCTCACCCGGCTGCGACTGGGCGGCAAGCTCGTCGACGCCAAGGGGGTGAGCCGGCTCTACCGCAGCCGGATCTCCACCCTCGCACTCACCCTGCTGGTCCTCGCCGCGCTGGCCTCGATCGTGGCGGCCATGGCCGTCTCGACCGCCGGCCGGGTGTACCTGGACCTGCTCATCGACCAATGGGACAGCTTCGTGTTCTGGCTGGAGAACCTCTTCTCGTGATCGACTTCCGCTACCACCTGGTCTCGCTGATCGCGGTGTTCCTCGCCGTCGCGCTGGGCATCGTGATCGGCACGACCCAGCTCAACGGGCCGGTGCTGACCAACCTGCAGAACCAGGTGAGCCAGCTGCAGGAGGACAAGCGGGCCCTGGAGGACCAGACCCAGGGGCTGCAGGCCCAGCTCGACGACGACGGCGGTTTCGACGAGGCGGTCGGGCCGGTGCTGGTGGCCGACCGGCTGGCCGGGAGCAGCGTGCTGCTGGTCATCGCCGGCGGCGACGTCGACCCCGAGGTGGTCGAGGGCGTGACCGCACTGCTGGGCAGCGCCGGCGCCACCGTCACCGGCACGGTCCGGCTGACCGACACCTACGCCGACCCCGCCACCACGTCCGGTCTGGAGAGCTACGTGACCGGACCGGGGCTGCCGGCCGGGGTCGTGCCCGCGGAGACCGGCGACGCCGGCGAGCTCCTCGCATCCGTGCTGGCCCAGGTGCTGATGGTGCCCGGCGAGGGCGACGACGGCGCCGGCGTCCCGCCGGACACGACCGCCACCGCCCAGGTGCTCGCCGGCCTCGAGGAGCTCGGGGTGCTCAGCCGGGACACCAGCTCGGTCAGCCCGGCCGAGTACGCGGTGGTCCTGACCAGCGGCGCGGTCGAGGGCGAGGACGCCGACGTGCGGACGACAGCGCTGGTCGAGCTGGCCACCGCGCTGGACGCCGCCGGGGCCGGGGCCGTCGTCGCCGGTGACCCCGTCGCGGCCGAGGACGGTGGGCTGATCGCCGCGATCCGGGCCGACGCCGGGGCCAGCGACAACGTCTCCACCGTCGACAACGTCACCGCGGCCGCAGGCCGGATCGCGACGGTCCTCGCGCTGGTGGCCGAGGGTGCGGGCACGTCGGGGCAGTACGGGGCGGGCGAGGACGCCCAGCCGGTGCCGGCACCGGTCTCGTGAGCCCCCGGGGACAGCTCACCCGGGCGGCGGCCGGGGCGCTCGCGGCCCGTGCCGGCCTGGCCGGCGCCGCGGCGCTCACCGCCCGGCCGGCCGGTGCCCGCTGGCGGCGCACCAACTACGCCGGGCGGCCGGTGACGCTGCTCGGTGGTCCGGTGCTGGCCGCCGCGGCGACCGGCACCGCCGTGGCCGGCGCGCCCGCCGGGCAGCGGGCGGCCGCGTTCGTCGTCGGTACGGCCGCGGGCCTCGTCGGCGGGTACGACGACCTCGCCGGCGCCCGGCCGGAGCAGGCCCGGGACAAGGGGCTGGCCGGTCACCTGGCGGCGCTGCGCGCCGGCCGGGTGTCCGCCGGCGCGGTGAAGGTCGCCGGGATCGGCGCGGCGGCGGCGGTCGCCGCGGCGCTGACCCGCCGGGGCACGGGAGCCGGTGCGCTCGTCGACGGCGTGCTCACCACCGGGCTGGTCGCGGGGACGGCGAACCTGGTCAACCTGCTCGACCTGCGCCCCGGCCGCGCCGGCAAGGCCGCCGTGCTGCTGGGCTCGGCCACAATCGGCGGGCCCGCCGGCGGGCTCGTCGCCGGCCCGCTGGGCGCCACCCTCGGCGTGCTGCCGGCCGACCTCGGCGAGCGGGTCATGCTCGGTGACTGCGGCGCCAACGCGGTCGGGGCGCTGCTGGGGCTCCGCCTGGCCGCGCTGCCCGGGCGACCGCTGCGGGCCGGCCTGCTCACCGGCGTCGCCGCCCTCACCCTGGCCAGCGAGAAGGTCAGCTTCACCCGTGTCATCGAGGCCACCCCGGGGCTGCGCGAGCTGGACCGGCTCGGCCGACGACGGGCGTGAGCGCCCGCCGGGTCGCACAGGGGGTGGCAGGGGCGGCGCTGCTGATCTCGGCGCTGACCCTGCTGGCGCGGGTGGCCGGCTTCGGCCGGACGGTGGTGTTCACCAACGCGGTAGGCGCGGACTCCACCGGTGACACGTACCTGGCCGCCAACAACGTCCCGAACATCGTCTTCGAGGTGGTCGCCGGCGGTGCGCTGGCCAGCCTCGTGGTGCCCATGCTGGCCGGTGGCATCGCGGCGGGCGACCGCGAGCAGGTGCGCCGCACGGCCTCGGCGCTGCTCGGCTGGACCCTGCTGCTGCTGGTCCCGCTGGCGGTGCTGCTCGCGGTCCTGGCGCACCCGATCGCGACGCTGCTGCTCGGCGGTGACGCCGGGGACCCGGCGAAGGTCGACCTCGCCGCCCGCTTCCTGGTCGTCTTCGCGCCCCAGGTGGTCCTGTACGGCATCGGGATCGTGCTCACCGGCGTGCTGCAGGCGCACCGGCGGTTCGCCGGCCCGGCGATCGCGCCACTGCTCAGCTCCGTCGTCGTGGCCACGGCCTACCTCCTCTTCGCCGCCCTGGGCGGCAGCCGGGACGTCGACACCCTCTCCACGCCCGCCGAGCTGGTGCTCGGGGTCGGCACGACGCTCGGCGTGGTGGCGCTGGCCCTGTCGCTGCTCGTACCGATGCGTGGGCTGGGGCTACGGCTGCGCCCGTCGCTGCGGTTCCCGGTCGGTGCGGCCCCGCGGGTGCGCCGGCTGGCGCTGGCCGGGGTGCTGACCCTGGCCGGGCAGCAGCTGGTCGCGGTGGTGGCGATCCGGCTGGCCAACACCGACGCCCCGGACGGCACCCAGGTCGTCTACTTCGCCGGGCTGACGCTGTTCCTGCTGCCGTGGGCGGCGGTCGCCGTCCCCCTGGCCACCTCGGTCTACCCGGGCCTCAGCGAGGCCGCCGAGCGGGGTGACGAGCCGGCGTACCGCCGGTCCCTGGCGCCGGCCGCCGTGCTGGTCCTCGTCGGGTCGGCGGTCGCCGCGGCCGGGCTGGTCGCCGTCTCCGGCCCGATGGCCCGGGTCTTCCTCGCCTCCGGCGACGACGGCGGGAGCGCGATCGCCCTGCAACCGGCGATCGCGGCCTTCGCCCCGGGGCTGCTCGGCTACGGCCTGGTCGCGCTGCTGTCCCGGGCGCTCTACGCCCGCGGGCTCTGGCGCGCGCCGACCGCCTGCGTGGCCGGCGGGTGGCTGGTCGCGGTCGCGGCCGACCTCGTCCTCTCCGCCGCGCTGCCCTCGGGTGACCGTGCGTTCGCGCTGGCCGCCGGGCACACGGTGGGGGTGACCGTGGCCGGACTGGCGCTGCTGGTGGTCACCGCCCGGGTGGCCGGCCCCGGCGTCCTCGACGGCCTGCCGCGGACCGGGGGACCGGCCGTCGTCGCCGCCGTCGTGGCCGGCGCCGCGGGACTGCTCACCGCCCGGGCACTGGGCGCCGACCCGGTGCCCGGCGGCCTGGCCGCCGCGCTCGGCGCCGGCGTCGCCGCGGGTGCCGTGGTGCTGGTGGTCGCCGGTGCGATCATCATGGGCACCGCCCGGGGGCCGCTGCTCGCGGCCGTGGCCGGGCTGCGCGGACCGGTGCGGCAGGAGGCGACCCATGGCTGAGACGCAGGCACCCCCACTGGCCGACCGGCGGATCGCCGAGGTCCTCGCCACCAGCACCGGCGGCGTCGGCACCCACCTGCGCTCCCTGCTGGCCCCGCTCGGGCAGGCCGGTGCCTCCGTGCGCGTGTGCGGGCCGCAGGCCACCGAGGAGCTGTTCGACTTCACCGGTACCGGTGCCGACTTCCGCCCGGTCGGCATCTCCGCCGGCCTGGACCCCGCCGCCGACCTGCGCGCCGTGCTGGCGCTGGGCCGCGCGACCGCCGGCGCCGACCTGGTGCACGCCCACGGCCTGCGGGCTGGGCTGGTCGCCGCGGCGGCCCGCCGGCTGACCGGGCAGCGCCGCCGCCCGCTCGTGCTGACCCTGCACAACGCGCTCCCCGAGGGCGGCGGGCTGCGCCGCCGGGTGCTGCAGGTGGCGGAGCGGGCGACCATCCGCGGCGCCGACGTCGTGCTGGCCGCCTCCGGTGACCTCGCCGACAACGCCCGCCGGCTCGGTGCCCGCGACGTCCGGGTCGCCCCGGTGGCCGCGCCCCCGCTGCCGGCGCCGCAGCGCCCCGGCCGGAGGTGCGCCGGGAGGTGGGCCTGGAGGACGACAGCCGCCCGCTGGTGGTCGCCATCGGCCGCCTGCACCCGCAGAAGGGCTACGACGTGCTGCTCGACGCCGTGGCCCGCTGGGTCGCCGACCCGCGGCTGCAGCCGGCGCCGCTGGTGGCGATCGCCGGCGACGGCCCGCTGCACGAGGAGCTCGCCGCCCGGATCCGGGCCGAGCAGCTGCCGGTCACCCTGCTGGGCCGCCGCACCGACGTCGCCGACCTGCTCGGCGCCGCCGACGTCTGCGTGCTGCCCTCGGTGTGGGAGGCCCGGTCGCTCACCGCCCAGGAGGCGCTGCGGGCCGGCACGCCGCTGGTCGCCTCCCGGGTGGGCGGCATCCCGGAGCTGGTGGGCGACGCCGCCGAACTCGTGCCGGTCGGGGACGCCGAGGCGCTCGCCGAGGCCGTCACGCGGGTGCTCACCGAACCGGCCCGGACCGCCCGGCTGGGCGCCGACGGGCCGCGCCAGGCCGCGACCTGGCCCGACGAGGCGGCCACCGCGGCCCAGCTGGTGACGCTGTACCGGGAGCTGCTCGCCGACCCGCCGGGGCGGCGCGGGTGACCCGCGGGGCCCGGACGGCCACCGTCCTGGCGCTGCTGCTGGCGCTGCTGGCCGGGCTGCTGGCCGGCCCGGCAGCCGCCGCCGACGGCGATCCGAGCGACGACCAGGTCGCGGACCAGTGGCGGGCCGACCGGGTGCTGGTGGTGGGGGTGGCCGGTCTGCTGTGGTCGGACCTGGACCCCGAGACCACCCCGCAGCTGTGGTCGCTGGCCGAGGACTCCGGGATCTCGGCGGTCTCGGTCCGCGCGGCCCGGTCCACCACCTGCCTGCTCGACGGCTGGGCGACGCTGGGCGCGGGTAACCGGGCCCGGTACCCCGGCCCGTTCGAGCCCATCCCGCCGGTGCCGCTGCCCAGCGCCCCGGTGCCCGAGGAGCAGGAGGACGGCGCCGAGCCGGGCGACCCGGCGGCCGAGCCGGTGGACACCTCCCTGTCCTTCTGCGGCCTGGAGGAACAGGTCGCCCAGGTCGGCCTCGCCGAACCGGAACGCACCGTGGAGCGGGTGACCGCCGACACGGCGACCACCCGCTTCGGCGCCCAGGCCGGTGCGCTGGGCGACGCCGTCGAGTGCAGCACCGCCGTCGGGCGCGCCGCCTCCCTGGCGGTCGCCGGCCCCGAGAGCCGGTTCACCGTCACCGACCGGCTCCCCGACGACCCGGCCGAGCTCGCGGCGCTGCTCGCCCGGTGCCCGCTCACCCTGGTCTCCCTCGACACCCTCACCGATGCCGGCAGCTCCAGCCAGACCGAGACCGAGACCGGCACCCGCGCCGACGCCCGGCCGTGGGCGGTGCGGCAGGTCGACGCCGCCGTCGGCGCCCTGCGCGAGGCGGTCGCCGGGCTGCCGGGGGAGACCCTGCTCGTGCTGCAGGGCGTCTCCGAGGTCAACGACGGCCGCCCGCAGCTGCACGTGGGGATCGTCTCCGGGCCCGGCTTCGAGCCCAGCTGGCTCAGCTCGGCGAGCACCGGTCGGGCACCGTTCACCCAGCTCATCGACGTCGCCCCCACCGTGCTGCGGGCACTGGGGGTGGAGCGCCCGCCGTCGATGAACGGGCAACCGATGCGGGTGGCCGGGGAACGCCCACCGCTGGCCGAGGCGATCGAGGTCCTGGAGCGGGCGAACACCCGCGCGGTCGTGCACTACCGCAGCACCAGCACCTTCTTCTGGACGCTCGTGGCGCTGGACGGGACGCTGCTCGCGGCCGCGCTGCTGCTCCTGGGGCTGCGCCGTCCCCGCGCCGCCCTCGCCGGCCGGGCGCGGAGCGGGCTGCGGCTGGCCGCGCTGGTCGTCGCGTCGGTGCCGGTGGCCACCTACCTGGCCGGCGTCGTGCCCTGGGAGCGCACGGGGAGCCCCCGGGTGACCCTCGCGCTCAGCGTGGCCGTCGCCGCGGTGGCCGTCGGGGTGCTCGCCGCGGCCGGGCCGTGGCGACACCGCCGGCTGGGGCCACCGGCCGCGGTGCTGGTGGTCACCCTGGTCACGGTGGTCGGTGACGTGCTGGCCGGCTCGCCGCTGGAGCTCAACGGCCTGCTCGGCTACGACGCGATCGTCGCCGGCCGGTTCACCGGGTACGGCAACCTGACGTTCGGGCTGCTCGCGGTCAGCTCGCTGCTGCTGACCGCCTGCGCCGCCGCCTGGTGGGCCGGTCGCGTGCCCGAGCCCTCGCGCACCCGCTGGGCGCTGCCGGTGCTGGCCGCCGGGGTGGTGTCCGTCGCGCTGATCGGCGCGCCGGGGCTGGGTCGGGACTTCGGTGGGGTGCTGGCCGCCGTCCCCGGGTTCGTGGTGCTGGGGATGCTGCTGGCCCGGGTGCGGGTGACCGTCGTCCGGCTGGTCCTGGTGCTCGCCGCGGCCGTCGTCGTCGTCGGCTCGGTGGCGGTGCTGGACTGGACCCGCGCGGCCGACGAGCGCACGCACCTGGGGCGGTTCGTCGGGCAACTGCTCGACGGCGAGGCGTGGACGGTGGTCAGCCGCAAGGCCACCGCCAACCTGGCGATCCTCACCGGCAGCCCGCTGTCCTGGACCCTGCTGGTCGCCGCGGCGGCGGCGGTGTGGCTGCTGCGCCCCGGCGGGCTGCTGCGCAGCGGCCCCGGCCGGCGGCCCGGTGGGCTCGGCGGCGCCCGGCTGCGGGTGCTGCGAGCCGGGCTCACCGCGGTGGCGCTGAGCCTCACCGTCGGCGCCCTGGTCAACGACAGCGGCGTCGCCCTGCCGGCCACCGCCGCCACCGTGCTGGTGCCGCTGCTGGTCTGGCTGGCCGCCGGCACCCCGGCAGCGCAGGAGGCCGGTGCGACCCCGGCGGGGAGCGCCCCGGGAGGGGCGCCGGAGGGCGGTGACCCGCGTGTTAACGTGGGCGTCCGTGGGTCGACTGGCTGAGAACAGCAACCGCGGATCCCTTCTCCCCAACTCGCAGCCGACGAAGTTCGTCTTCGTCACCGGCGGCGTGGTCTCCTCGCTGGGCAAGGGCCTCACGGCCAGCTCACTGGGTGCACTGCTGTCCGCCCGGGGGCTGCGGGTGACGATGCAGAAGCTGGACCCCTACCTCAACGTGGACCCGGGGACGATGAACCCCTTCCAGCACGGGGAGGTGTTCGTCACCGAGGACGGCGCCGAGACCGATCTGGACATCGGGCACTACGAGCGCTTCCTGGACACCGACCTGACCGGCCGGGCCAACGTGACCACCGGGCAGGTCTACTCCGACGTCATCGCCAAGGAGCGGCGCGGGGAGTACCTGGGTGACACCGTGCAGGTGATCCCGCACATCACCAACGAGATCAAGTCGCGGATCATGGCCGTGGCGGAGGGCCCCGAGCGCGTCGACGTCGTCATCACCGAGGTCGGCGGCACGGTCGGCGACATCGAGTCGCTGCCCTTCCTGGAGGCCGCCCGGCAGGTGCGGCACGAGATCGGCCGGGACAACTGCTTCTTCCTGCACATCTCGCTGATCCCCTACATCGCCCCCTCCGGTGAGCTGAAGACCAAGCCCACCCAGCACTCGGTGGCGGCGCTGCGCAGCATCGGCATCCAGCCCGACGCGCTGGTCTGCCGGTCGGACCGGGAGATCACCGAGGGCATCAAGCGCAAGATCGGCCTGATGTGCGACGTGGAGGCCGAGGGGGTCACCTCCTGCCCCGACGCGCCGTCGATCTACGACATCCCCAAGGTGCTGCACCGCGAGGGCCTGGACGCCTACGTCGTCCGCCGGCTCGGCCTGCCGTTCCGGGACGTCGACTGGACGGTGTGGGGGGACCTGCTCGACCGCGTGCACCAGCCGAAGCAGACGGTGACGATCGCCCTCGTCGGCAAGTACATCGACCTGCCCGACGCCTACCTGTCGGTCACCGAGGCGCTGCGGGCCGGCGGGTTCGCGCACCGGTCCCGGGTGGAGGTGCGCTGGGTGCCCTCCGACGACTGCGAGACCGAGGAGGGTGCTGCGGCAGCGCTGGCCGGGGTCGACGGGGTCTGCGTCCCCGGGGGCTTCGGCGTGCGCGGCATCGAGGGCAAGCTCGGGGCCATCCGGCACGCGCGGGTCAACGGCATCCCCACCCTGGGGCTGTGCCTGGGCCTGCAGTGCATGGTCATCGAGACCGCCCGCAACCTGGCCGGCATCACCGGCGCCAACTCCACCGAGTTCGACCCGGGCACCCCCGACCCGGTCATCTCCACGATGGCCACCCAGCTGGACGTCGTCGCCGGGCGCGGGGACATGGGCGGCACGATGCGGCTGGGCAGCTACCCGGCCGCGCTGGCCAAGGGCTCGGTGGTGGCCGCGGCCTACGGGTCGACCGAGATCACCGAGCGGCACCGGCACCGGTACGAGGTGGCCAACGCCTACCGCGACCGGCTCACCGAGGCCGGCCTCGTGTTCTCCGGCACCTCCCCGGACGGGACGCTGGTGGAGTTCGCCGAGCTCCCCGCCGACGTGCACCCGTTCTTCGTCGGCACCCAGGCCCACCCGGAGCTGAAGAGCCGGCCCACCCGGCCGCACCCGTTGTTCGCCGCCTTCGTGCAGGCCGCGGCCACCTACCAGGACGCGGCCCGGCTGCCGGTGCCCGAGGACGAGCACGTGGGCATCTGATGAGCCACTCCTACGAGGTCCTCGCGTCGGAGGAGGTCTACGCCGGGCGGGTCATCTCGCTGCGCCGGGACACCGTGGCCATGCCGGGTGGGGCGGAGAGCGTGCGCGAGGTCGTCCACCACCCGGGCGCCGTCGGCGTCGTGGCGATCGACGACCAGGACCGGGTGGTGCTGCTGCGCCAGTACCGGCACCCTCTCGGCGAGCACCTGTGGGAGCTGCCGGCCGGGCTGCGGGACGTCGACGGCGAGCCGCCGGTCGAGGGCGCCCGCCGGGAGCTGGCCGAGGAGGTGCAGCTGGCCGCCGAACACTGGTCGCTGCTGGCCACCGCGTACTCCACGCCCGGCTTCTGCGACGAGAAGGTGCTGGTCTACCTGGCCGAGGGCCTCTCCCCGGTCGACCGGCCCGAGGGCTTCACCGTGGAGCACGAGGAGCTGGACATGACCGTCGAGCGGGTGCCGCTCGCCGACGCCGTCCAGCAGGTGTTCGACGGGACGATCCGCAACGCGCTGGCCGTCATCGGCATCCTCGCCGCCGCACAGGCCCGGGCCACCCGCCCCCGGCTGCGCCCGGTCGACGCCGACTGACACCCGTGCCCCCGCCCGGCGGGGGCACGGGTTGCCCGGC